>PANU01000070.1 GCA_002707745.1 Flavobacteriaceae bacterium
CAGAATTAAGAAAAGTTTAATGACTGTACTTTTTTAAATGTTCACAAAAAAGATTCTGTTGCTTTCTTCGGAAATTTTTAGGACTTAGATTATATTTGTAGTCTAATATTAGAACTATGTCGTTTACAGATTTATTTGAGAGTGGAGCACACAAAAGAAACCTGGGTCACTTTGCCTCTATTGCTAACATGGCTGCCATCAATGGGGAGCTAAATGCTGAAGAAGAAAAAATGCTACGCCGTTTTGCTAAAAAACTTGATATTGACGAAAGTGAATACGAAGCAGTACTAAAAAACCCAACAAAATATCCTATTAATCCGCCAAATGATGCAGACCGAAGATTGGAACGCATGCACGATCTTTTTGAAATGATTTTTGCCGATCACGAAATAGATGATCACGAGCGGTTTTTAATTGAAAAATATGCAATAGGACTGGGTTATACTGCAGAGTTGGCTCAAAAACTCATTAAAAGATCTGTTGAAATTTACAGCGGGGGTCTGGATATGGAAGATTACCGGTATCTATTAAATAAAAAATAATTTTTATTTTAAGTGTTAAGAAGAGCCTTTTCGATACTGTCGAAGGGCTTTTTTTGTATGTACAAACCCCTTTAAAACTATTTTTTTCTTCGCCAAAATCTAGGAATTATGCATAAATTCTTCTGCCTTTGCAACCATATTTTTACTTCCGCAGAAAAAAGGTACGCGTTGGTGCAACGTTGTAGGCTGGATGTCTAAAATGCGCTCAAAACCATTGCTGGCACTCCCTCCTGCTTGCTCCGCTAAATACGCCATTGGGTTACATTCGTATAACAAACGAAGTTTTCCATCTGGATCTTTAGCAGTGTTAGGATAAATATAAATTCCGCCTTTTATCATATTTCGATGAAAATCTGACACCAGAGAACCTATGTATCTTGCAGAATAAGGGCGGTTGTCTTCTTCTTTCTGGCAATATTTTATGTAGTCTTTAACGCCTTGCGGAAAATGTACATAATTCCCCTCGTTAACCGAATAGATGTTCCCGTCTTCAGGATATTTCATGTTTGGATGGGACAGGTAATATGTTCCAATTGCAGGATTAAGAGTAAAACCATTTACACCGTGACCAGTAGAATATACAATCATAGTAGAAGTCCCGTATACAATATATCCTGCAGCAACCTGATTTTTTCCAGGCTGAAGAAAATCTTCTATCGTTACAGGAGTACCTGTAGGGGTAACTCTTCTGTAAATTGAAAAAATAGTACCTACCGAAACATTTACATCAATATTGGAAGAGCCATCCAGGGGGTCCATGAGGACTATATATTTATTGTCGTTCTTTTTATTGCGTCCCGTTATTGTAATGTAATCGTCCTCTTCTTCACTGGCAATACCGCAAACTATTTCACGATTGGTAAGCGTTTTTATAAAAATTTCATTTGCGTACACATCCAGTTTCTGTTGGTCTTCTCCCTGAACGTTGGTTTCACCGGCAGCACCTAAAATATCTACCAATCCGGCTTTGTTAACTTCGTGGTTTACCACTTTTGCAGCCAGACGTATTGAATTAATTAGCCGCGAAAGCTCACCAGAGGAGTACTTGAACTCTTCCTGGTTTTCAATAATAAATTCGCCTAGTGTTTGATTCTGCTTTGCCATGATACCGCGTAGTGCTTAGATTTACCGCAAATATCGGGATTTTTAAGAAATACCACCGATATTTGTGTATCAAAACAAACGTATGGAGGTAAACATTCGAAATGCCGAAAAAAAAGATATGCCCCAGGTCTTGCAACTTATTAAAGAACTGGCCGTCTTTGAAAAAGAACCCAATGCGGTGGAAGTTACGGTTACAGATTTAGAAGTTGAAGGGTTCAAAAAGAACCTGTTTACGTGTTTTGTAGCCGAATTTGAAGCAGAAATTGTTGGCATGGCATTGGTATATTTCCGATTTTCAACCTGGAAAGGGCGTACCGTACATTTGGAAGACTTAATTGTAAAAAAAGAATACCGAAGCAAAGGCATAGGAACCCTGCTTTATAATAAGGTTATTACTTTTGCCAAGCAACAAGGAGTAAAACGGGTGGAGTGGGTCGTGCTGGACTGGAACCAGAATGCCATCGATTTTTATGAAAAAAGTGGTGCTACGTTCCTAAAAAACTGGTATCTGGTACAATTAGGGGAAGAAGAAATAAAAATAAATGATAATTAAAAAAAGAAACTCCCGCCTTATCGGGAGGTGATCATGAAAGTATTCAAATTTGGAGGTGCATCGGTTAAAGATGCCCAGGGTGTTAAAAATGTTGCTGCTGTACTACAAAAAACAGACGAGCAGGATTTGTTGGTGGTAATTTCGGCCATGGGAAAAATGACCAATGCGTTGGAGGTGGTTGTGGCAAATTATTTTAAGGATAGCGCCTCCATAAAAATCTCAAAAGAAGTATTACTGGATTTTCATTTGCCTATTTTAAATGCCTTGTTTCCTAACACATCGCACCCGGTGTACAAAAAATTGAATGAATTGGTTTTTCAGCTAACACAGTTTTTAGAACAAAACAAATCTACAAACCATGCTTTTGTGTACGACCAGGTGGTTTGTTATGGAGAACTTATTTCAACAACAATTGTTTCTGCATATTTAAACGAAACAGGAATTACAAACACCTGGCTGGATGTGCGTACCTGCATAATTACAGATGGTAATTACCGGGATGCAAAAGTAGACTGGGAGACCACACAACAAAACATTTCAAAACAGGTTGCTGCCAAAGGAATTACCATTACACAAGGTTTTTTGGGCGCAGAAGGCAGTAATAATTTTACCACAACATTAGGTAGAGAGGGGAGTGATTATACAGCTGCTATTTTTGCGTATTGTTTAAATGCCGAGAATGTTACTATCTGGAAAGATGTCCCGGGAGTTTTAAATGCAGACCCCAGATATTTTAGCAAGACTACGCTGTTACAAAATATATCTTATCGTGAGGCTATTGAATTGGCTTTTTACGGAGCGTCGGTAATTCACCCAAAAACACTTCAGCCACTGCAAAGAAAAGAGATTCCTTTGTATGTAAAATCGTTTCTTAATCCGTTGGATAAAGGGACCTGTGTAGGAAAAGGCGTTACCCTAGAACCTATGGTGTCTTGCTTTATTTTGAAAAAAAACCAGGTGCTTATTTCTTTGTCTTCACTGGATTTCAACTTTATGATGGAGGATCATATTGGAAATGTTTTTAAATGGTTGCATGAGTATAAGATGAAAGTTGAATTAATACAAAACTCTGCCATAAGCTTTTCAGTGTGTATTGATAATAAATACGACACCCTGGAACCACTACTTGCGAAATTACGCAGCACTTTTAAAGTAAGCTGGAATGAAAATGTTATTTTATACACCATCCGCCACGCTGATGCTAAACAAGTTAAGGCACTTTTAAAAGATAAAGAACTCTTGTTAAAACAGGAAAGCCGAGGGACAGTACAATTGGTGGTGAAAGAATAGCAGGCGTTTCGCTATCTTTGTATGCTACAACCACCAAACACATGGGATTAGTCACTTCAAAAGAGATTGCAAAAGCTTTAAAGGTCGATAAGCTTGGCTTTTTGGGTACACTTATGGGGTGGTCGGTAATGAAGGTGCTCAATATCTCTACCTGTAATAAAATTTACGATCGCAATAAGCATTTAAGTGGGTTAGCGTTTATTGATGCGCTTTTAGAAGAATTTGAAGTAGCCTATGAAATTCCTGATGAAGATTTAAAACGAATTCCAAAAACCGGACCTTTTATTACCATCTCCAACCATCCTTTGGGCGGTATTGATGGTATTTTACTCCTAAAATTACTTTTGGAACAGCGTCCAGACTATAAAATAATTGCCAACTTTTTACTACACCGCATAATGCCACTAAAACCCTATGTGATGCCTGTAAACCCTTTTGAAGAACACAAAGAGGCACATAATAGCATGATGGCATTTAAAGCAGCATTACAGCACTTAAAGAGCGACCAGCCTTTAGGAGTTTTTCCTGCGGGTGAAGTTTCTACGCAAAAGGAAGAACAAATAATAATTGACCGTACGTGGGAGCCAGCTGCTATGAAGCTTATTAAAAAAGCTGAAGTACCTGTGATACCTATCTATTTTCATGGACGAAACAGTAAATCTTTTTACCGCTGGGCAAAAATGAGCGATACCATGCGTACGGCAAAGTTACCCAGTGAACTATTATCCCAGAAAGAGCGCACGTTAAAAGTACGGATTGGGAATCCTATTTCAGTAGAGGATCAACAGGAACATGAATCGTTAGAGGCCTATACAGCATTTCTGCGGAAGAAAACGTATGTACTTGCCAATCCGTTTCAGAAGAAAAAACTGTTGGATACGTTGCCAAAAACAATAAAACTTCCCAAATTACCGAAGAAAATTGCCGGACCGGTCTCTGTAGAAGCTATCGAGAAAGAAATTGACGCACTTCGTCCAGAAGACAAGCGGTTGTTGGAGAGTAAAAATTATGAAGTATTTCTGGCTTCGGCCGAAAGAATACCAAATATTCTCGTAGAAATTGGGCGGTTACGTGAAATCACCTTTCGTGAAGTAGGTGAAGGAACCAACAATGCTATTGATATTGACAAATTTGATAATCATTATCACCACATGTTTTTGTGGGATAATGAAGCAAAAAAAATAGCGGGTGCCTACAGAATGGGGCTAGGCTCCAAGATTTTTGCAGCTTATGGGATTGACGGGTTTTATTTACAGGATCTTTTTCGCTTTGAACCAGAGTTGCACGATATGATGAGCAAGAGCATTGAAATGGGCCGTGCCTTTATTATTAAAGAATACCAATTGCGACCTATGCCACTATTTCTTCTTTGGAAAGGTATTGTTCATACTACCCTGCGGTATCCGGAACACAAATTTTTAATTGGTGGAGTGAGTATTAGTAATCAGTTTTCAGAATTCAGTAAAAGTTTAATGATTGAGTTTATGAAATCGAATTACTACGATCCCTACGTGGCACAATACATAAATCCGAAAAAGGAATACAAGGTAAAGCTAAAAGACGCCGATAAAGATTTCATTTTTGACGAAAGCGAAGCAGACCTTAATAAATTCGATAAGCTAATTGATGAAGTAGAACCCGGTGCGCTGCGATTACCCGTTCTTATTAAAAAATATATCAAACAAAACGCTAAAGTAGTAGCGTTTAATGTAGATCCGCTTTTTAACAATGCTGTGGATGGATTAATGTATATTCGTATTGCAGATTTGCCAGAAAGTACCGTAAAACCTGTCATGGAAGAATTTCAGGCCGAATTGGAAAAAAAATACAGTAACGGTAGTAAATCTTCTGAAGAAAATCTATAAGCAAGTTGTTCCTATACTAGATAAAACCTCAGAGCACAAAATAAAATTATGATGATTCCTGTCCTACACTTAAACTACTATATTTTGCTTTAACCATCATAAACAAGCCGTACCCAACCAATCCCAGCGAAACAATACCTAGAATAAGACTTCCAAATTCATTTTCAATAAATCCAAACGCATCACTTTTGCTTAGTTTATTTGCGTTGTTTGCAAATCCAGCTTTCAAAAACAAAAAGCCTAATAGCCCAGCTACAATACCACGGGAAGTATAGCCTACTTTTCCAAACTTTAAAATAAGACCTTGGGTTTTTGCGGGAAGGCTCGTGCTTTCTACCTTTTCTTTAAACTTACCGGAATAGGCCTGGTAAAATTCGTAGATACCTTTTCCTATAAGTGCTATACCAACAATTATAGTAATAGTTATAGCATACTCAGACTCGAAAATTTTGGAAATAAAGGATTTGTTTTCACTAGAAGAGCCAAGTACTGTTTGTATGGCAATATAAGATAGTGCACCATATAACACACCACTTATAAAATAAGCGATACGTTTAACGGTACCTTTTGCATTATTTTCAATATTGTTCGGATTTGCAAATGCCTGATACCATCGCCAAAAAACATACCCTAATAGTCCAATAGACAATAACACCAGCAATATTTTACCAAAAGATTGTTGGGCTATAAAATCTATAACTGTTTTGGAACTCGATTTCTCTCCCCCATACCCAAAAGCGGCCAAGGTGGTAAGTACTCCTATAATAAAATAAACAATTCCTTTTGTTGCGATGCCAAAACTGGCAAATTTTTCTCTTTTGCTACCCATATTTATAAATTTATCTTTTAATTATTTAAAAATCAAAACTTTAGCGCAATTTTAAGTTTGTTTCTTATTATTTAGTTAAATACTTGAACAAAGAGATTTTTAAATTTTTAAAAATGTGATACAATGCTTTAAAGCAAAACCGAACTTCATACAATTAATAAATTCCCCTTTATACCTTACATAAATCAGGGAATGGTTCTTTTACTTTATTTGAAAATACAGTTGAAATAGTAGTGGTGTTTGTAATGTTGTCCAGTTTACAAAGTACTGTTAAGGTAGCGCAGAGTCCATCAAATAACAACTCTTTATCTGTTGGATTAGAGGGTTTAAAATGAGAATGATGTAGCGGCAATTGATAGCCACAACCCTGAAGAAATGCATTTTCAATTTGTAATAATTCTGAAGGTAAATACCCTTGAAATCTTCTACCCATCATTTCGTGGACTTTCCCTACGTAGTTTAACTGGAAAGAACCGTGGTGGTCTGAAAGATGTTGCCAGGCATTACTGCCCCCCAAAATAGAACCTACAGCACATTGTGTACAACATTCTGGGTTTAAAGTGTTGTTGTAAAAAGCCGTGTAGAGGTTTTGTATTGCGGCTTCAAATCTTGCTGTTGTTTTCATCTTGTAATTTTTCAGTAAAAAGATACGAAAAAATCAGGATGAGATCAACAATTACCCGTGAATGGTTTCAGATTTCCCATAGTTTTTTATAATCTCGCCTTCAAATTCAATAAGTTCCTGCCAGCGTTTGTCCACGTCAACATCCTGTCCGTACTTACGTGCAAAACCCAGAAAAGTTGTATAATGTCCTGCTTCACTAATCATTAATTCGCGATAAAATTTAGAGAGTTCAACATCTTTAATACGTTCACTAAGTAATTTAAAGCGCTCGCAACTCCGGGCTTCAATCATCGCCGAAAACAACAGTCTGTCTACCATTGCCTGTGTTCTGTTACCGCCGCGACGCGTAAATTGGAATAACTGGTTTACATAATGATCTTTTCGTTCCCGACCTAATTTATACCCGCGTTTTTTAATGATTTCGTGAACCATTTCAAAATGTTCCAGCTCTTCCTGTGCTAACTTTAACAGATCTGTCACCAAATCTTCATGTTCACTATTTAAAGTAATAATGGTGATGGCGTTGGTAGCTGCTTTTTGTTCACACCAGGCATGGTCTGTCAGGATTTCTTCGAGATTGCTTTCTACAATTGTAACCCAGCGTGGGTCTGTGGCTAATTTGAGGTTGAGCATATTGCGCGTATTTTTTACTGAAAAATTATTATCGATATTCTGGGTTTTCAAAATTCCACCGTGTGCCGTCGTCCCAATCGCCTCGGGAATTTCCGTAGGAAGGATACCCGTCTTGATCTTTCAGTATTTTAGCCAAATGCAGAAGATTGTAGGTCATAAAAGTGGTGTTGCGGTTGGTAAAATCGTTGTTTTTGGCACCGCTTTCTTCGTCATTATAACTGGGTCCGGGTCCGGCTTCGCCAATCCAGCCACAATCTGCTTGCGGGGGAATGCTATACCCAATGTGTTGCAGGGCGTAGAGCGTACTCATAGCCACGTGCTTTATCCCGTCTTCATTTCCTGTTATGATGCATCCGCCTACTTTTCCGTAAAAATAGTATTGTCCTTTATCATTTCTTCTGCCGCTTTCCCCATACAACCGTTCTATAAACTTGGTAGCTACCGAAGATTTTTCGCCCAACCAGATAGGTGTGCCTAATACCAGAATATCTGCATCTTTTATTTTTTTCCAGATTTCTGGCCATTCGTCTTTTTCAACTCCATGTTCGGTCATATCGTGATACACGCCATAGGCAATGTCGTGATTTACCAGGCGCAGGTACTCTACGGTAACTCCTTCTGAACGCAATATGTTTATAGAGACGTCCATGAGTGCTTTGGTATGACTCATTCTTGGAGTTTTTTTGAGCGTACAGTTAACGTAAAGCGCTTTTAAAGTGCTGAAATCTGGTTTTTTTAAAGCCATAGCCTGTTGTATTTTGAAAGGTTACTTAATACGATGCTTACAAGGTACAGGAATTACAACAAAAGTAGTTGAATACAGATTATAAAATAAACAACAAGAGTATGGCGCTAACAGCTGGTAAAGCCTGAATAAAAAAGATTTTCTTTGAAACCGTGAACCCGCCATATATTCCTGCTATAGCTACACAAATTAAAAAGAAAATGGCGATGTTTTGTCGCCACATTATGTTTGAAATAAAAAAAGTCCAGATTAAACCCGCTGCGAGAAAGCCATTGTATAAACCCTGATTGGCTGCCATAGCTTTGGTTTTTGGAAAGAACTCCTTAGGAAACCCTCTAAAAATTTTTGGTCCTTTGGTTGTCCAGGCAAACATTTCAAAATACCAAAAATACAGATGAAGTAAGGCTATGATCCCAATGAGTATAGTTGTGGCAAGCGGCATAGTTTATAGATTATTTTCTATAAAGCTACAACAATACTCTTTAATCTCGTTTCGTGCTTTGTCGAATGCTGCTTCTGTTTCCTTTTCAGTTCCTTTGAATTTTGAAGGGTCATAAAAATTATGATGTAATCTTTTGGCATCTGGAGCTGGAATAAACGGACAGTTTTCATAAGCGTGATCGCACACGGTAATGATGTAGTCCCACGATATGCCGTCATACTCATCAACGTGATTTGAGGTGTGGGTTGTAATATCAATACCATCACGTTTCATGGCTGCTACGGCGCCTGGATTTAAACCGTGGGTTTCAATACCAGCACTGTAAATGTTTGCTTTGCCGTTTGCAAATTTTTTGAGATACCCTTCGGCCATTTGGCTTCGGCAGCTGTTTCCGGTGCATAATACTAAAATGTTTTTCATAGTTTGTTCTTTATTTTTTTAATAAAATGTAAATAATTAAAATAACACTAGCTATTTCAATAGCGCATATTAACAACAGCCACTCCCTGGAGCACAAGAATTTGAATCTTCAGAAACTGTTGCTGTCTCTGGGACGCCACATAATTCTTTAGCTTTACAATCGGTTTTTTGGATATTCAGGTTAATCACTAGATTGTTTCCGTAAATTTCAAAATCGCCAACAAATAACTGAGCTGTATGAAAAAGAGCGTTGCTGTATTCAAACTTAATTTCAGAGCTGAGGTCGTAGGGTTTCATCTTCCCAACCTTATTTAAAATACCGAGTGCTTTAAGGCTGCTCATATATTCTGTTTTCCCTAATTCACTTGGGCTTTCCCATAATTGAATAACTGTTTCGTTCCAGGAATCGGTTTGTGCACCACAATCTACAGACTCTATTTTAATGTGTTTTACTTCGGTAATATGATAGTTTGCACCCACCAATTGTTGTGGAGCATATTGAAACAATAACGATTTGCTTTGGTGTTCTTTTAGCAATTCTAAAAATTCGGATGTTTTCATAATTTTAGTATTTAATTTGCTGCTGTTGCAGCTTCTATTAGTATAATTTAAAGCCAAGTACAATAACTTCAATTTGTTCCGACAGGCTCAGACCGACGATGTGTTTTGTTTATAATATTTCAGCAGCACTTGGCTTCGGTGGTTTCAAAAAATTCCTGAAACAATGCTTTTAATTCATTTAATTTTTCAACGTTAATGCGATAGTACTGGCTCTTTCCTTCAAAGGTGCTTTTTAATAACCCTGCTTTTTTAATTACCTGTAAGTGTTGTGAAGTGGTGGGTTGCGATAGTTTTATTTTTTCTGAAATATTCTTGCACAAACAACCTTCGCAATCGCCAATGTAATTTAATATGGCTATACGCGCAGGATTGCTTAAGACTTTTGCGTAATCTGCAAGCTTGTTTGCATGCTTTGGATGGATGTGTTTTTTGGTAATGCCCATAATTCAATATCGTATTATTGCAATATTACGATGATATATTGAATAAAAAAAGCTTTCAGGATATTTTTTGAAAGCTTTTTATTTTATAAATCAGAACCACGGTTTTTTCCCCACCTGGTAGGTTTGGTAAAATTCCTCATCGGTTTTGGTGATGTAAATAACACCCTCAATTAAACCAATAATAATAGGGATGTACATTGTAAAAGCACCAATAAAAACACACATAAGTGGAAAAGATATTAAAAAAATCCCTAATAATATAAGTCCTTCGCGCGTATAGCCCAGTACAAATTTATGTGCTCCTAAACCTCCTAAGAAAATACCCAGCAGCCCTGCCAGTAATTTTTTATTTTCAACGGGTGGGGTGTTTGGTGTATGGGTAGTGTTTTGGTTTTCCATGAGGTATGTTTAGAACCAGCCTTTTTTTCCCACCTGATAGGTTTGATAAAATTCTTCGTCGGTTTTTGTTAAATAAATTATTCCTTCAATAAGGCCAATAACGCTACCAATTCCACAGGTTACTATGGTAATTACAATTTGTATAATCCCTTCCTGAGTATACCCAAGAATAAATTTATGGACTCCTAAAGAGCCAATTAAAATAGCCAGTAATCCTGCCAGTAATTTTTTGTTTTCCTGGCTATGAGTTACTTCATTCCAGCCTTCTTTAAATTCGTTTGCGGCTTTATTGGTTTCGTTTCCTAGGTTTTCTGCGGCTCTTTCGGCATTGCTCTTGGTGCTGTCGTAGCCTCCTGTATTGTTTTCAGACATTGTTATACGTATTTGGTTGAAGGTTAAAAGTATAAATTATTTTTTAACGAAGGATGCACTTTTTTAGGAATTTGCTGAGTACCTTTTTCTATTTAGTGAGCAAACTTTCTATTTCTTTAATTTTTTTTACACTTGAAGTTGCCACAATACCTTCTTTAAAAAGTAAAGAATTATGCATTGAAATTCTTGGCTGCTTCTCAAGTGTTTGTACCTTTTTGGTTGCTGAAAAGTGAAGTGTTTTAAACCCTGCTTCTTTAAATTGAATACAGTTTCCAGCGTGGATCCCACCTCCTGGCATTATTTGAATAGCGTTGCCAGCTTTATCTTTTAGTTTGTTTAGCAAAGCAATACCCTCTATTGCCGAAGTTTTTTGACCAGAAGTTAAAATTCTAGTTACTTTTAAAGCTATGAGTTGTTCTAAAGCTTCTAGAGGATCCTGCACCCAATCAAAGGCCCGGTGAAACGTAAACTCCATATTTCCCGAAGTTTCTTTCAGCAATTTTGTTATTTCCAAATCTAGGGTCAGATCTTTGGTTAATGCGCCACTTACAATGCCATCACAACCTAATTCTTTACAGGTTTCAATATCGCGCAGCATTACATCCAGTTCGGTTTCGGTATAGCTGAAATTTCCGCTTCTCGGGCGTATTAAAACGTGAACGGGAATGGTTAGTTCTACCAGAACTTTTTCCAGTAAACCAAAGGAAGGAGTAAGGCCACCTACCGAAAGTTCGGTACATAACTCAATACGATGCGCACCCGCTTCTTGTGCGGCCAGGGCGCTCTCAAAGCTATTGGCACAAATTTCCAGAATCATAGGTTATAAATTTACAATGCTTACCTGCGGAGGTTTATGTTACAATTTTTTTATTCAAAAGCACTGTCTACAGGCTCCCATAACTCTATCTTATTACCATCATTATCCATAATATACCCAAACTTTCCATACTCAAATTCTTGAATATCGCCTATTACTTCAACTCCTTCCTTTTTTAAAACTTTTAATAATGCTACCAGATTTTCGACACGGTAGTTGAACATAAAGTCCTTTTTGGACGGTTCGTAATATTTCGTATCCTTTGGAAACGGACTCCATTGGGTGGAGCATTTATTTCCTTGTTCGTCTTTCCACCAAAAGGTGCAGCCGTAATCGTCAGTATTAAACCCTAAATGTTTTTTATACCAATCTTTGGTAGCTTTAGGGTCTTCGGTTTTAAAAAATAGGCCGCCAATTCCTGTTACTCTTTTCATAATTATACGTGTTGATCTATTAAAATAGTATTGCCATCCGGGTCTACCGCAACACAACTGGCAGGGCCTTTTGTATTTTCATCGGCTTGTGTGATCATGGTCATTCCTTCGGATTTTAAATGCTTTTGAATTTTCCTTACATCGTCAAAACCTTCTACCTTACGGGCATTTTGATCCCAACCGGGATTAAAAGTGATGATATTGTTATCGAACATCCCTTCAAAGAGACCTACCAGAGAGTCTTCGTTTTTCATGATAAGGTATTTTTTTTCTATGTCGCCAGCAAATTTGATAAAGCCAAGAGACTCGTAAAATGCTTTGGATTTTTTTATGTCTTTTACAGCAAGACTTATGGAAAAGGCTCCTAATTTCATGGTGTTATTTTAATTGTTATTTTTTCTTGATTGCAGTTTCGTAAATTTCTATCCATTCCTGCGGGCTCATTTTGCCTGCCAGTTCTTCTAAAAGCTTATATGGGATGTCTTCCATTTTCTTAAACCGAACACAGCTTTTTCCCATATCCAGTTTGTATTTGCAATGCTTAGGATACTCGGAAACAAACCAATCCAGCAGTTCCTTTTTAGCATAAATACCACTGTGGTATAATGCTACAAAATTTTTCTGTGAAGCGATGTTTATAAAAGGCAACGGATCCTTAGGATTGCAGTGATAGCCATCTGGATATAGAGCGTGCGGTACGTAAAACCCGATCATTTTATAAAGAATTCCTTCTTCAAAACCCTTTGGCAGATGTTTCTGAAAGATCTTGCGCATCTTTTTAACGGGTGCTTGCCTGTCTTCCGGGAGTTGAGCAATGTATTCGTCTATGGTGTCGGCCTGGTATTGCATAGTTTTAGTTATCGGTTATCGGTTATCGGTTATCGGTTATCGGTTATCGGTTGTCAGTTATCAGTTGTTGGTTGTCAGTTGTTGGTTTGGAATGTTTCGGTTATTTTTTCTACAATGGTTTCGGCTAATTTTATATTGCTTTCCACGGTCCATCCGGCTACGTGTGGCGTAAGAATAACATTACTAAAACCTAGTAATTCTTTCAATTCTGGAGGCATTTTTTCAGAAAAAAGCGATTCAAAAGACAGTTTTTCATATTCCAGAACATCCAGTCCGGCTCCTAAAATTTTACCATTTTCAAGGGCTAAAACCAGATCTTTTGTCACCACACTTTTGCCTCTCGCAGTATTAAGCAACCAAAAGGGTTTTTGAAATGCCTGAATAAATTTTTGATCCACCATTTTATCTGTTAAGGATGTCCACGGGGTATGGAGACTTACCACATCTGCCATTTCTTGGAGCGTTTTTAACGCTACCTGTGTGGCATTACGGTCTCCCACTGCTTCTTTAATATCGTAACATAGCACGGTACAATCAAATCCTTTTAACTTTTTGGCAAAGGCTTTACCCATATTTCCATAGCCAATAAGTCCAACAGTTTTACCGTCCAATTCAATTCCGCGGTGTGCTTCGCGTCGCCAATGTCCGGATTTTACACTTTGGTCTGCAGCGGGTATTTTGTTAAACAATGCTAGAAGTAATCCTAGGGTATGTTCGCCTACCGCATTGCGGTTCCCTTCGGGTGCAGCAAATAATTGTATTCCTTTTTTCTCTGCATAGGCAACATCAATGCTCTCCAGGCCGGCGCCAACGCGGGCAATGAATTGTAAGTTCTTGGCAGCATCCATGAATTGCTTGTCTATTTTAAAGCGACTTCTAATAACAATTCCGTGATATTTTGAAATGGTTTTTTCAATTTCCTCTTTAGAAGCTGTGTAGTTTTCAGCATTGGTAAAACCTACTTGCTTCAATCTTTCAAGAAGCAAGGGGTGATTTTGGTCTAGGTGGAGGATTTTCATTCTATAAATTTAAGAAAAAAACATCCCGCTAACCCTCTCCAAAGAGGGAATCCAACGAATTAAATTTTAGGATAGCTGGTTTGCGTTTTTTCATGCTGTACTTCGCCCGTGTGTTTGGTGGTACGTTTTTCGAAGAGTAACAAATGGACTTCTTCCCCGTTTTTTGTTTTTGGGCAGTGTTCTACGCCTTTTGGAACCACAATTAGTTCGCCTTCTTTCACAATTTCTACCCATTCCTTTCGGTTTCGCTCCGGATGGGAGTGCGATTGGTTTTCCAGAGAAGTTGAATTGCGGAAATGCATCTCTAAGGTGCCTTTTTGAACGTAAAACAATTCGTCCTCATCTTTGTGCTCGTGCCATACAAATGCATCCTTTACTTTGGCTAAAAGCACCTGCATATCGTCCACCACGGCAATTTGATGCGGATGCCATTGGGTAGTAAATGCATTAAATTTTTCTTTAATATTAATAGGTTTCATACGCTGAAAATGAAGTTCAATCTAAAATTAAAATATTTTATAGAAATAAAGTGCGAATCTCCTCGGTAATCCTTGCAGGACGTTGGCTTTCTAGCTCCACGAAGCACCAGGTGGTTTTTGCGTTTACGAGTACTTTTTCATCTGCAATCCTGGTGATTTTGTAATGGCGTTCACTTTTAACACCTTCGGCTTTGGTAACCCAGGTTTCAACGAGCAGTTGTTCGCCTTCATATGAAGGATTTTTATAGGAAATGGTATGTTCCAGAACCACCCAGAAATGTGTTTTTTGAAATTTTTCTGGAGCTTTTGCAAACCAATGCTTTTCAGCAACATCAATACACCATTGTAAATAGGTAATATTGTTTACATGGCCATTTTCATCTATTGCGCTTGCTGGAACCGTTATTTTTTCTGCAAACGTTTTCAAAATCCAAGGATTACTTTAGCAATGTAGAAAAACAGGAAAATCCCGAAAATATCATTGCTGGTGGTAATAAAGGGGCCTGTGGCAATGGCCGGGTCTATACCGCGTTTGTCCAGAATAATTGGTACAAACGTTCCAACAAGTGCTGCCACAATAATAACTGAAAGCATAGAAACGGCAATGGTGATGCCAACAAGTTGCTCCAAACCAGCAGCGTAACTATAAAGTATAACGAGTAAACCTAATGCAAGCCCATTTATAAGCGCCAACCCAACTTCTTTTATTAAACGATGTAAGAGACTTCCTTTTACATTGTCGTTTGCTAAACCCTGAACAATAATAGCGCTGGACTGTACTCCTACGTTTCCTGCCATCGCTGCTATAAGAGGGGTGAAAAAAAACAGAATTGGAAACTGTGCCAGGGCTTCTTCAAAGCCTTGCATGATGTACACACTACCCAGACCGCCAAATAATCCTAACACCAACCAGGGTAAACGCGCCCGGGTTAATTCCCAAACGCTGTCATCTGCTTCTACATCTTGCGAAATACCGGCAGCCATCTGATAATCTTTTTCAGCTTCGTCTTTAATAAAATCTACAATATCATCAATAGTAATTCTACCTACAAGTACGCCTTCTTCATCTACGACGGGAATGGCTTCCAAATCGTATTTTTGCATAATTCTAGCCACTTCTTCATTTTCGGTGTGGACGGTTACATAGTCTACTTTAGGAATAAATACTTCTGAAATTTTAGTTTTTTCGGCTGCGGTTAACAGGTCTTTTAAGGAAAGCCTTCCTGTTAGTTTTCCTTCTTTGTTGGTAACATAAATAGAGTGAACACGGGTAACGTTTTCTGCCTGGCGTCGCATTTCACGAACACATCCTGCCACGGTCCATGTTTCTTTAACCTGCACCAATTCTTTTGCCATGAGCGCCCCGGCAGTATCTTCGTCGTACCGAAGCAGGTCTACAATATCTGCAGCTAGCTCCTGGTCGCCAATTTGTTTAATTACCTCTTTTTGGACATCTTCGTCCAGTTCTGCTACCACATCGGCGGCATCATCGGTATCCATTTCAGATAATTCTTCGGCAATTTCGGTGGGGGAGAGCCGGTCCAGGATTTTTTCCCGGACATCGTCATCCAGCTCCATAAGTGCTTCCGAAGTAAGGTCGCTCTCCAGTAATTTAATAAGGTAGGTTGCCTCGTCGCTGTCTAATTCTTCTAAAATTTCAGCAATATCGGCAAAGTGAAGTTCCTGCAGGAGTTCGCGCAGCTTGTTACCGTCTTTAACGCTAATAAGCTGTTCAACTGTTAAGAGAAAATCAGTTGTGAGTTGAAACTGCATCCGTTGCTATCTTTTGGGTGAGCGAAATAAATTGAGCAACGCTAAGTTGCTCGGGTCGTTGCCCAAAGATACTATCTTCTTTCAGTTTATCGGAAATATTAAGACTTTTTAAACTATTGCGAAGGGTTTTTCTGCGCTGCTGAAATCCTGTTTTAACCACCTTAAATAACAATTGTTCATCGCATGGAAGTTCGTAGTCTTTTTTCCGAATGAGCCTTAATACACCACTGTCTACTTTAGGTGGCGGATTAAAAACACCTGGTTTTACGGTAAAGAGGTATTCGGCATCGTAAAAGGCTTGTGTTAATACCGAAAGTATTCCGTAGGTTTTATTTCCTTCTTTTGCGCAAATGCGTTGTGCAACTTCTTTTTGAAACATTCCGGTAAATTCAGGGACTTGATCACGGTTTTCTATGGCCTTAAAAACAATTTGTGTTGAAATATTATAGGGGAAATTTCCTGTAATGGCATAAGGTTCGTCTCCAAAAATATCGGTGCCATCACTTTTCAAAAAATCTGCTTCTAAAATCTGAAGGTTCTCGTTGGGGTAGTTGTCTATAAGATAGGTGATGGACTCGCTGTCCAAATCCATGGCGACAATTTCGACAGGCTTATCAATTAAATACTTGGTAAGTACACCCATTCCCGGACCAATTTCCAACACATTTTTATAACCTTTTAACGTTAAGGTGTTGGCAATTTTTTGGGCGATGTTCTCGTCTTTTAAGAAGTGTTGTCCCAGATGTTTTTTTGCTCTAACCGACATTAGGAATCAAAATTTACAGCATATTCGTCTATCACTTCTAGTTCTGTGCGAAAAGCTAACATTTTATCGGCAAAAAGCTTACTACCCTCTTTTCGAAGGCGTTCGGCATCGTTTTTATAGTAATTATCTAAAGCCTCCCGTGATTTTGCCCGGTATTGAATGGAATACGTAACACCACCCATTTCCTCTTCTACCAAAACTTTGGTGAGCTTGGCTTCGGTAAAGTGTCCTGTAGCCAGTACTTGTAGGATGTGTTCTTTAATCCAAACCAGCCATTTGTCATGTACACTTGCGTCAATATTTGCGGTGATGTTATAGATAATCATGGTTCTTTATTGAAATTTTTAACGGTAAGTAAAACATCCTCCCTTGTTACCCTTATGCGAGGAGTCTTGAGATTTTTTTATTCTATATCGTCTCCACGAAGCATTCTAAAGCGTTTTCGGGCTTCGATAAAGTAAATACTGTCGGCAAAATTATAGATAATTTGTTCGTAGTATTCTTTTGCCTTTTCGGGGAGTTCAAGTTTGTTTTCGTACAGTTTTGCCAGATGGAAGTAAGCGTCATCTGCAAGAATGTCTTCTTTGTAAAATTCTATAAGTTTTAGGTAACTTGCTTCAGCTTTATTGTAGGCACCTGTTTTTTCATAAATTTTACCTTGTTTTAGCAGTACTTCGTCTTCAATTTTTTCTCCTTTATGGTTTTCTAAAATTTCAGCTAAAACAATAATAGCTTGTTGATCTTTATTTTGAAGGGACAGCAGCTCGGCAGTTGCAAATTTCTTTAAGGCTGTTTGTGTGGAATCTTCCAGGGAGTTATCACGAATCATTAAACTAAGTTGCATGGCATCATTGGCAATAAGTTGCGAAGCCGATTTTTTTAAAACATCCAATTGTACTTGCGACCACTCAAAATCTCCTTTGTAATAACTGGTTTGTGCTACTTTAAAACGCGCTTCCTGTGCCAGAACGTCGCTTTGAATTTTTTTCTGAATTTGAGAATAATAAATGAGCGCCTGGTTAAATTGCTCACTAAATACCAAAATATCTGCCAGTTCCATCTTTACACGGGCTTCCTGATAGCTGGTCATAGTGGCTTTTGCCAATTGCTTCAAATTTGAAATTGCCTCGTCTTTTTTGCCCATATCGAAGGCTAAAAAGTGGTTGTAATCTATTTGCAACATATAGGTTTGTGCATCTCTTCCATAGGTGTCTAATAATGTTTCAAATTCCTGAACAACTGTTGGATATTCCTTTTTGGATGCTGTTTTTAGCTTAATTTTCATTAAATACTGATAGTTGCGTAACTTTTCTTCCGGGGTTGCACTATTTTCTATGGCGTAGTTAAAAGCAGTTTCTGCACTTTCAAAATCGTCGTCATTTAAGGCAATAAAACCAAGATCTACAATGCCCGATAAATCCTCTCCATCCCGCTTGTAAATAGCTTTTTCCTGAATAAATGCTTTTTTGTACTCTTTTTGTTGAATAAAAAGCCAGCTTAGCAGCTCGTTGTACATTACATCTGGATTTTCCTGAAGCCTTTTCAGCAATGTTTTGCGTAAAATATTATTTGCTTCGTTAGTGATGTCTTCGGTTACGTACATACTAAAATTACGTTGGGCAACACTACGGTATGACGGATTGCTTTGTATTAAATTTAAATAGGTTTCAAACATTTTCTCCAGCTTTCCCTGCTCTCCATAAATCCGGGCTAATTGCGGATTAAAATTGAGGTTGGGATCCATTTTCATGGCAGATTCATAGGTGGTTGCTGCTTCATCCAATAGGCTGTAGCCTTCAAAAGTTTTTCCTATGTAGTATGCGTAATTAGGCTTTTGTTGTATGGATTGAAGGGCGTTTTGGTTTGCTTGAGATGCCAGTGAATCTTTGTTTTGAAGGGAATAATTATGGCCTAAATCTACGTATAGCTGTGGGAATCTATTTCTGGAATTAAGTTGCTCTGTTAAAAGCGCTTCAGCTTCAGAAAACTGTTCTAGTTGCTGATGAACTTTTACTGTTTCTAAAATATAATCCAGCCTGCCTGGATTGCTTTTTACTAGTTTTTGATAAATAGAAAGGGCTTTTTCATATTCACCCTGCTCAAAATAATTTTTGGCCAATGCTTCACTTTGGGCAAAGCTATTTGCTGAAAAACAAAGGAGCAAAATAAATACAAAAGTGCGCATAGGGTAAAGATACAAATTTAGGCGAGAGGTTTTAGGTACAAAGGGTTAGATAAATTTTACAATAAGCTATACAACTATTGCGCCAAATCTCGTGTAATTCGTTACCTCTTCCTGGACCTTGTTTTAAGACGATTGTTATTCAATCATAGTAAACCCGCAATAAGGTACTAACACTTCCGGAATTTTTATGCCGTTTTCGGTTTGGTAATTCTCCAGGATTCCTGCCAAAACGCGTGGTAATGCTAAAGCACTTCCGTTTAAGGTGTGCACTAATTTATTTTTACCGTCTGTGTCCTTAAAGCGCAATTTTAATCGGTTTGCCTGAAATGTTTCAAAATTAGACACCGAAGAAATTTCCAGCCATCGATCCTGAGCGGTGCTAAACACTTCAAAATCGTAAGTCATGGCTGCCGTGAATCCTAAATCCCCACCACATAAGCGTAAAATTCTGTAGGGTAATTTTAAGTCGCGTAAAATATTTTTTACGTGGTCTACCATGCCGTCTAAAGCTTTATAGCTATGGTCGGGATGTTCTACGCGTACAATTTCTACTTTATCAAATTGGTGCAGACGATTTAAACCACGTACGTGAGCGCCATAACTCCCGGCTTCCCTACGGAAACATGGGGTGTATCCTGTGCATGCTATTGGCAAACTGGTATGAGAAAACAGATCGCCTCTAAATAAATTTGTTACAGGCACCTCGGCGGTAGGGATTAAATATAAATCGTCACCCGTTACGTGGTACATTTGTCCTTCTTTATCCGGCAATTGTCCTGTCCCGCGGGCAGAGTCTTCGTTAACTAATAGTGGTACCTGGTATTCAGTATAGCCAGCCTCTATATTCTTGTCTAAGAAATAGCTTATTAAAGCCCGCTGTAGCCTAGCTCCTTTTCCTTTGTAAACAGGGAAACCTGCACCTGTTACTTTTACCCCGAGTTCAAAATCTATAAGGTCGTATTTTTTTGCCAATTCCCAGTGAGGTAATGCTTGCTTGTTGAGTTTTGGGATATCCCCTTCGGTAAATACGGTTTCGTTGTCATTTTCATCGGTACCTGCAGGGACAAGTTCGTTGGGAATATTAGGCAGGGTATACAGAAGGTTGTCAAGCGTTTCTACAGCTGTATGTAGCTCTTCCTGTAGTTGTTTTGACGTATCTTTTAATTGGCTTGTTTTTTCTTTTAGCAAATTGGCTTTTTGCGTTTCTCCATTTTGAAACAGTTTTCCAATTTCTTTAGAAAAAGTATTGCTTTGTGCAAGAGTTTCGTCTAAGGTGGTCTGTGTGGCACGACGTTTTTCATCTGCTTCCAGAATTGCATGAATGTCTGCCGAAACATCTAACCCTCTTTTTTTCAGGGCTTTAATATAGGCTTCTTTGTTTGCGCGTATGTCGTGTACTTGTAACATTTTCTTTGAAAATTTTAGAGATACCATTGCTAAAGCTAATGGCTTATGAAGCGGCAAAGTTAGCGAAAATGTAGGTTTTGGGAAGTAATTAGTTTTCTTCTTTTTTTATTGGCTTCATGTGGTAATCTGCCGGTGAAGGCTCCAGCCAGTTGTGGTGTTTAAAGGGGTGCCATTCCTGGGAAGCTATGTCTACATCTGGCTTTATAAATTGATGGTACTCGCCACCGTTGATTTTTAATTTTACATCCATAAAAACCTGTACGTTTTTACCTTCTTTAGCTTCTGCTTTTTTAATTTCTTTAGCAAGACGCCAGAGCATGTCGGGTTTACTTTTTGAAGAGCGTTGTTGTTTTTTACTCAATAATTTACGATAGTTGTATGTTTTTTTCTCTGTACTGCCTTCTTCCTTGGTGTACACAACTAACCGGGAGCTTTTACTACGCAGCATCATGCGCCAACTTAGGCGGTGACCTTCTTCTGTCCAAAGCACGTCGTCCTGAAACGCCCAATGACGAAGTGGTAAACCAATTTGAATTATAAAGTAAATAGAAAACACACCCACCAGTACGGGTTTGTAGTCAGGGACTTTTATTTCGCCTAAGGTATATAGCTCCTTTTTTGGAAGGAAACGTTTCTGTAAAGTTTCCGAAGAAAAAAAGAACAATGCAAATGCGATACTCATATACGGGAAGATTCCAATTTGAAACACAATTGAATTGAATAAATGGAAAAATACTGAAATAATAAAACCGATGAGTCTGGTTCGTTTCCAGAGCATTAGCGGCACAATAAGCAAGTCGAAAAATATGCCTACATAGGCAATACTCCAGTGCACCCAGTTTAATTGTAAAAATGAACCAATGAGCCAGTAATCGCTCTTTCCTCTCATAAATAAAGCAGTTGTTGTGCCGTCCAGCCAATCCGGATATAATTTCGCTATTGAAGCAAAAGTATAGACAATCCATACCTGAAAAATTACCACCAAATATGTCCAGCGTGGGGCGGAGGGGGATTTAACTGAAGGGTTTATTTTTGCATCCAAAGAAAACCATCTGTTGGCAGGTAATAAAACCATCATCCAGCACAGAAGCATCATTAAATAATAATGGTTGTTATACGATGTTTTTTGCATTAAATACACGCATGTCCACATAAGCGCATAGCACGCCATACTAAAGCGGTATTTGTACCCCAGCATTACCAATATTCCAAAAATACCCATTAGTATAAAATAATAATACATACCATCTCCTGGCAGGGGTTGCAGGAAATCGAATCCGATAAAGTTGAATGTAAAATCTGGCTCAATAAGTGTTCTTCGCAACCATCCGGTTGCAATAGCGCCAAAAGCTTCTATGGCAATTAAAGCACCAAATACTACTCGCCAAAGTACCAGTCCTGTGTTGTCTATATGTTTAAAAAGGAATTTATTCATTAAATTTTAGCGTCTGTGTAAAAATGTCAGAAAATAAAGGCTTTAATTATTCAAATTAACAATAAAATTACGTGCAATTTTCTCATCGCTTTGAATAGCTTCTTTTAACTTCTCCACTGTTTCAAAAGTTTTTTCATTTCGTATAAACTTTAGAAATTCCAGTTGCAGGGATTGATTGTATAGGTTTGCATTGGTATCCAGGAAAAATGTTTCAATGGTTCTTGACTTTCCGCCCACTGTTGGGTTGGTTCCTATGCTGGTAATGCCGTGTTTTACGGTGCCTTTTATTTCAGCTTGCGTAATGTAAACACCGTTTTTTGGGATAAGTTTGTAGCTTTCGGAGGGTTGGAGGTTGGCAGTGGGGTAGTTCCACGTGGCGCCAATTCCCTTTCCTTGTACCACGGTTCCAGTAATCATATACGGGTAGCCTAAATATTTATTGGCTGTAGTTATATCACCTTCCTGAAGTGCGGCTCTAATTTTGGTAGAACTTACGGCTACGTCGTCCAACTCCTGTACACTTATTTCTTCTACTTCAAAACCATAGGTAATGCCCATTTCCTTTAAATCTGTAATAGTAGCCGTACGATTGCGCCCAAAACGGTGATCATAACCAATAATTATTTTTTTAGCGTGCAATCTGTTTACTAGTAAATCCCGCACATATTCTACGGCGGTCATCCTTGAAAACTGATGTGTAAATGGGTGAATGACCAAATGATCTAGGCCGGTTTTTTCCAGAAGCGCTTTTTTTTCTGAAAGGGTGTTTAGCATTTGTATGGTGGTATCTTTTTGAAGCACCATTCGTGGATGTGGGAAAAAGGTTAGTAATACCGATTCCAGTCTTTCTTTTTCTGCTGAAGAGACCAGTCGTTTTAAAATGGCGCGGTGTCCAACATGGACGCCGTCAAACGTACCAATGGTAATAACCGAAGGGTTTGTGTTGTTGTATGCTGAAGCGGGACGGTGTTCTTGCATTTAGGTTCCGTTATAAGTGTTCATGGTATTGGTAACGCCTGCCAGCCCAAAAGATTCTATTATTTCTACACCTTTTTTGAGTCGTTCAGGTAATTTTTTATCCTCCTCTTCGGTCCATTCTCCCAGTACATAATCTACTTGTCGTCCTTTGCTAAAAGCATCACTAATACCAAATCTAAACCTTGGGTATTTTGTGGTTTGCAACATATGCTGAATATCTTTAAGTCCATTGTGCCCACCGTCACTCCCTTTTGTTTTTACGCGAAGGGTGCCAAAAGGCAGGTTAAGATCATCTGTTACAACCAATAGGTTTTCCAGAGGAATTTTTTCCTGCTCCATCCAGTATTTTACAGCTTTGCCACTTAAGTTCATATATGTGCTGGGTTTTAATAATAAAAAGTTGCGTCCTTTCTTTTTATGTATGGTAATGTCGCCCAATTTTGCTGTTTCCCAGGTAAGGTTGTTTTCTTCAGCTAAAAAATCCAGGATTTTAAAACCAATGTTGTGACGGGTATTGTGGTATTTTGGACCAATGTTACCAAGGCCGGCTATTAAAAATTTTTTCATAGGGTCTTCTCCTTCCAAAAGGGAAGTTCTTGCATTTACGGGTTCGCTTAGAAATAATTTCCGCAGAAAAGAAATCATATATAGTATTAACTTCCGTAAAAATAAAAAAAGCATCCCGAATAAAGGGGATGCTTTTTAACTATTCAATGACAACGGGTATTATTCTTTAACCGCTGCTTCATCGTTAACTTCAGTAGCTGGTACTTCATCTGCAGCAACTTCTCCATCTTCTCCTTCTTCGTCTTCATCATCAACTTCGTCAACAATTGCGGTACGGGAAGTTCTTACCTGGCAGATAGTTCTGCTTTCTTCGTGCATGATCTTGTAGTCATCACTTAAAATAGATGCTACTGTTCTAATATCACCAATCTTCATTTCGGTAATATCTATTTCTAGAAAATCTGGTAAATTTTCTGGTATTGCTTTTACACGTAATTTACGGTTAACAATACGTAATACACCACCGTTTCTAACTCCACGAGAGTTACCTACAATGCGTACCGGGATTTCCATCATCACCTCTTTATCGTCGAAGATTTGGAAGAAATCTATGTGTAAGATACGATCGGTCACTGGGTGAAATTGAATATCCTGCAGGATACATTTCACTTCTTTTCCGTCGCCTAGGTCAACCACAACTGTATGCACGTCCGGCGTGTATATCAGTTTGCTGAAGGCCAATTCATCTGCTGAAAAGTGAATAGGCTCATCTCCTCCGTATACTACGCAAGGTACCTTTCCAGCATTACGTAGGGTTCTGGTAGCTACCTTACCCACGCTTTCTCTTTTAGATCCGTTAATTGTAATTGATTTCATACTAATGCCCGCAATGGCGGGTTTCTTTTTAAGTTAAAAATATAATTTCCTCATTTTGAGGGGTGCAAATGTAAAACAAATGATGAAAATAAAAAAGGGCTTCATTACAATTTTACTCCGGCGTTGTAAAACTACTCAGGCCCATTGTATAGCAAAGATTAATAAATAAAAGTTTTTTATATTCAGCTTTTTAAAATGACATATAAAGCGGCGGTACCTGGACGGTCCTGAAAGCTTTAGGGATTATATTGAAGCTACATTAAAAACTTAGAGCTAATACTCTTATTTTCGTTTACGCGAAGCATGACATCTGCAAACAAATTAGCACATGATAGTACCCGTAATTTTGGATGTGTTTTGTCTTGCGGGATAGAATCTGTTACGATCAATTCTTCAAGTTGAGAATTTTCTAACTTTTCAAAAGCATTTCCAGATAAAATGGGGTGTGTACAAATGGCACGAACACTTAAAGCTCCGCGCTCCATCATAAGGTCTGCTGCTTTTGTAAGCGTACCTGCAGTGTCCACCATATCGTCTACCAATACTACATTTTTGCCTTGTACATCCCCAATAAGCTCCATGTGCGAGATAATATTGGCCTTTTCACGTTGCTTGTAGCAAATTACCACATCGCTTTCCAAAGCTTTACTATAAGCATAGGCTCTTTTACTACCTCCCATATCTGGAGACGCAATAGTAAGGTTGTCCAGGTTTAAGCTTTTTAAATAGGGTAAAAAGATGGTAGAGGCAAAGAGGTGGTCTACGGGTTTTTCAAAAAATCCCTGGATCTGGTCTGCATGCAAATCCATAGTGATAATACGGGTAGCACCAGCTGTTTCCAGCATTTTAGCGACTAATTTTGCAGCGATTGGCACTCTTGGTTTGTCTTTTCTATCCTGTCTTGCCCAGCCAAAATAAGGAAGTACTGCGGTAATGTGTCTTGCAGAAGCACGCTTGGCGGCATCCAGCATTAATAACATTTCCATTAAATGGTCGCTGTTAGGATGGGTAGACCCAATAATAAACACCCGGCTCCCACGAACCGATTCTTCAAAAGAAGGCTGAAACTCCCCGTCGCTATAGGTTGAGGTAATTACATTTCCAAGGGGTTGGCCATAAGCTTTGGCAATTGATTCAGCTAAGGCTTGCGATTGTTTACAGGCAAAAATTTTGGATTGAGGTGTTGGAACAGACATGGTTGGATTATTAATGAGCTACAAAAATAAAGAATACAACAATGCATCCTAAAATAGTAATGAACATTTTGTCACCAAAAGTGAAGTTTTGTCAATTTCATTTAAAAATAAGATAAGAGTTTAAGGAATTTGTTATTTTTGCAGTTCCAATAGGCTCAAGTGGCGGAATTGGTAGACCTGCCTGCCAAGGTCACGACAGGCAGGCGCGCTGGATTCAAAATCCAGTTCAGTTCTTTAATAAGCCTTGGTGGCGGAATTGGTAGACGCGCTGGATTCAAAATCCAGTGACTTCGGTCGTGCGGGTTCGATTCCCGCCCAAGGTACTTTAACATCCCCAGCAGTTTTGTTGGGGATTTTTTATTTTATGTATTATGTATATGCCATCGCAAGTCTGGATAGAAATTACATATATGTTGGGCTAACCAATAATGTGGAAAGAAGGTTGATGGAACATGATAAGGGAAAAGAGAAAACTACAGCTCCTTATAAACCATTCATACTAATTTTTACCGAAGAATGTACCGATAGATTAAATGCACGAATTAGAGAGAAGTATTGGAAATCTGGAACGGGTAAAAGACAGTTACGTAACATAAGAGATGAAATTTTAAGCAAAAAATAAATTTCTCTTGTGGGTTCCCGCCTTGAGTACAAAGTCCCGACAAATTATGTTGGGGCTTTTAGTTTTTAACCACTTTCTTAAAAGCTTTCATTCCATTCGCACCTAATTCTATAAGATATAGACCATTTGGTAAATTGGTCATATTTATTTGTTGAGTATTCTTTACTGAATAGATAAGCTTTCCCGTTAAGGAATAGATTGAAATGTACGCTAAAGTTGTTGTCCCGGAATTAACAAATAATTGATTTGTTACAGGGTTTGGGAACACTTCCATTTCTGAAATGTTAAAATTTTCGACGTTTAATAGCTGCTCACTTCCATAGCGTGCTATATTCCCATTCGTTTTTGAGAAAACAAGTGTTGCTGTGTTATCATTAATATTGGTTATTTGATAGGTTATAGGCTCTTCTGGGGTGTCCCAAAAAAATGCAGCATGGGTGTTGTACATAACAGAACAATCACCCTGTGGATCGTCATGACATGTCGCTTTTGGAAAACAGATGCCTGGGCTATTAACAGATAATATTTCTTCTGGTTGCGTTTCAGAAAAAAGTACATCTGAAGAGCAAGAAATATGTTGTGCATCTGCGAAGGAAATAAAATTTAGTGCGGGATTTGTACTTTCCAGTATTATTTCGGGATAAAATCCATATTCAGTAGGTAAAAACACCTCTTCAGAAACCGTTAATTCGTGCAAATACCAACGGTTAAAGAGTTGCGGGTTGGGTTCCTGGCAGTATAAATGTGCGGAAATACAACAGGTAATTATTAGAAGAAACTTTTTCATCACACACAAGTTTCAGTAAATATAAAGAAAACCTGCTGAAAGAAGCACAGTTAGAAATTCATAATATAACCCGCAACATTGCATTAGGGGTTATCCCTAAAGATCTTTGCGTATTTTCTTCAACAATTCCTTCTGTGTTTATCCTGTAAAAACTACCAATAGTGTTGGTTTGGTTCAATAAATTCCAAACAGAAACCCCAGCTTCAATAGTTGCATTAGCAATAGTAAACTTATATAAGGCTGAAGAATCTATTCTAAGATAATCCTCAAACCGATCGCTATTTGGGGCGTTATAATTAATAGCGCCGTTTACAATTTCGTTTCCTTCTACAGGTCTGGTAGTGGGATTACCCGATCGCCAATTAAGTCCTGCGGTTACTTTTAAGGTATTGTACGCATAGGTTGTTCCAAAGGTAATGCTGTGCGGGATGTCATAATTACTAGGAAAGGCATTTGCCACTAAACTTTCAAATGTATATTCATTGTTCATAAACGAATAGCTCAACCAAAAGGAAATATCCTTCAGTTTTTTCCGCAATAGTGCATCTACTCCTAAAACGGTATAGCTGCCTTTGGTTTTAATAAATTCGAACTGGTTCTGAAATCCTTGCTCCTGTGTTGTAATTCCGTCTACATATTTATAATAACCTTCTATTCTTGCCAGCCACCCCTTAGTGTTAAAATTTATCCCCAACGACCCCTGCTTGCTTTTTAAAATGGGGACCGAAGTATTGTTGGACAATTGCCAGCGTCTTTTTTCAATGCCTAAAAAGTCATTCTGAAAGTTGACCACCTGCGAAGTAATCTGATGTTTAAATTCCCCTGCAACTTCCACACTAAAATAATTTAAAAATTTTTGTGTAAAACGAAGTCTGGGTTCAAGAACAGACGCATTAAACTTATCCAAATAATTATACCGAAAGCCAGCTATGAGGGTGCTGTTTTTAGTTTGGAAGGTATACTCCCCAAAACCACTGTGGGTTCTCACTACTTCGCCAATTAAAGTCCGTACTAAGGGGACGTCAACATCGTCCAGATTGGTAACTTTAGTTTCAATAAATTCGTATCCAAAAGTAAGGGCTTGTGTTTTCTGTAAAGTAATGTTTGCTGAGGTCTTTATACCTGTTTCTGAGACACTGTTTTCTTGTAAAAAACGCTGCCCATCTAAAATACTTGCATTAATAGCACGTAGGTTATAGTCAGATTCGTACACTTGAAAAGTTGTGCTTAGCGCATTACTCCAACTGCGTTGCCACACGATACCTGCACCAAAACTATTTTGTGCTACACTGCTTTCCCGTGTGGTGGGGATAGTATTAATAGTAGCGTTTTCATTAAAAGAGAGGATGTTATCTATGTATAAAATATTGAGCCTAACCCTATCTTTTTCACTTACTTTATACAACCAGCGAAGCGAAAGGTCGTAAAAATCGAAGGATCTGTTGGTGTTTCTAATATTCCCTACGTTGCTTTCCACTTCGGTATCTTGGGAAATTCGGGTAAAGTAAGCGTCATAAGTTGGTGTGGCCACGAGGTCGCTTAACGATTTTCTGCCTCCCAACTGAAGGGATGATGTTTTACCTAACGGAATATCCAGAAATACATTTGCATCAATAAGGTTGGCGCCCAAACTGCCTGTAAATTTTTTATTGATCTGGTCTTCGGTTTCCATTTTAATACTTCCGGAAACGCCATCTGTATAGGAGGCGCTCGTTCCATTTTTTTGAACGGTTACCTGCTCGGTAATGTGCGGATTAAAAGCTGAAATAAGCCCAAAAAAATGTCCTGTCTGGTACATTTTTATGCCGTCCCAAAGCACTAGGTTCTGATCATTAGAACCCCCGCGAATGTTAATATTTGAAACTGTTTCATTGGTGCTTTGTATTCCTGGTAAGGCTTGGGTGGTTTGCAGGACATCGGTTTCAATAAGCCCTGGAAGCGCTGTAAACTGGTCGAAATTTATTTGCAGGGCACCAGTGTTCATTTTACTAATGCCTTGTACAAGATAAGAAGAGAGCAGTACCGCCTGTAATTGCTCCTGTGCGGGTTTTAGAAATACACTCGTACAGGTGTCCGAAATAAAAGTAACAGCAATTTCTGAAGATGCCTCATACCCTATATGCCGTATGGTCACAGGTTCTTTTGGGGTTAAAACCTGCATACTGAAATAACCATTTTCATCGGTCACCGTAGCATTTTTTGCCCCCGTTACTGTCGCAAAGGGTATACCTTCCTGCGTTTCCGGATCTTTGACAAAACCACAAATTGTCACTGCGGTTGGAGATGCTATGGAAACCAGCTTATTGTTTAATATTTTAAAAGTTAAAAACGTCTGTTCTTGTAACGATGTGATTATTTCAGCAAAAGAAAGAGAAAAGTTTAAAGGGGTTACCCCATGTCCTTGTATGGTTTCTTCAGCATAATTAAAAGTGTAGTTGTATTGTGCTTCTAATTCGGTAATAGCTTGTTTTAAAGGAATTTTTTTGTCCTGGGCAATACAAAACCCACTCCAGAAAAACACCATTAAAAATAGTATGTAAATGCTAATTCCTTCACTAGTCCAGCAGTATCACTTTAGAGGTTCCTTCTATTTTATAGGTTAATCCCAGCGGGGCAGTAATAGCTTGTAACGCATTTTTTAAATTGTCATGCACAAAAGCACCCGAAAAAAACTGGTTGTGTTTATTACCATTGTAAGTTATGGAAATAGCGTACTGGCGTTCCAGTTCGTCCAGGACGTGATGAAACTTAACCAATTTAAAAGTACTCTTGTTAGTTGTCCATTGTGGTACAATATCTTGGGTTGAACCATTAAGTGGCTTGCCCGCATCCACCCTAAAGGTATCTCCAGCCAGTAATTTGTGAACAGTAGTTTGGGTGGTTACCTGTACTATGCCTTCGTAACAACTCACTTCAAAATAGGTGTCACGCTGTTTTACATTAAACTGTGTTCCCAGGACTGAAACGGTACCCCCTGAAGTTTTTACATCAAATTTTTCACCTTTAGCTACTTTAAAAAAAGCTTCTCCTTCTAGTTGAAGCTCCCGTTCCTTTTCCCAGTTTTTTTCATGATAGCTAATTTCTGATGCAGCATTCAAAATTACCGTAGAATTATCTGGTAAAGAAATCTTTGTTTTTTCGGCGGCTAATGTCTTTATTTGGGTTGTCTGGGAATAGAAAAAACCATAATACACGGCAAAACCAAGCACTAAAACACTTGCAATTTGTAATAAGGTACGCTTCCAGGCCAGTTTTTTTATAGGAGTTTGCTTAGCTGGATATCTTTCTTGCAGATTTTCAAATGAGTTGGGAACAGAAAAATGAGACGCCTTAAAATTTGGGGCATGTGCTATAATAGCCTTATTAAGCTCGGCATCTTCCATTGTATTAAAGGTGCGCTGCTCTTCTTCGGTTAATGTATTGTTTAACCATTTTTTAAGTAAGTATTTGTTATCCATACCTGTATTGTTACCTATAAAACACCTGAACTATAAAAACTCCTTATTATTTTAATTTAAAATTTTTTAATTCACTTTTTAAGGAGTCAAATGCACTGTAAATTCGATATTCTACTGCTTTTTGCGTAATTCCTAAAAGCTCGGCAATTTCTTTATGTTTTTTGCCTTCAATCTTGCTTAAGCTAAACGCAACGCGCTGTTCTTCGCTTAAATTGCTGAGAGCCCTTTGGTATTGTTGTAAAAATTGGTCTTGCCGCATTAAAAATTCGGGGGTCTCGTTTGTATACTGTTTAGGGATTGTTTTTTGATATTTTAAAACAACTTTTTGGTGTTTAAGTTCGTTTAGTACTTTGTTGTTGGCAACTGTAAATAAAAAAGATTTGGCTTTAGAAGGGGTTACATTTTTACAGGCTTCCCAAAGGCTTACAAATGCCTCTTGCATCATGTCATTTGCCTGGGTTCCTAATCCGTATTTGTAATATAAGAAGTCATGTAAACTTGTAGCATACTGCTTATAAAGCTTTGAAAAAACAGATTTTTCACAGACATTGGAATGGAGGTCTTTGGGCATAGGGTGATATTGTTTAAACAAAGCTACAAAGAAAATAAAACACTTTTTTTCAGGAGATTTTTAAATTAAGTTGTTGTATTAGCAAAGTCCCCAAATAAAAAAACTATGAAAACTATTAGAACTAATTTTGTGATTGTACTGCTTCTTTCGCTTACCCTCTTTTCATGCCGAAAAGAAGAAATGGAGATTATTGAACCCCCCGAGGAAGAGGTTTTAGCAAGTTCAGTAGCCAATCTATTAATAAAAACCTCAACAAATGACGGCTCTTATGATAATATATTAGACGGTGCCAGTTGTTTTAATATAAAGTTGCCTGTAACGGTAACCGCAAATGGGGTTGAAGTGGTTGTTGAAACCGAAGAAGATTTAAACACTGTTGAAGCTATTTTTGACGAATTTGATGATGATACCGATACCCTGGAAATAACGTTCCCCATTACAATTGTTTTACAGGATTTTTCTGAAATGATACTCAACAACCAGACAGCATTAAACACTGCAGCCTCAAATTGTCCTGGAGAGAATGAAGCCGATGATGATATAGAGTGTGTAGATATTCAATACCCAATAACTGCTTCCTTATTTAACCAAAGTAACGAGCTTATTGAAACTATTGTAATTGAAAGTGATCAGGAACTTTATAATTTCCTGGTAACTATGGACCCTGATGCTATAGTCACTTTCGATTTTCCCATTACGTTAGTGTTATTTGACGGCACTCCTATAGAAATAAACAATTTTCAGGAATTAGCCACTGTAATAACCGATGTAGCAGATTCCTGCGATGAAGATGATGATAACGACCCTAATGACGATGATTGCGATACATGCACCACCCAAGAATTAGAAGCCTTACTTACAGGGTGTCCCGATTGGACGATAGATAGACTGGAGCGTAATAATGACGATTTGGAAGACATCTATATAGGATACACTTTTAATTTTGATGCGGAGGGAGCACTTGTGGTAACCGCCAATGGCAACACCTTTAACGGAACCTGGAGTGCCACAGGAACTGCTAACTCCATAGCGGTGTTGATAAATGTGCCTACACTCCCAGATGTAAACAATACCTGGAACTTACATGAAATTGAACAGCAACCCGGTGAGAGCCAAGTAGATTTAAGACTGGGAGATGATCGCCTGCGTTTTGAAAGTGATTGTATCCCTGGCGGTGGCGGCATAAACGATACCGCCCTAGTAAACGCACTAACCACGGGAGACTGGTACGTGACTTACTATTTTGATGATGTGGATGAAACATTAGATTTTGCAGATTATGTGTTCAACTTTGCAACTAACAATACTGCAACAGCTACTGAGCCTGGTGGGACTACTAATGGAACGTGGTCTACCTCTGCCGGTGACGAAACCGAACTGGAACTAAACTTAAATTTCGGAGTTACCGTTCCGTTAGATGAATTGGCAGAAGATTGGGATGTGCTGGAAGTAACCAACGATATTATTCGCTTAAAAGATATAAGTGGTGGCGATGGCTCTGTAGATTTTCTAACTTTTGAAAGAGACCCTGTTGGCGGTGGCACTACCACCCTTGAAACCATTTTGCCAGCTGGAATTTGGTACGTATTTAGCTATACAGACGATGGAGAAAATCAAACCGCCGATTATGCAGGGTACACCCTGGACTGGAATAGCTCCGGAACTGTAGTTGCTACCAACGGAGGAAACACCAACAATGGATCCTGGCAAGTGTTAAATGGGGGCAACAAGTTGTTACTCAATTTTACAGGAGTGCCTTTTAATGAATTTAATGACGACTGGGATGTACTCATGGTTTCTGATGCTCGTGTGGAATTACAAGACGTAAGCGGAGGCGGTGGCGGAACCGATGTCCTCATTTTTGAAAAACAATAAAGCATATTTTGGTTAGATAGACCAGTCTTAGTAAGTATTGTGCTATCCCTATCCGTGCAGAGACCCAAATGCCCCCGCGCACGTTGGCGAGCCGGTAGTTATGAAAAAGAAAGTAGCATCCCCAACAATACTTTGGGACTGGTCACTACCAAAAATAATAAATCTAAAACCCTAATTAATAAAACAAAATACTATGAAAAACCTAAAAACAACAAGCGCAATTATGTTTATAGCCCTCTTAATAGTTGGCTGCTCTAAAGATGATTCTAGCAACACGAACGATGATAGTAGTAACAGTGCAGACCAAGTACAGGAAATTGCACAAAACGGAACCTGGCGAATAAGTTACTTTTTTGATACAGACGAGGACGAAACGTCTAATTTTAATGGATACAGTTTTACCTTTGGTGAAGACGGAGTAGTAACAGCCATAAACGGAAATTCAACCGTTACTGGAGATTGGTCTGTACAAGACGACAACGGAAATTCTTCTACCGATGACGACGGAAACTCAACTGACGATGATGATTTTATTATATTTTTCCCGGTACCAGAAAGTAACGATTTTGAAGATCTAAATGACGATTGGGACATTATCTCGGTAACTGCCAATAAAATTGAATTAACCGATGTAAGTGGCGGAAACGGAGGAACAGATTTTCTCACTTTTACAAAACAATAACCTGCTTAGTTGATTTGAATTGCCCCAAACCTAAAGGCTTCAGTTTTTTTACTGAAGCTTTTTTCATGGTGACCGGCGATTTTGTTATTTTGTTATTAAAGTATCTAAAAAAACCTGACCAATTTTACAAAGTAAGAAATGATGGATTAGAAAGGGGACTATTTTTTGATGAATTTTTTGGTCATGACTTCTCGTTCAGAAAACAAGGTAATGAAATATACTCCAGGAACTAGATTGGCAACATTTATAGAATTTAAAGAACGATTATCGCTCCAGAGTAACTTTCCCTCAAGAGAATACATTTCAATTTTTTCCAACGGCCAGTTTGTATTTATAAAAATTTTATCGGTAACAGGATTGGGGTGTATGTTTATTTGGAAGGGTTCTGCTTCGTCTATCTTCAAAAGTACATTTCTAAACCGCATTCCTGCAAATATTGGAATGTCTAGCTGAAGGCTTGTAAATCCTGCTGGATCTTCTTCAATGAAATAGAAAAATTTTCCACCTTCAGAAAAATAGTCAAAATAAACGTCTTCAAAGTCATTGTGTTCAAATATGCCACAATCTTCTTGGGTCGCAGTAAAAGAAACTAAAGTGAAGTCGTCTTCGGTAGGATTGTATTCAAGAGCTCCTTCAAAGGTATTACAGACTCCAATTCCATTAAAAGTATAATCCTGGTTAAAAGATATGGATGGTGTAATGGGCGGATTTACAGTGTTTGTGTCAATATAATACAACTCGCTGTACATGTTGTATAAATACCAAGTACCTTCCAAAACAGGCCCTTGCGCCATAGAAACTGCCCAAATTAGTGTACTAACGATTAATAGTAATGTTTTTTTCATGATTTCATGGTATGATAATTACTCCTAAATTTACAAAAAAAATAATATGACCGATTTCTGGCTCTACGTAACGCTAGGCTTAGAACACGTTCTGGACTGGAACGCCTACGACCACACCCTTTTTATCGTTGCACTTTGTGCCAGCTACACCCTTAAAACCTGGCGCCGTGCATTGGTGTTGGTTACATTTTTTACTCTGGGGCACAGTGTAAGCTTGGCATTGGCAACCTATAAAATTTTTACCGTAAACAGTAATTGGGTAGAGTTTTTAATACCAGTAACTATTTTAGCAACTGCTCTGGTTACTATAGTACATGCGTTTAGAAAAAAAAGGTTGCATGCCGGATTGCTTTTTGGAGTGCTCACTTTTTTCTTCGGAATGATCCACGGGTTCGGCTTTGCGGGGTATTTTAAGATGATTAATGATGGAAACATCCTTACACATTTAATTGAATTTGCTATAGGAATTGAAATTGCTCAGGTTGTCATTGCTTCTATTATACTCTTCCTGGGGTATGTTTTTCAGCAAATTTTAAAATTAAAGCAATCGTATTGGGTGGTGACGCTTTCAGCCATTGTGATTGTGCTCGCTATTCCAATGCTTATGGAGAATTGGTTGTTTTAAGAAATTTAAAGGTGTGGGAGCCTGTGGTTGTAGTGACTAAAACCATATAATTTCCCACAGAAAATGCCAATACATTTATGGGTGATAGGGTTATGTTATTGAAAGCAGTGGTTTTCCGATCATGGAATACAACCACATACGTTGTATAATATTTTTTAAAAAATTATTATTTTCCTTTAAAACACCATCGTTGTCCAAATCGCCATATTGAATTCCGTTGAGATTTCTGAAATCGTTTGTAGCATCAATAAGAATTATCTCTCCAAACTGAGCCTGGTAGGAGAGTACGGCCAAGAAAAAACAGAGATTGTAGGAAGGTAAAAATTTTCATTTCCATAAAGAGAGTATTTAAAAATACACAAGTGAGGGGTTCTGTAAAAAATGTATATTACTCAAAATTATCTGGGGCATTCTGTAACTTTCAGGAACATTTAACAACCAATCTTTTATCACTTTATAACTTCCCACTAATTTAGCCAAGAATCTAAATCCATGAAGGAAAGTAAACAAAAACAATACGACATAGCCTATTTACGCATGGCCTACGAGTGGAGCAAACTCTCTTATTGTAAACGAAGACAAGTTGGCGCGCTTATTGTAAAAGATAAAACCATAATAAGTGATGGGTACAATGGAACCCCCAGCGGATTTGAAAACTTTTGTGAAGATGAAGATGGCTATACCAAATGGTATGTCCTGCACGCAGAAGCTAATGCTATTTTAAAAGTGGCTTCCTCCACACAATCATGTAAAGGAGCTACCTTGTATATTACTATGTCGCCTTGCCAGCAATGCAGTAAGTTAATACACCAGGCCGGAATTAAAAGGTTGGTGTACCACCATGAATATAAAGACAACTCTGGTGTAAAATTTTTAAAAAAAGCTGGCGTTACCATAACACACCTTGACGAATTAAATTTATAATATGCGCATTCATAAAAACTATCTTCCCTTACTTTTTGGGGTCGCTTTGGCGGCTGGAGTTTTTATGGGGTCAAAACTTAACTTTGAAGATACTACCGAGAAGATCTTTGCTACCAACAGCAAAAAAGACAAACTAAACCGCCTGATAGATTACATAGACTACGAGTACGTAGACCAGGTAAATACCGATAGTATTGTAGATGTTACCGTAAACGGAATCCTTGAAAACCTGGATCCACACTCTGTGTATATTCCCGTAGATGCGTACGAGAAAAACGCCGAAGACATGCGCGGGAACTTTGTGGGTATCGGGATTAGTTTTTATCCTTATAACGACAGTATTGCGGTAATTAGAGCTCTGGAAGGAGGTCCTGCAGCACGTGTTGGTATTAGAGGGGGCGACCGTATTTTATATGCAGATGGCAAACCCTTATTTGGTAAAGATTTTCAAAAAGACAGTATTTCAGAATATTTAAAAGGAGAAAAAAATAGCAAAGTAACACTCAAGGTATACAGAAAAGGAGAAAAAGAGTTGCTTACATTTAAGGTAAAACGAAAAGACGTCCCGTTGGTAAGTGTGGACGCTTCGTATAAATTAACCGACCAGATTGGCTATATAAAGGTAAATAGATTTGCTGAAACCACCAGCGAAGAGTTTGAAGATGCACTGGAACAATTAAACGACAGGGGTATTTCCAGGCTCGTTTTAGACCTGAGAGACAACCCTGGAGGCTATATTTATACAGCAGAAGAAATCCTTGATCAGTTTTTAGGTAAAGACAAACTGTTGCTTATCACCAGAAATAAAAAAGGGGAAGAAACCAAAACGTACGCCACAAGGAGAGGCAATTTTGAAAACGGAAAGGTATATGTACTTATTAACGAAAACTCAGCCTCTGCCAGCGAAATTGTAGCTGGTGCCTTGCAGGATAACGACAAGGGTACTATTATAGGTCGTCGTTCTTTTGGGAAAGGACTTGTACAGCGGGAAATGGCACTAGGAGACGGAAGTGCTGTAAGACTTACCATTGCCCGTTATTACACCCCTACAGGACGATCCATCCAAAAACCCTACGGTAACGGGAACGAAGCGTACTACAACGATTACGAAAAGCGCTACCGCAATGGAGAGTTGCTAAGTGCAGATAGTATTCAGGTTGAAGATTCATTAAAATATGTTACCCCAAAGGGAAAAGTAGTGTACGGTGGTGGTGGAATTATTCCAGACGTATTTGTGCCAAAAGATACCAGTATTGCTAATGAAACCGTTCAGTTTGTATCCAGAAGTGGATATATGGGATACTTTGTGTTTGAATACCTGGAAAAAAACAGGGAAATGTTTAAAAACGCCTCTTTCGAAGAGTTCAACCGAAGCTATACCGTAGACACCCAATTAGCCGAAGAATTTATTGCCTACGCAAGTTTAGGGGAAGCAAGAATAGATTTAAGCGCTTATTCCGAAGACCTTAAAAAAGCGATAAAAGCCAACATTGCGCAACAACTCTACGGCCCCAATGCGTTTGAGATTATCTTAAACGATGGCGACCCTATGTTGCAAAAAGTACTGGAACTGGAAGGAGTTATAACTCCTGTAAAGGAAGCAACAAAATAAAACTACCGCTTGCTTTTCTTTTTTATTGCCAGGGAAGTCTGTAAAATCCACAATAATAAAATAGCGCATCCGGCTGCCAATACACAAATTACAGCTACGGTGCTATCACCCTTAAAGGGAGCACTGTAATCTACTTTTGTAGCATTGTAAATAAGCAGTCCTGCGGCAAATGCCATTAATAGGTATACAAATAGTTTCATAATTTCATTTTAGATGAATGGTTTGTTATTTAAAGCATAACATTCTCACCATTTTTCAATTAAATAATTCCTGAAGATTGGACGTAAAAAGTTTTACTGCTATTGCCAATAAAATTACCCCGAATATCTTTTCAATTATTGCAATCCCGTTTTTACCCAGTAAACGCTGCAGGCTTCCAGATGTTCGTAAAACAATAAAAACAACAATTACATTAATTATAATAGCTACAATTATGTTTTCCAGCGCATACTCCGCACGTAGCGATAAAAGGGATGTTAAGCTCCCTGGTCCTGCAACAATAGGAAAAGCTATGGGGAAGACTGTAGCCATTTCCAGATTCCCTTCACTTTGCTTAAAAAGCTTAATTCCCAGTATCATTTCCAATGCTATAAAAAACAATATAAATGCACCGGCAACAGCAAACTCGTAAACATTTATCCCTATAAGTTTCAGGATTTCTTCACCAATAAATAAAAAGACAATCAAAACAATTGCCGCGATTATAGAAGCGCGTCCGCTTTTAATAGTCCCGGATTTTTCTTTTAGTGAAATTATAATGGGAATACTCCCGATAATGTCAATTACCGCAAAAAGTACCATCGTGGCTGTCGCTATTTCCTTAAAATTGAAATTCATATTTCTTTCGTGGTTTACCCTGAGCCATTACACGCTCAATATGCGGATATTTTTAAAGACTTTATTTCGGCAAAATTAGGTTATTTCTAGGAGTGCCTAAAGTTATACGTGTGTAAAGTGTGCTAAAGTTTTCTTAAGCTTCGGTTTCTGTTAAGATTTCAATTTTGAAACGTATATTTGCCGCATGTTTCAGCTAGGAAAAACAATCGTTTCAGAAGATATTTTAGAAAAGGAGTTTGTTTGCAATCTCGGAGCCTGCAAAGGGGCTTGTTGTATTGAAGGTGAAGCGGGAGCTCCCGTGACCGAAGAAGAAGTTTCTATCTTAAAAGAAATTTATCCCAAGGTAAAACCTTTCCTCCGCCCCGAAGGTATTGCAGCCATTGAAGCGCAGGGAACGCATATACTTTCAGAAAGAGAAGAGCTGGAAACACCCCTCGTTAATGGTGCCGAATGTGCCTACGTAACGTTTACCAAAAACGGGACAGCAAGTTGCGGGATTGAAGATGCCTATAATGCAGGGGAAGTACCCTTTAAAAAACCAATTTCCTGTCATTTGTATCCGGTACGCGTACAGGATTACAGCGAATTTGCTGCCGTAAACTATCACAAATGGCCCATCTGTGACGATGCCTGTACCTTGGGAAAAGAACTTCAAGTACCTGTATACAAATTTGTAAAAGATGCATTAATCCGTCGTTTTGGTACGCATTGGTATGCAGCATTGGAGAAGGTGGCAAAAGATTTGTAAGGCGTGCACCTCCATTTCTGTGGAAGTGATAAGATAAGCGTATGCCTGCCATTTTAATTTTATATACTTGATTTTTAGTATATTAGTAGGCACAAATTTTAATGTATCTTACCATGAAAACACTACTAATCAGCTGCTGTATTGCCGCAACTCTTATTGCCTGCGATAATCCTGTTTCAAAAAAAGTTAAAGAAACCAAACAAGGCATAGAAAACTCCACCAAAGCCTATAAAGAACTCCATAAAATGGGCGATGATATTAAAGAACTTCAAGAAATAGAACCGCTTACAAATGAAGAAATGAAAGCATGGCTCCCCGATGAAATAAACGGGATGAAACGTACAGGCTATAAAGCAGGACAAACCGCTTATATACAAATTGCAAGTATAGAAGGCACTTATAGCAACGAGGATAAAAGTAAAGTATTTAAAGTTTCGGTAATGGACGGAGCCGGAGAAACGGGTGCTTCGGCAACTGCCGGAATCAGGATGATGCTTTCCATGGATATGGAAGAGGAGGACGAATATAAAGTAAAGAGAACCGTGAAAAAGGGCGATCTTAAAGCTATAGAAGAATACAGGAAGAATAATAACAACACCAATATTCAACTAATGCACGGGAAACGCTTTTATATTCAGGCCAATAGCACCAATATGGACATAGATGAAACCTGGGATGCTATTGATGCATTAAATTTGGAAGATCTGGGATAGGCTTTCCCAGTCCTTTAGTAGAAAAAACAGCTACAAATTAAAAGTCAGCTATGCTACCGTTTTTTTATGTGAGTTTGAAGTGTAAAAACTATAAATCTGCTTTTTTTAATTTTTTTTACTGAAATTTTAACCGAAATTTTGTTGAAAATTTATGTTAACAAAAGCGTGTTCAAAAGCCTATCGAACTACTATGAAATGGATACCTTTCAAGGTTTTCAACGACAAATGAATAAATTGTTGAAAACCTGCCTTTTAAATCTTAATTAATTGAGATACAATAAGTTAAGTTGCTTTTTTAACAAAACAATAAGAACACTTATAAAACCACTTTGTTGAAAACTTTGTTGAAAACCATGAGTGGATTCATCCGTTTTTAGAAGCAATTTTTTCCATATTTGTTAGTCCCTAGTAAGGAGAAATTTTTCAAAAAATAAAAACGAAAGGACAATGAGCGCAGTAGAACCTATTTTACAAGAGAATAAAGACAGATTTGTAATCTTCCCGATTCAACATCACGATATTTGGGATTGGTACAAAAAATCTGAAGCAAGTTTCTGGACAGCTGAAGAGATTGATTTACATCAGGATCTAACAGACTGGACCCAGAAATTGAATGATGATGAAAGATATTTCATCAAGCACATTCTTGCATTTTTTGCTGCCAGTGACGGTATTGTAAATGAAAATCTAGCCGAAAATTTTGTAAACGAAGTACAGTATTCTGAAGCAAAATTTTTCTACGGTTTCCAGATAATGATGGAGAACATTCATTCTGAAACTTACTCCCTTTTAATTGATACTTACGTAAAGGATGAAGTTGAAAAGGACAAGCTTTTTAACGCCATAGAAAATTTTCCTGCTATTAAGAAAAAAGCAGACTGGGCATTAAAATGGATAGATAGCCCAAGCTTTGCAGAACGGTTAATTGCTTTTGCAGCAGTTGAAGGAATCTTCTTTTCCGGAGCATTCTGCTCTATCTTTTGGTTAAAGAAAAGAGGCCTCATGCCAGGATTAACGTTCTCTAACGAGTTAATCTCCCGTGACGAAGGAGTGCATTGCGATTTTGCAGTGCATTTGCATAACCATCACTTAAAAAATAAAGTGTCAAAAGAGCGTATTCGCGAAATTATAGTAGACGCTCTAAACATAGAGAGAGAATTTATTACAGAATCTCTTCCGGCAAGTTTAATCGGCATGAACTCAAAACTTATGACACAATACCTGGAGTTTGTAACAGACAGACTTTTGGTAGAGTTAGAGTGTGAGAAAGAATACAACGCCACAAATCCATTCGACTTTATGGATATGATTTCCCTACAAGGAAAAACCAACTTCTTCGAGAAGCGTGTTTCCGAGTATCAAAAAGCAGGCGTTACCAACAAAGACAAAGAAAGTAACAAGATTAGTTTCGACGCAGATTTTTAGAAAGGCTCCGCCTGCCCCCCAACAGGCGGCTTTTCGACAAAAATACAACTATGGTCGCTATGGCTTCTGGGCTCCTATTGTCTTGATTTTATAGAGAATATGAGTTATAAACAACTCCAAATATGGCAGTTAGCCCGAGATCTTTCAGTAGAAATACATGAAATGTCACTATCACTACCAAGCTTTGAAAAGTTTGAAGAAGGAAGCCAAATAAGAAGATCATCAAAATCGGTGCGGTCAAATATAGTGGAAGGATATGGCAGAAGGATGTACAAAGGGGACTATATTAAATTTATAGTCTATGCCTTGGCATCAAATGATGAAACCTTAGATCATTTGGAAATATTGTACGAAACAAAGTCGCTAACCGATGAGAAAGTCTACGAAGATTTTCACGAAAGAATACAGAGACTCGGAATAAAGATTAATAATTTTTTACAAGTATTAAGTAAAAACAGAAATAAGTAAAATAGTTTAGCAACAGAAGCAACAGAAGCAACAGAAGCAACAGAAGCAACAGAAGCAACAGAAGCAACAGAAGCAACAGAAGCAACAGA
>PANU01000071.1 GCA_002707745.1 Flavobacteriaceae bacterium
GGCAGTAGGCAGTAGGCAGTAGGCAGTAGGCAGTAGGCAGTAGGCAGTAGGCAAAATTGAATTGAACCTTATATATTTAATCTTTTTAACACAAAGTATATACTACGACTGCTACGGAACACTCAAAAATGATATACCAATTTAAATCATACCTGGCATTTATACGTCGCTCCAAAAACAAGCATGGAGTGCATTCTCCATTTGTCTACAATTTGGTGACCAATTGTTTTTACAACAAACAAACCCACCCTGCCTACAACATTTTAAAACAACACCGGAAAAACCTTTTAGCAGACACAACTACCCTTACCATAACCGATTTTGGTGCTGGATCCCGGGTGTTTAAAAAAAATAAACGGACCGTAAAAGCAATTGCCAAAAATGCAGGGATCACAGCAAAAAGGCAACGCTTGCTGTTTCGGTTGGTGGGTTATTTTGAAGCGAACACCATTTTAGAATTAGGCACCTCTCTGGGAATGGCAACACTAGCCATGGCAAAGGGAAATCCTTCCGCAACAATTACCACTGTGGAAGGCTGTGAGGCAACTTCAGGAGTGGCCCGGTCTTATTTAAATAATTTCAGTATTAATAATATACAGCTGATAACGACTACTTTTAAGAAGTTCTTTCAGCAAACTACTATAAAAACTTTCGATTTTGTTTATGTGGACGGAAACCACAGTAAAGAAGCAACATTACAGTATTTTGAAATGCTGTTACACTATGCCCATAACAATTCAGTCTTCATTTTTGACGATATTTACTGGAGCACAAAAATGACCGAAGCCTGGCAGGAAATTATCGCGCACCCAAAAGTAACGGTAAGCATAGACACCTTTCAATGGGGATTGGTTTTCTTTAGAAAGGAACAACGAAAAGAGCATTTTACAATCCGGATTTGATTTTTATTTTGAGGTTTGGAATTTAAAGTTTCATAGAATTATCGCAACACCCCGACCCATAAACTTCTCAACTTCTTTTTGTAACAACTTACCTACCTTTGCGTCTTATGTGCCGTATACCAACCTATAAAATTAGCTTAGCCCATGAGTCTTGTTATCAAAATTAGAAACATTATCCGTGATTTCCCTTTGGGACAAGAGATTGTACACGTTTTAAAAGGAATTGATCTTGATATTGAAAAGGGCGATTACGTGGCATTAATGGGACCGTCTGGTTCGGGAAAATCTACGTTAATGAACCTTTTAGGCTGCCTAGATACACCAACGGCTGGAAGTTATGAGCTTAACGGCACCGATGTAAGTAACCTAACCGATGACGAGCTTGCTGAAATACGCAACAAAGAAATAGGTTTTGTATTCCAAACATTTAACCTGCTTCCAAGAACTACAGCGCTTGAAAATGTAGCCCTTCCCATGGTTTACGCAGGAGCTTCTAAAGCCGAACGTACCAAAAGAGCCGAAGAAGTGCTTAACGATGTTGGTTTGGGAGACAGAATGGACCACCGCCCCAACCAATTGTCTGGAGGACAACGCCAACGTGTAGCTGTAGGCCGCGCCCTTGTAAACAAACCCTCCATTATCCTGGCCGATGAGCCCACAGGGAATCTGGATAGTAAAACTTCAGTAGAAATTATGAAGTTGTTTGACGATATCCATGCTGCCGGAAACACCGTAATACTCGTAACTCACGAAGAAGAAATTGCCGAACACGCCCATAGGGTTATTAGGCTGAGGGACGGTATGGTTGAAACAGATGTGAGGAATAAATAGGTAGTTGTGAGTTGTGAGTTGTGAGTTGTGAGTTGTGAGTTGTGAGTTGTGAGTTGTGAGTTGTGAGTTGTGAGTTGTGAAAAGTATTTTTTTTTTGCAAGTGATACAGCTCTTTCAACAGAATTGCCTTTCAGATTCGATGTGCGAATAGGCGCTCGGGTATTGGAGGCTTCAACATAACGACTCGAAAACACCTCCATATTTTTTTGGGATTTGTGTTTTGGAATTTGTAATTTCCCCTGCTATGCTTGCAATCAATTTTTACGATCCCTATGTTGTTATTTTCGGCCTGCTAATCTTGGCCGTCATCGTGTTCTATTGGAACAAAAAAAACACCCGCAAAAATCGCGACCGCAGGCAACGCAACTTTAAGAGTAGTTATGAGGAGCGGAAAAGGGAGCGGGAGAAGAAGGAAAAAAAACCTTAAAAAATTACTATTTACACAAGACAGATACTTTGATAGAATTTCGATGTATTTCCTTTGTTCGTATATTCAAAATCACACAGCAACCTTACATTCTGATATAAACCAATATTCATGAAAATCTATACCAAAACAGGCGACAAAGGTACCACGGCACTATTTGGTGGCACACGCGTTCCAAAACATCACATTCGCATAGAGAGCTATGGCACCGTGGACGAGTTAAACAGCTACATTGGCTTAATTCGCGATCAGGAAATAGACCCGCGCAGCAAGGAAATATTAATTCACATACAAGACAGATTATTTACAGTAGGGGCAATTCTGGCGACCGATCCCCAAAAAGCAACCCTTAAAAGTGGGAAAGAACGGTTAAACATCCCTAAAATTTCAGAAGAAAACATCACCCTCCTCGAAACCGAAATGGATAAAATGAACGACTCCCTCCCGCAAATGACACATTTTGTATTGCCTGGAGGCCACACCACTGTGTCATATTGTCACATAGCACGCTGTGTATGCCGTCGTGCCGAACGTCTGGCAACGCTTTTACACGAAGAAGAACCCACAGACGAACGCGTTTTAATGTACCTCAACCGACTTTCTGACTACCTGTTTGTGCTGGCACGGAAGTTGTCTCAAGACTTGCAGGCAGATGAAGTAAAGTGGATTCCGGAGAAGTTGTAAAACAACTAGTTTAATCGAAAAACCACTTTTGCTCCTCCCCTTTGAAGAGGAGGTTGGGTGGGGATGTTTTTGAGTTTGTAAAAATCCTTAAACACAACCACCTGATTAAAAGCTGTTTACAAACGTTCTTAGAAATATTTCAGAAATAATTGCTTTTTTCCTTGACTTTTTGGTCTAAAAAATTATTTTTGCACAAAATTAAAATTACAACGTACTATGTACTGGACTTTAGAATTAGCATCTTATTTAAGCGATGCGCCCTGGCCGGCAACAAAAGACGAACTAATAGATTATGCTATTAGAACGGGAGCCCCATTAGAAGTTGTTGAAAACCTTCAGGCTATTGAAGACGAAGGCGACAGCTACGACTCTATCGAAGAAATCTGGCCGGATTACCCCACAGACGATGATTACCTGTGGAACGAAGATGAATATTAACATACTGCTTAGCAGTAAACAACATAACCCAAAAAGTCTCAATTGTATTGAGACTTTTTTTTTGCTCAACTACAAGAAATATAAAAACAATTTCTGGCGTTAAACCGCTTGTTATTGTGGTTTTTTAACCGTTTTTTTGTACTTTATTGAAAAGAGCATTTCTCTTTTTATTGTGAGCGCTTAACCGAACGATAATTATGGCATTTTTAGATAGCATATTAAAAGTATTTGTAGGAGATAAATCCAAGAAAGACATTGGCGATATTCAACCCTATGTAGATAAGATAAAAGAGCAAGAAGCAAGTATTGCCGCACTTTCCATAGACGAACTACGCGCCAAGAGTGATTTCTTCCGAAAAAAAATAAAAGAAGACCAGGCCGATATTCAGCAAAAGATAGACGCCCTGCAAGCCGAAGCCGATAAAGAAGAAGATATCGATAAAAAAGAAGATATCTACAACCAGATGGATGCCCTTAAAAAAGATCGGTATGAGGTTGAAAAGAAAACCCTGGACGAAATACTTCCTGAAGCCTTCGCCGTAATTAAAGAAACCGCAAAACGCTTTAAAGAAAATACTACGCTAGAAGTTTCCGCATCTCCTTTTGACCGGGAACTCTCTGGCGATAAAGATTACGTTACCCTAGAAGGAGACAAAGCCGTATGGAAAAACTCCTGGGATGCAGCCGGGAAAGAAGTAACCTGGGATATGGTGCATTATGATGTACAGCTTATTGGTGGGGTTGCCCTCCACCAGGGAAAAGTGGCAGAAATGCAAACCGGGGAAGGTAAAACCCTGGTGGCTACACTTCCGGTATACCTTAACGCCCTTGCCGGCAATGGCGTACACCTGGTAACCGTAAACGATTACCTTGCAAAACGTGACAGCGCGTGGATGGCACCCATTTTTGAATTCCACGGGATGACCGTAGACTGTATAGACTACCACCGCCCCAATAGCGATGCCCGTCGTAAAGCCTATAATGCCGACATTACCTACGGAACCAATAACGAATTTGGTTTTGACTACCTCCGTGATAACATGGCACACGCCCCCGGAGACCTGGTTCAACGCCCGCACCACTACGCTATTGTAGATGAGGTGGATAGTGTATTGATTGATGATGCACGTACCCCCTTAATTATCTCCGGACCTGTTCCGGAAGGCGACCGCCACGAATTTAACGAACTAAAACCCAAAATTAACGACATCGTAAACGTTCAGAAAAAGATGTTAACAGGCGTGTTAGCCGAAGCAAAAAAACTAATTGCCGAAGGCGATACCAAAGAAGGAGGTTTTCAATTGTACAGAGTGTTCCGCGGATTACCGAAGAACAAAGCGCTCATCAAATTTTTATCTGAAGAAGGTGTAAAACAAATTCTTCAGAAAACCGAAAACTTTTACATGCAGGATAACAACCGCGAAATGCCCAAGGTAGATGCGGAACTGTATTTTGTAATAGACGAAAAAAATAACCAGATAGAACTTACCGACAAAGGTATTGAGTATCTCTCCGGAACAGACAATCCAGATTTCTTTGTGATGCCGGAAATAGGTACCGAAATCGCTAAGATTGAAAACAAAGGCTTAACTCCAGAAGAAGAAGCACAGGAAAAAGAAGTGCTTTTTCGTGATTTTGGAGTGAAAAGTGAGCGAATCCATACCATGAGCCAGCTTTTAAAGGCGTACGCCCTGTTCGAAAAAGACGATCAGTACGTAGTAATGGAAAACAAGGTAATGATTGTAGACGAGCAAACCGGACGTATTATGGATGGTCGCCGCTACAGCGACGGATTGCACCAGGCAATTGAAGCCAAGGAAGATGTAAAGATTGAAGCCATGACGCAAACCTTTGCTACTATTACGCTTCAAAACTACTTTAGAATGTACAATAAACTGTCCGGGATGACAGGTACCGCAGTAACAGAAGCTGGCGAACTTTGGGAAATCTATAAATTGGATGTGGTAGAAATACCCACCAACCGCCCTATTGCCCGTGACGATCGTGAAGACAAGATTTATAAAACCAAGCGCGAAAAATACAACGCTGTCATAGACGAAGTAACAGAGCTTTCAAAAGCGGGACGCCCTGTTTTAATTGGTACTACCTCGGTAGAGATCTCAGAATTACTGAGCCGTATGTTGAGCATTCGTAACATTCAGCATAACGTGTTAAACGCAAAACTGCATAAAAAAGAAGCCGATATTGTTTCGGCAGCTGGAAACAGTGGGATGGTAACCATTGCCACCAATATGGCAGGACGTGGTACCGACATTAAATTAAGTAAAGCTGTAAAAGACGCCGGAGGTCTTGCTATTATTGGTACCGAACGTCACGATAGCCGTCGTGTAGACAGACAATTACGAGGTCGTTCTGGACGTCAGGGAGATCCTGGTAGTTCACAGTTTTATGTTTCTCTGGAAGACAACTTAATGCGTCTTTTTGGTAGTGAGCGAATTGCCAAAATGATGGACCGCATGGGCTTGAAAGAAGGCGAAGTAATTCAGCACAGTATGATCTCAAAATCTATTGAGCGTGCGCAGAAGAAAGTGGAGGAAAATAACTTCGGAATTAGAAAGCGACTGTTAGAATATGATGACGTGATGAATGCACAACGTGAAGTAGTGTACAAGCGTCGTTATAACGCCTTGTTTGGGGAAAGACTTCGGGTAGATGTAGCCAATATGATTTACGATACTGCCGAAGTAATTACCGAAGGCAATAAATTAGCTCAGGATTATAAGAATTTTGAATTTGAACTGATTCGTTATTTCTCTATGAGCTCACCCGTAACCGCAGAAGAATTTGAAGCGATGGGCGTGCAACAAATTGCGGGAAAAGTATACAAAGCCGCTTTTCAGCATTACAAGGATAAAATGGCGCGCAATGCCGAAATGGCCTTCCCGGTGATTCGAAATGTATATGAAAATCACAAAGACCAATACCAGCGTATCTTAGTTCCTTTTACCGATGGCGTTAAAACCATTAATGTAGCTACAGACCTTGAAAAGGCCTATGAAACGGAAGGAACCCAATTGGTAAACGATTTTGAAAAGAACATAACCCTTGCCATTATTGACGATTCGTGGAAAACACATTTGCGCAAAATGGACGAGTTGAAACAATCGGTTCAGCTAGCGGTACACGAACAGAAAGACCCTTTATTAATCTATAAATTTGAAGCATTTGAACTTTTCAAGGCAATGATTGAAAAGGTAAACAAAGAAGTTATTTCATTCTTGTTTAAAGGGGAACTTCCACAGGAAAACCAACAGCAAATCAGAGAAGCACGGCAAACAAGACCTAAAGAAAAGCTGAGCGAACAGAAAGAAGAAATTCAAAACCTTGATGAGCGTGCTGCCGAATCCCGAGCTGCAGGACAAACCCAACGCCAGCAACCACAAGTTACCGAAACCATTGTACGCGAACAACCAAAAATTGGCCGTAACGACAAAGTAACTATTAAAAATGTAATGAGTGGCGAAAGCAAGGAGGTAAAATACAAACAAGCACTCCCTCTCATTAACAAAGGAGAATGGGTGCTTACAAAACACTAGCTTGTAGAAAAATATAAAATTGTGAGTTCTTATGGTAAGGACTCCGTTTTTTGTGGTATCTTTTTTGTGGTTATTAAACTAAAATTTAATGCTATGAAAAAGATACTTTTTTTATGCGCCACTGCCCTGCTTTTAGCCTGCAGTGCAGATGACGCCTCGGTAACGAGTGATGAGGTTGCCTTATTTGTTAATCATTATAAAACTACCTCCGTTTTAAACGGAACCCAATTTTTAATTCAGGAAAATGATGCCATTGGAAGCGATACGTTTCAAGGAAACGCTTTTATAAAGAATTTTGAATTTGAGCCTGGTTTTACCTATCATCTTACCGCCCGTAAAATTACTACCGAAAATGCCGGCACCGACGCCGCTACTGTTTCCTACGAACTGGTTTCAGTACAAGAGAAAAATCCGGTTGCGCCCCAGACTACTTTTGAAATTCCGGTATCCCGCTTTGTAAATGGCCTGGGCTATTTTTCGTTTGTAAGAGGCACTTCTGAAATTGGATATACCTTAAGCCAGGAAATTGAAATCGAATGTCAAAACCTATGCCCACAATTACAAAGTATTACACTTCACCAAGAACTTGCCACAGGTACGTTTACCCATGGTACAGACGGAATGTATGTATTGCAAGGATTATATTAAACCGGAACGTTTCCGCAGCACCTAAAAAGAGTGATTCTTAGGTGCTGTTTTTTTGTATCTTTCCAGACAGAATTAAAAAGCAGTATGAAATCAATAAAAATTGAATTAAAATGGGCGTTTATCTTTACTATCGCAATGCTCGCCTGGATGCTTTTTGAAAAAACACTGGGATGGCACGAAGAAAATATTGAAAATCACGCCTGGCTTACCCTATTTTTTCTTCCGTTTGGAGTTTTAATGTGTGTGCTGGTTATGCGCGAAAAACGAAGAAGACATTATCATAAAAAGATGACCTGGCTTCAGGGCTTTTTTACTGGTGCAAAAATGTCGGTTTTTGTCGCTTTGCTTTCACCTGTTGCTCAATACATTACCCATAATTATATTACTCCGGAATATTTTAATAACGTCATAGAATACTCGGTTACCAATGAGTTTATGACCCGCACCAAAGCTAATGATTACTTTAACATTACCAACTACATCTGGCAATCGGCTTTTGGAGCCTTGGGAGGTGGTCTGGTTACTTCGGCTGTAGTGGCTGTTTTTATGAGAAAGAGTTAATTTATAGCACATTCATTATCTCCGTCAAGCCCTCATTACCCCACAACACGCTACAATCTGACTATATTCGCTGTATAATTTAAAATTTTATACCATAAGATCCTGGAAATTTTTTCGGGTATTGTGTGATAATAAGCATTCCTAAAAGCTAAAAATAGGAGCCTGGAGTTTTTGGTATTTGTTGTGGCAATAAAACAGAAAAAAATTCACCTAAGAAGAATGTGGTGAATAGGTATTAAAAAATTAGGTTTTAAATCATGGAAATTTAAAAAGACAGGTGTTTACGTCTATTGCAATCTAATATTGCTATAATTAGCATTTATAGTTAAAGATCTGGTGGCATCTTTATTTTTATTGAAACCCTGCACCAAAACTCTCCCATATTCTTTTGAATTTGTGGTTTGCAAAACTTTAGGGTATAGCAACGTAGACTTCCCTCCATTAAAAAAGAAGGAATATGCGCTGGAGGGCATTTCAATTATAGCGTTGGTATCGTCCAGCACAAGATCTATTTTTGTGAAATCGGAGGCTACATTATCTATAAACAAACTCCCTATAAATCCTTTTACATAGGCTCCTTTATTAAGCTGGTTAATTACTACGTTGCTGGAATTGGTCTGTAAGTTAATATTGTCTACCGAGTTTAGCTTACAAGTATCTACATATTGTACAGCCAATACCCCATCGCCCCAGTAATTTACCTGAACCGGTGCATAAGCAGCATTGATGAAGGTTTTCCCTCCATCAATACTGTTTGCTGTTAATGCGGCATAATTCAATGTTGCTTTTACATTGGTCATAGCTGCCATTTTAATTTCTCCATGCCTTACGTTAATATCGGTTTTGGTGTTTTTTGGCACACGGATTATAATTGTCTTTATGGCTTTTTTATAATTCTTAGAGGTTTTTGCGCCATCTTTCTTAGTAGTGATTATAGTGGTTTTATTTCCATTTTCGTCTACAATTTCTTCTTTGGAATAATCTCTGTCAAATTGTTTCGCCCATTCTTCGGCTTCTTTACCAAATTCTTCTCCCCATTTCTCCGTGTCTTTCCCGAAATTTTCTCCCCAGGCTTCCATTTTTTTTCCAAACTGCTCTCCAAATTTTTCACCCCAGGCTTCCATTTTTTTCTCAAAGTCGGGTCCAAAATTGGCTTCAAAAGATTTTCCGAAATTTTCTCCCCAGGCTTCCATACGCTTTTCAATAGTGTCGCTCCATGTGTCCAGGTCTTTTAACCATTTATCGGTTTGTGTTACGGTTGCATTGCTGTTGTATTTTTTGTTTAGTTTGGCTACGTAGCCTTTTTTATCTTTAGTATAAGCATCTCTGTCAAAGGTAAAAGAGGCATTGTCTTTAAAATTATAACGTTTGTAAGAATCGCCTTCTTTTAAAATTGTATTTTGGTCACCAAAAGGCCACTTGGGCATTGCTTCCATTTCGGGAATATCAGGTACATTAATATTCCAGTCTGCCGTAAATACATCCCCCAGCTGTCCTAGACCTTCGAGACCTTTTAAGGCTTCCAGGCTGGACATGTTTATCAGGCTCCCTAAATTATCAAGAGAATTTAAGCTCCCCATCGTTTCAAAATCGCCCCAAAGGCTTCCGCTGTTGGAAGTAATATTTACTTTTTTGCTGTTTCCAAGCACGTCAAATTTCCAATTATCGAAAATTTCCTGCTTTTCTTTTTCTGAAAGGTTATCCCCTTCCACAAAAGCTTCTACTTCTACTTTGTCTTTATTCCAGGTTTCAAAAATAACGTTGGTATGCGAAGTATTTACATTTACCACGGCATCACTGTCTACGTTAAAAGACTCCTTATAACTGCTCTGGGCAATTACAAAGCTGGTACAAAAAACAAAAACTACAAATACAAGACTAGGCTTGCAAGTCATTAAATTTTTCATTGTCTAAATTTTTAAGTTCTTTTAATTTGTTTTTAAGTTTGAACAGCAAATCCAAACGAAGTTTCAAATTATCTATTAAAGCGTTGATGGTGGCCTCGGTTGGACCGGTTTCGGTTAATTCGTTATTAAGCCGGTTGTATTCTACATCCAGTTCTGCAATGCGTTTTTTGTACCCTTCAATAAGTTCTTTATTGTCGTCATTTACATCCAGTGAAGCCAATTGAACGTTTATTCCCGTGAGGTAAAAGTTTTCTACTTTTTTCAGGTCTGGAGAAAGATCTCCTAAGGTGAGTTTGGGTTGCTTTAATATTTTGTTTACTGGCACCTCTTCTTCTGATGACGTTTCAGCAAACTGTTCTTCAACCGAAGTGCCTCCTTGCCAGTTGGAAATATACTGGTATCCAAAAACGCTTACTGCTATAAAAGCAATGGCAACGGCTGCAATTTTTAGCCAAAAGAAAGCTGTGTGCTTTGTACTGTTCTCTTCCAGAGAAGTTTCAGTAAAATTAGCTTCCAGTTTTTCTAGAAATCGTTCCTCATGATGCGCCGACATCCTTTCCTTCGTTTCAGGACGGTTTTTTAGTAATTCTCTAATATCCTGTGCCATAGTGTAAGTGTTTTAAATTTTCTTTTAACTGTAATTTTCCCCGGTGCAATTTGGTTCGGGAGGCACTTTCAGAAATCCCCATTACTTCGGCGATTTCCTGATGGTCGTACCCTTCTACCAAAAACAACTTGGTGACATCCCGGTAATTGTCACCCAAATTTTCAATTGCTTTTAGTACTTCTGCTACCGTGGTTTCATCTGCAACCTGCCAGTCTGTTTCGTCTTCGGCAATGCGCAATGTTTCGTCGTATAAAGGCTCTGTTTCGAGTTTTCTTGCCTTTATGGCATCCAAACACGTATTAATTACAATTCGTTTTAACCAAGCACCAAAGGTGACGTCCCCTTTAAACTGCTCGATCTTTTTGAAGGCCTTAATAAAACCTTCCTGTACCGCATCTTCTGCAGCGGCTTTGTCCTTCATATATCGCAGCGCAACAATATACATACCGTCGCAATATTGCTTATATAAAGCCAATTGCGCCTTCCGGCTGTTCTGTTTACATTGGGCTACGAGTAGTTGGTTGGACAAACTCTTGATGGTTTTTTGGTTGCTGTTCAGGTAAAGGACGAATTGTTTTTAAAAGTGTTGCAAATGTTAACTAAATTTTAGTGTTAATTAACTTTATGCTGAAACTTTTGAACATTGTTTTATCGTACATTTGAATAAATCTAAAAATACATGAAAAATAAATACACAGATTTCAACAAGCTAAACCGCTTATTAGTAGCTTGTTTCGAGGCAGAAAAACTGTACTACAACGCAGCGGACGATGCTCAAACCACAGAGTTAAAGCGTTTCTTAAATTTCATGGCAGTAGAGCGTAACCGCATGGCAAATGCTATTAGTACCGAGTTAAGTTCAAGAGATATTGAACCTTTAAAATTCGATTCTGAAAAAGGACACCAGGACCGTACCTGGGAAGAAATTAAAGAGGCTCTGGAGCACTTTAATTCTGAAATCATTATTAAGCAATGTATAGCGCGCGACCTCAACAACATTAAAAGATACGATGAGCTTATCCATAACCATCAGCTACCGGAAATGACGCTTGGTATTTTGTACAAGCAGAAGCAGCAGTTAGAGTGGTACATTAAGCAAGCCGAAGAGCACAAGGTGAATCCAAAAATGAAAGGCCCAGCCACCAGGGATGAAGCTTTGCACGGCACCCCACCCGAAAAAGAAAAAAAAACGAGTCATGAAAATGATCTGGGTCGCATCATTAACCTCAAAGCAATGTAAAGATTGTAAAAAAGCAGTAGCTCAAAAAAAATACAAAGCCCGTCAAATTTTTTAAAAATTGACGAGCTTTATATGTGTTAGATGGTTTGGGTGATTATACCTAATCCATCAATAAATTAAGCGTAACCGTAATATTATCTCGGGTTGCTTTGGAAAAAGGACAAATTTTGTGTGCCGCTTTTACCAGCTTCTCACCAGTTTCCTTGTCTACTCCGGGAATAAAGCAGTCTATGGTGGCTTCTAGAAAAAACCCATCTTCATCTTCGCAAAAACCAATAGTTGCAGAAACGCTGATGTTATCATCTTCAACAGCTATTTTTTTACTTTTTGCTACTGCTTGTATAGCACCACCAAAACATGCAGCGTATGCACTACCAAAAAGTTGCTCTGGGTTGGCACCGTCGCCTCCATCACCGCCCATACTTTTTGGGACAGAAAGGTTTAGATCTATTGGGCCGTCTTCAGATTTTACATGCCCCGCTCTACCTCCTGTTGCTGTTGACATTGCTTCATATAAGGTTTTCATATTTTTATTTTTTAGATTAATACAAGTCAATATACTACCGAAATTGTGCTTTTAAAAATGTGTATTCATAAATTTGTCATAAATTTCAGCAATGGCAAAGCGCAGTAACAAACCGAAAACACTTAAAGAAAAAGAAGGCATCCCCGCTCCGGACTTTCTTTCCTCCAAGGCTGCTAAAATAGTACAGGAAAAACGAAATAAAGTTCTCTCTTCTGAAAGTTTAACCAACGGAATTTTACAAGGCAACGTAACGTCGTTAAGCCAAGCCATTACCCTCACTGAAAGCACAGCAAAAAAACACAGCCAAACAGCCGAAGAAATTATAAGAGCCTGCCTCCCCCACGCCAACAAAAGCATCAGGATAGGAATTACAGGTGTTCCGGGTGTTGGAAAAAGTTCTTTTATTGAACGTTTTGGTATGTTGCTCACTTCAAAAGAAAAAAAAGTAGCTGTCCTGGCGGTAGACCCTAGTAGCTCTTTAAGTAAGGGAAGTATTCTGGGAGACAAAACCCGGATGGAAGAACTGGTTAAGAATCCCAATGCTTATATACGTCCTTCTGCCAGCGGCACCTCTTTAGGCGGGGTAGCCAGAAAAACGCGGGAAGCGATAATTTTATGTGAAGCAGCAGGTTACGATGTTATTATTATTGAAACTGTTGGGGTAGGACAAAGTGAAACAGCCGTGCATTCTATGACCGATTTCTTTTTGTTGCTGAAACTGGCTGGTGCCGGGGACGAATTACAAGGTATAAAACGAGGTATCATGGAAATGGCAGACGCTATAGCCATTAATAAAGCCGATGGTGAAAACCGAAAAGCTGCCAAGCTAGCCAAAACCGAATTTAACAGAGCACTCCATCTTTACCCAGCCAAAGACAATGGGTGGACACCAAAAACCCTTACCTGCTCGGCATTACAAAATGAAGGTATCACAGAAATCTGGGAACTTATTTCAAAGTATATTACACAGGCAAAAGCAACAGCTTATTTTCAGCAAAGAAGAAACGAGCAGAACAAATTCTGGTTATTGCAAACTATCGAAAGTCGATTAAAAAGTGATTTTTATGAAAACCCTAAAATCAAAGTCGCCCTAGAAAAACAAATTAAGCTGTTAAGCGATGGGAAAGTAACTCCGTTTCAGGCAGCCGAACGGTTGCTTAAGCTTACATAAAATTTTCGCGAAACCATGCTACCTGAGCCTCCAAGCCTTCCTTTAAGCCTGTTTGCGGATTGTAGTTAAGCAACTTCCTTGCTTTATCAATATTAGCTTTGGTTCGGGATTGATCCCCTGGGCGAGCCGGGGTATTGGCAACGCTTATTTTTTTACCTAAAATTTCTTCGACCGTTGCAATGCCAGTGGCTGTGGTGTTTTCTTCTTCTGTTCCCAGGTTGAAAATTTCAGCATTGCAAACTTCAGCATGATTTAAAACACTAACAATCCCATCTACAATATCCTGTACGTAGGTAAAACTGCGAAGGTGTTTTTCACTTCCATCATACAAGGGGAAGGACTTATTGTTTAATCCACAATCTATTAAACGGGTGTATAATTTATCGGGACGTTCCCGTGGTCCATAGACCGAATACAAGCGGAACGATGTACTTTTAAGCAATCCTCTGCGCGCATATGCCAGGACTAATTGCTCTGCGGCCAGCTTGGTTACGCCATACCAACTTGCGGGCAAGGGTGCTTCATCTTCGGTTAAGGTGGCGTGTAGCCCGTAAATAGAAGACGTGGCAATGTTTACAAAAAAAGGCTTGCTTTGCAGCGTTTCAATCCTATCCAGCATACGTTGGGTTGCCTGAATATTATTACTGAAATAGGAATCAAAAGTACTTGTAGCAGAGATTCCTGGCTGTGCTGCAAAGTGAAAGATGAAGTGGGTGTCTTCTGAAATTATTTCAGTAAGTGCATCGGTGCGAAGATCTGTTTTTTGAACTTTAATTCCTCTTTCCGCTAAACTTTCAGCATTTTTCTGTTTTAAGGAAATATCGTAGTAATCTGAAAAATTATCAATTGCTATAATCTTGTGTCCCAAGGAATGTAAGCGTTCTGCTGTGTGAGAACCAATAAATCCTGCTGCACCTGTTACAAGTATGTTCATCTATAAATTTGAAAGTTCAGATATCAAAAATACTATAATTGAATGAATGCTGACTACCAAATTGCTCCAGCATTTTATAAAGTGGGTTGTTACTGTGTCGCCAACACACCTCACAGGTTGGTCATGCTTCACAAAACCACGCCAATTTGTTTAAAAAAAACCATACTTTTGCACCCTAATCAATACTACTTTGCAGGACTACCAATTTACCATTATCGTGCCCGTATATAACGAGGAAGACAACTTAAAGCGGGTTGAGAAGGAGTTGCTGGCGTATACACACATTGCTTCCAAAAAAACATGCGTTCTTTTTGTAAATGATGGTTCTACAGATAAAAGCCAGGGTATTATTGAAGAAATCTGTTCCGGAAACGAAGTTTTTAATTTTATTAATTTTAAGCATAACCGAGGGCTGAGCGCTGCTATTAAAGCTGGGTTTGACCACGTAGAAACGCCGTTATTGGGATACATTGATAGTGACCTGCAAACCGCTCCTGAAGATTTTAATTTGTTATTAGCAAAAATTAGCGACTACGATTTGGTAACTGGCGTACGTGCCAACAGAAAGGATAAATTTGTAAAAAACATGTCTTCCAAAATTGCCAATGGAATCCGTCGCGCCTTTACCCATGACGGAATGGACGACACGGGTTGCCCTTTAAAGGTAATTAAAACTGACTATGCCAAACGCATTCCAATGTTCAAGGGATTGCACCGTTTTTTGCCTGCCATGATTTTACTCCAGAACGGAAAAATATTACAAGTACCTGTACAGCATTTTCCACGAATAGCGGGCACTGCGAAATTTGGGGTCTGGAACAGACTTTTAGGACCGCTTATGGACTGTTTCGCTTATCTTTGGATGAAGAAAAAATATATTAATTACGAGGTAAAGTCTAAAGGATGATAGACGCCATCAACTATATAACTTTAATTGGTTTTGTTGGACAGGGCCTCTTTTTTTCACGATTTGCCGTACAATTATTTCTTTCTGAAAAGCAAAAAAAAGTTATTACCCCTTCTGTTTTCTGGAAACTTAGTTTACTGGCATCGGTTGTCTTTTTTATCTATGGGTATTTACGGAAAGATTTCTCTATAATGCTCGGGCAAACGTTTACCTATTTTATATACATCCGTAATCTGCAATTACAGGGTGAGTGGAAAAAACTACACAAGATTTTTCAGGTTTTCCTCTTTGTATTTCCTGTCTTTATTGTTCTGTACGGGTATAACAATGACGTTTACGACCTTGACCAGTTATTGGGTAAAGACAACATATCAACCCCGTTACTTGTATTGGGAATTGTAGCACAGCTGGTATTTATTTGCCGATTTATATACCAATGGATTACTTCTGAAAAAACAAAAACATCGCACCTTCCTTTAGGGTTTTGGCGTATAAGCCTGGCAGGTTCGTTACTTATTCTTACCTACGCAATCTTTAGAGAAGATCTCGTGCTGTTTTTGGCACACAGTATTGGGATGTTAGTGTATGTACGCAATATTTTTATCTGGAAAAAACAAGTACATGAAGAACCTTCAGAATAATCATATTTTACTGTTGTGTGTGGCGTGCATTGCTATTTTCTTTGTCAATCTGGATGCACTGTACGTAAATATCATGGAAGCCAGAAACTTTGCCACTGCCCGTGAAATGCTTACAGACGGCAATTGGTTATTAACTACCTTAAACGGAGAGCCACGCTACCAGAAACCACCGCTACCTACCTGGCTTTCGGCAATTTCGGGGGCCTTTTTTGGAATAAAAAGTGTAACAGCAATGCGATTGCCTGCTGCATTGGTCACCTTACTTTTAGTATTGACCACCTATAAATTTACCGTGAAATTCAGCAAAAACAGAACCCTTGCATTTGTGGGCTCTTTAATTTTAAGTACCTCTTTTTACATTGTATTTTCGGGACGTAACGGCCAATGGGATATTTTTACACACGCTTTTATGATGGTGTGCATTTACCAATTGTATTTATTTTTCACTGTTGAAACGCTAAAGTACCAACGTATCCTTATAGCTGCATTGTTTTTTGGAGCTTCGTTTATGAGTAAAGGCCCCGTTTCGTTATACGCCTTGCTACTTCCGTTTTTAATTGCTTATGGAGGTACGTTTAAGTACAAAAATATTAAAAGCCGAATTTTTCCGCTCCTTACTTTTATTGTTATTTCCTTAGTACTTTCAGGCTGGTGGTACTGGTACACCTACACTTTTGATCCCGAAGCTGTAGCCGAAATTACGAGCCGGGAAACCAGTAACTGGACAGGCTACAATGTGCGACCTTTTTATTATTACTGGAGTTTCTTTATCCAAAGCGGAGTTTGGACCATTCCTGCTTTTATCGGGTTGCTTTATCCGTATTTGAAAAATCGGGTGAGCGATAAAAAAGGATATGTATTTACATTTTTATGGACCATGGCTTCGGTGGTTTTGTTATCTGTGATTCCAGAAAAGAAATCGCGCTATTTACTACCGGTACTTATTCCTTTAGCTTTGAACACTGCTTATTACATTGAATATTTATTTTTGAAATTTGCTGAACTCAAAGACAAACGAGAAACCATCCCCGTGTATTTCAACTTTGGGCTCATTGCTTTTATTGGAATCATTTTTCCAATTGGAGGGTATTTATTTCTAAAAGATGCGCTTACAGGCTATTGGGTTTGGTTTATATTGCTTTCCATCGCATTGGCAAGTGTGGGGATTTTTATCTTCGGAAAACTACTGCGAAAAAAGATGCGTGCCGTATTTTTTGGGACTATTGTTTTTATTGCTGTAATCATGTGTATTGGAATGCCTATGGCAAAGGCATTAACTATAAACCCCGAATATAAATCGCTCGCAAAACTAAACGATTGGCAAGCTGCAAACAATGGTATTTCGGTGTATGAGTATTCTTTTTTTACTCCGGAATTAATTTGGGACTACGGAAAACCAATTCCTGTAATTTTAAATTTCGGGACAAAAAAGTTGCCTTCTGAAAACACTTTTGGTGTTCTAGTGGCCGAAGATGATGTAAAAGATTTTAAAAAGATGTTTAGGGAGTATTCCGTAGAAAAAATTGAGCGCTACGATATGAATGCAAACGCTCCAGGAAGCAGAACCCACAAAACTCGATTGTGGCGTGATTTGTATAAAGTTACTTCGGTCCCATCGGAACAATACAGATAACAACAGATCAATTAGCGCCTTACCCTAAGAAGTGTGATTAAACCTACGTTGTGCTACTACTTGTGCACGGTAAAAACCCCAGCCAAGTATGCCTCCAAAGAACATTCCGGTAATAATATCTAACGGATAATGAACGCCTAAATAAATACGGCTATACGCGGTCATCACAGCCCAGAAAAGTAATAAAAACGGCAAGTATTTGTACCATTTCTGTAAAATTAACCCTAAAAATACTGCTGCTCCCATACTACTGGCAGCGTGGGCAGAAAAATATCCGTAACGGCCACAGCCATCTGCTACAAAGCGCATGGCTTCTCGTAATTCTTCCAGCCTGCAAGGTCTTGGGCGCTGGAATAACACATATTTAAAAAGATTTGCCAGTTGGTCTGTAGCAGTAATGAGCAAGGCAGCTGTTATAACAATAACCAGTGTGCCTTTTACTTTGAAGTGTTTATATATTAAAAACAGCAGTACTACATAAAGCGGAATAGAAGACCATTTTTCGGTCACAAATTGCCAGAAACCATCCCAACTTTCGGTTCCCAGATTGTTTAGAAACAAAAATAACTCAGTATCGTATTCAAGAAGTTTTTCAATCATCTTCGTAGCGGGCTACTTCGCGGTCGTAAAAATCGGTAGCTTCTTTAATATAGTTTTCGGTTTCAGACTCCAGTTCTTTTTGGTCGTGGTTATCAAATTCTTCCAACCATTCTACTTCATCATTTTCAAGATTAATGACAAAGCGGGGAAATTCGGTATGTATCACGAAAATAGCATCGGGATAATCGGTGTTGTCGCCTAAAATATATTTTGGAAGCTCCATAAGGTATAAAGTTGCTAAAATTTCGGTGTAAAATTACGTAAAATTAATTCGTTTCGATTTCCGCAGTATTTAAAGCAATCATCTTTCTGGAGAGATACTGAAAACGTATAAACAAAAGTACTCCAGAAACCGAAAGACCAGCCAGTAAACCCACCCAGATACCAGCACTTTCGTAAGCTGTGTGCATACTTAAATAATACATAATGGGAAAACCAATGCACCAATAGGCAATAAAGGTTATAAGCGTGGGGATTTTTACATCCTGCATACCCCGCAGAGCGCCCAGTGCCACTACCTGCACCGTATCGGTAATTTGAAACACGGCAGCAATTAACAGTAATTTAGCTGCTATACTTGCTACTTGATAATTATCTGCAAACAGCAACTCATTATCGTAATCTAAGTAAAGTTTAGGCAATGCCTCGTGAAAAACTACAAAAAACAGCGCAAAAACTATGGCAAGTATGGTGGAAAGCAAAAAAATGGAGAATGTAATTCGGCGTAGTTCTATAAAACGCTTGAGCCCTTTTTGATTCCCTACCCGTATCATTGCCGAAACACTAAAGCCCATGGCTACCATAAAGGTCATAGAAGACAGATTTAAAGCAATTTGATTTGCAGCTTGCGGATTTTTACCCAGAATTCCCGAAAGCCATACAGCGCTGGTAAAAATGGCAACTTCAAAAAACATTTGCAATGCCGAAGGAAACCCTAAACTTACTAATTTGTTGAGCATTTTTTTTGAAAGGGTAAAAAATTTAATATTGCGCACATAATCTCTGGCCTTATAGTGTTTTGAAAGTACATACCATAAATACACAACCATAATAACCCGGGAAACCAACGTCCCGATAGCAGCTCCTACCACCCCTAGTTCGGGCATCCCGAATTTCCCGAAAATAAACATATAATTAAGCAATACATTTACCACATTGGCGGCTATAGTAGCGTACATAGGGTATTTGGTAAGAGACAATCCATCACTAAATTGTTTATAAGCCTGAAAAATAATTAGGGGTACCAGCGAAATCGCCACCAGATTTAAATAAGGCATCGCCAGATCTACCACCTCCGGAGGCTGATCCATAGCATACATTAACGGTTTAGCTATAAAGACGGTTAAGAATAAAAGAATTCCCAACACGGTACACAAAAACAACCCATGTTTAAAAGCAGATTTACCAGCGATAAAGTTATTTTCACCATCGGCTTCGGCTACCAAAGGAGTGATGGCAGTAGAAAAGCCAATCCCCAAACTCATGGCTATAAACATAAAACTGTTCCCTAAAGATACCGCTGCCAGCTCTGCTGTCCCCAATTGCCCTACCATGATATTGTCTACCAGTTGTACCACGGTATGCCCCAACATCCCTAAAATAACCGGAGTGGCCAACTTTATGTTATATTTAAATTCCTTGGTATATTGCTGTAACAAGTTTTTATACTTTTGGGCAAAGTTAGAAAACACACAGTCCATATTCACCCAGAATTTCAATTAATAGTCATTTGAAAGCTCCCTTTATTTCCTTTTTTCTGAAAGCTCCTGAATTAAAGCTCTCTTTAAAAGATTTTCCTTTTGCGGCTTTTAGTACTTCGGAAATAGATGCTGAAAGCTTACTAATTGATTTTCCCTCTGAACAGATGTTAGGTAAGCAAGCCGAGTTTTTATTTGAACAAGGACTGAAACATACTCCACGCTTTCAAATAATAGCGGCAAACATTCAAATACAAGGAGCAACAGAAACTTTAGGCGAGCTGGATTATCTGGTTTTTGACTCTAAAACCCAACAAACACTCCATATAGAACTGGCCTGTAAATTTTATCTGCTTGATGAAAGCCTGGGTACCGCCCTTTTAGATCAATGGATTGGTCCAAACCGAAAAGATAGGCTACAAGATAAATTGGGAAAAATGAAAACCAGGCAATTTCCGCTATTGCATCGGGATGAAACGGCTTGGGCTTTAAACAATTTTAGTGTAAAAACACCTGTCATACAGCAACAGTATTGCTTTAAGGCTTTTTTATTTGTTCCGAAGGGATTTCAGCAAACCAAACTCCCGCAACATTTTCAAAATTGTCTGGTAGGGTACTATATGTATTGGGAGCAATTAATTGCTGAAAAAGATGAAACTGCTTTGTATGCCCTTCCGCAGAAAAAACAATGGTTGCTCCCTGCAGAAAATCTGATGCATTGGCTCTCATTTTCTGAAGCTAAGGAGGAAATTAAAAAATTTATTACTGAAAAACGTTCCCCACTGGTTTACAAGAAAAAAAACGGTTTAGTTGAGAAATTTTTTGTGGTTTGGTGGGATTAAACCCTTAGAATTTCGAGGTAATATTTATTCGCCTCCTTTTACATTTATACCGAAATCCTTCCGTAATAAATTCGGGACAGGCTTTTCCCTTTAACGTAGGATGATAGCTTATCTTTAAATAAACTTTCCCTGCTGCTATGGGAAAGAGCAAAAAAAAACTTTATTACATAATGATGCTATTTTTAGTTTCTGCAGCATCGTTTCCATACTATCGAATAGTAGATTTCCCTTCAACGGTAATTTGCGACCCCGCTGCAAGCATAACTGAAGTTGGCGTAGCAGTATTCAAAAACCGAAAGTCTTCACCGTATTCCCGGGCAAAATCTACGTTAATGCTATAGCTTTTTACATCGTAGGCGTCCCATCTGGGGTGCGTAACCTGGTACTCGGTGGTTTTTTGTTTTCCTGTTTTGTTATACCCCCAATAGTGTTCTGTGATAAATTCGGTTTCAGAATTGAGTGGGATTGGCTTTGCAACCTTATTTGAAGTTACAGAAAATGAGAACCAGTCTTTTTTATTTTTCCAACGGTAGGTTGTGAGAAGTTCATTTTCCTGTTCCTGCCACGTATGGTCCATTGTACGGGTTTCATACTTTTCATTATAAAGTGTATTGGCTACAAAGGTAATTGCATGCCTGGGTACAATTTCTTTTACAAACACAACTCCTCTTTTCCACTCACCTGCTTCTTTAAACCGTACATAAAACCGGAGGTTCACCTCTTCAAAATGTATATGTCCGGGAACTTTTACACCCAGTACTTTCGTGTTTTTAAACATAAAACCAACCAGACTGGCATAGCAGGTGTTGTTGTAAAGATCCAGTTCGGTTTTATAGGGAAGATATGGTTGCAGTACCTTAGGCGCTACCTTATAATTGGCTAGGGCTAGTCTTCGCCACTCTGCTGTAAGGAAACTCATAGGTTTTGGATTCTTATGTTGGTTTTATAAGAAACAGGTCTTTTTTAAGTTACGGATTCAATGGTTAGTTGTAGCTGGGCTTTTCAAGGTCCTTTTTTAGAAAAAATTAATTTTTTACCTGGGTTGTTTCATTTTTAATGCCGTATTTATCGATTAAATAAATTAAACTTGCCATGGTAGCGCCTCCTAGTTCGAGTTCGCGTTTGTTAACTGCATCAAAGGTATCATTTGCGGCATGGTGATAATCGAAATAACGTTGGGAGTCCGGCCGTAGTCCGGCCAGTACAACTGTTCCATCTTTAAGCGGGCCAATGTCTGCACCACTTCCACCTTGCTCAAAGTAATGAATTAAATACGGTTTAAACAGGGGCTTCCAGCTTTCAATCTGCGCAAAATTAGCATCGTCCGTGTCAAATGAAAATCCGCGTGGTGTAAATCCGCCAGCATCACTTTCCAGAGCGAAAATGTGTTTCTCTTTTTTCAGTTTGGCTTCTTCGGCATATTTCCGTCCACCTCGCAACCCATTTTCTTCATTCATAAAAAGCACCACTCTAATACTGTGTTTTGGTTTATAATTGGTTTTTTTAAGTAAACGCAGTACTTCCATAGACTGTACGCAGCCAGCTCCATCGTCGTGGGCACCGTCTCCCAGATCCCAGGAATCCAGGTGGCCTCCAACGATAATATATTTATCTGGATGTACACTTCCTTTAATTTCTCCAATTACATTGTAAGACTCTACATCTTCATGGGTTTTACAGCTTTGCTTAAAGTAAAATTTAAGGTCTGGTTTTAGGGTAAGTGCATTACTTAAGTAATCTGCATCGTTTGTACTAATGGCACAGGCGGGAATTCGTTGGTCCAGCGGTGCATCCCCATAACTCATGGCACCTGTATGCGGAAAATCGTCCTTTCGTAAATTCATAGAACGGACTACAATACCTACAGCTCCATATTTTGCAGCTTCCATAGCTCCAGCGTAACGCTGATTTACACAACCGCCATAGGCTTCAAAGGTTTGTATTAAGTCTGGTTGCATGGGGCGGTTGTAAAACACTATTTTTCCTTCAATTTGTTCACGACCGTAACGTTGCAGGTCTTCAAAATTTTGCACTTCAATAACTTCGGCTTTCAGCCCTGTTGGGGGTGTAGGCTCAGAGCCTCCCAGAGCACAAATATTTACAACCGATGTTCTGCCAGGAGCGGTTTCAATATAGGCGTATTCTTTAAAGCCCCGGGTCCATTTTGGCACCATTACGGGTTGTAGCCAGACTTTATCCAGTCCTAGTTTATTCAGTTCCTTTTCGGTATAACGTACAGCGCGGTCTGCTTGGACGGAACCTGAAAGACGACCGCCAATTTCGTTGCTTAGGTACGCCAACCAGTCGTAACTTTGTCCGTCGAGCAGTGCTACATCGTAGATATTACGGAGTTGGGTAGAATCTTCTTTATTTACTTTTTGAGCGGTTGCTGTATAAGCTATTAATAAAACGGAGAGAAAAAGAAGTGTTTTTTTCATAATTGAAGGTATTCCTGGGGATTTAAGCAATAGTACAATTGACATTTTAAGCTATTGAAAGGACGTTTAAAGGTATTAATAATTACACTAAATCCAATTATTCTTTTCCGAGTTGCTCTTTAAATTCCTGGATACGTGCTTTTACGTCTTCGTCCAGTTCCGGCTCCTGTATGTCTTTATATTTTTGTAATTCTTTCAGCAAGATGCTTGCCACAATATATCGGGCTGTTGGTTTATCATCGGCTGGGATGGCATACCAAGGAGCGTGTGGATACGAAGTTCGGTTTAAAATTTCCTGATAACAGTCCATATACGTATCCCACAATTTCCGTTCTTTTAAGTCGCCAGGAGAAAATTTCCAGTTTTTATTGGGTTTGTTTAATCTGCGTAGCAAACGATTTTTTTGTTCCTCTTTAGAAAGGTTTAAAAAGAATTTATAGATAATCGTTCCGCTTTGGGCGATGGTTTTTTCAAACGCATTAATCTGCTCAAAACGTTTATCCCAGAATTCCTTGTCTATATCTGAAACTGAGTTCACATCGGGCAGGTTTTCGCCTAAAATATATTCAGGATGTACCCGGGTTACCAACACATTTTCGTAGTGTGTACGGTTAAAGACACCAAATTTACCACGTGCAGGTAATGCAATATAGTGTCGCCATAAAAAATCATGTTTTTTCTCCAGTTCGGTGGGGACTTTAAAGCTGTGTACCACAACACCACGGGCGTTAAAATCTTTAAAAACTTCACGTATTAAGCTATCCTTTCCAGCGGTATCCATTCCTTGCAGGCAAACTAAAACTGCATATTTTCCGTGAGCGTACATGGTATCCTGTAAATCACCAAGTTTTTCACGGGTGTCTTCCAATTCTTTTTCAAGTTCTTTTTTTGAAGCATCAAAATCTTCAAAACTTTTTAGGTCTGAAATTTTTACATTGCTTTCGACTTTATAATCTGAAATGGATATCTTCTTCATCTATTATGTATTTCAATTTTAAAAAACGAACATTCGTTTAAACTAGTAACAAAAACTCATACAGCCGTTAGGTTTTGACTGGCAGTCCGAAAAAGGTTTACATTCCCGTAACTGCCGGCACAGGCAGACACATTGGCGCTCGACCCAACATCTGGACAGCAATTCTATTTACTGGCAAAAAGTTTTACATCTTCTTCACTTACTTCGCTACCTCCCAAAATTATTAAACGTTCCACCACATTCCGAAGCTCCCGAATGTTTCCTGTCCAGTCGTATTCTTTAAGCTTTTTAAGAGCTTTTTCTGAAAATTTCTTTTGTGCGGTACCGTGTTCTGTTGAAATTTTTTCGGTAAAATAATCTACCAGAATAGGAATATCGTCTCGACGCTCATTGAGGGGGGGTACTTTTACTAAAATAACTGCCAGACGGTGGTACAGGTCTTCCCTGAAATTACCTTCGCTTATTTCCTTTTTTAAATCTTTGTTGGTTGCAGCAAGTACGCGCACATCTACTTTAATATCTTTATCGCTTCCTACGCGTTGCACTTTATTTTCCTGAAGTGCCCGCAGTACCTTAGCCTGGGCAGAAAGACTCATATCTCCCACCTCATCCAGAAATATGGTTCCGCCATTAGCGGCTTCAAACTTTCCGGCACGGTCTTTATTTGCTGAAGTAAACGCTCCCTTTACATGGCCAAAGAGTTCGCTTTCAATTAACTCGCTCGGGATAGCAGCGCAGTTCACTTCAATCATAGGCCCTTTACTTCTGTCACTTTTTTGATGTAACCAATGTGCAACGAGTTCTTTTCCTGTTCCGTTAGGTCCTGTGATAAGCACACGAGCTTCGGTTGGAGCTACCTTTTCTATCATTTCTTTTATGTGAACAATAGCATTGCTCTCCCCTACCATTTCGTAATTTTTACTTACCTTTTTCTTGAGGCGGGTATTTTCTACTACCAGTTCTTTCCGGTCCAGTGCAATACGAACGGTATTGAGCAAGCGGTTTAAATCTGGCGGCTTTGAAATATAGTCGAAAGCTCCTAATCGCATTGTATTTACAGCCGTATCCAAGTCGCCGTGACCAGAAATCATAACTATAGGTGTTTCTGGTTTTATTTTTTTGATGGCTTCGAGTACTTCTACTCCATCCATTTTAGGCATTTTAATATCACAAAGCACAAGATCGAAATCGTCTTTTTTGATCAATTCGATTCCTGCCAGCCCATCTTCGGCTTCGGTAACCTGATAGCTGTTATTTTCTTCAGAAAGTATTTTTACGAGCACTCTGCGAATAGCTGCTTCGTCTTCAATAATTAAAATTTTTGACATTGATTATGTATTATATTTTCACTTTAATTCCTCCACGTGTGTAATAACTTGCTGTGTCATTTATGGTAAACACATCTTCATTATCTTTATCACGGAGTCTAATATCGTTTAAAAGGGTATATCCTCCATATACGTAAAACAGAAAATGATCTGCAAATTCCCACTCGTATCCCAATCCACCAAGCACTGTAGTAAAGCCAACATTTTCGGCAATTTTTTGTGTTCCGTCTGGCAAGGTAACTGTTACATCGTCCTGAATGTTAGCAAAAAAACCATCCAGAGTGACAAAGCCCTGTAATTCCATATTTTTCACAAATTCCCATTTTATATTAGACTTTGGCACCCCTAGCCCAAAGCTCCACTTAGGAGCAAACTCTCTATAATAATTTACAAAGGGTAAAGGAAAAGGTCTTCCCGCTGTAGTAGAATAATTAAGACCCAGCACTAGTCGCCAGGGTTTTTCAGGGGCGTTCTCTTTTTCTCTGGTTTTATCCCAAATTAAATACCCGCTTCCCCCAAATATTATATCCTCACCTTCCAGACTCGATTTAAAATTAGAGGCTGCTTTAATTTCTCCCTGAAATGCATATCGCAAGTCACTGTCCTTAAATTTATTGGTATACCCAAGTGTAAATGTAAAAGACTGGTAGTGCTCCAGATCGGTTTTATTTAAAGCTGCCAGTACTTCAGGGTCCTGTAGTTTCAGAAAAAAATTCCGATACTCAAATCCAGATACCAGATAGCCGTCTTCACTTACTTTAAAAGGCACATTTACAAAAGCTCGAAACCGTTTAAAGGAATTTTCTGAATCTCCCTGAGGAAAATAAGTATACTCTACTCTTGCTAAATCGGTTAGTTGTGCATACGTAAATACAGGTAATGTTAGTGCTGCGAACAACAATAACAGGGCTAATTTATTTTTAAAATTCATATAGGAATGTTTGTTGAATGTTAAAATTACATAACCAAAATGAATCCTACTGTTAGCGTTGTCATAAAAAACCTATCCCCGTTGCGGTTCTTGTGAAAACAAGTGAACATCTCGTTGAGGGAATGGGATGGTAATATTATTTTCGCGGAAAAGATTGTCTATAGTAAACCTTATTTCACTTTTAATTTTAGGGTCTACAAAACTATCATTAATAAAAAAGTGAACACTGAAAACCAGGGCAGAATCTCCAAAATCTTCAAACAACACAAAAGGTTTTGGGCTTTTTAACACCCCAGTCTGTTTGTGTACACTTTGCAGCAACAATTCTTTTACTTTTAAAGTATTACTGCCATAAGCTACACCCACTCTTACAAACTCACGAGTAGACTTGTGGTTCTGGGTATAATTGTAAATAAGATCGCTTATAAACTTATGATTAGGAATAATAATTATTTTATCGTCCCTTGTTATTGCGCGGGTTGTCCTTAACTTAATATCTATAACACGGCCTACTTTACCTTCTACTTCAATAATATCTCCAACCAGAAGCGATTTATCGATAATTATAAAAATACCTCCTATTACATCCTGAAATAGTTCCTGCAATGCCAGTCCTAACCCTACCAGAAGTGCGGCAGAAGCAGCCAAAAAGGGTGTAATATTAAAACCCGCAAGACTAAGCGTGGCAAATACTACAATAATATAGGTGATGTATTTTATAAATTTAAAGACACTTATAAACTTAAGTTTATCTGTCTCCGCCATTTTTCGGGTAAACAAAACCCGAATCCATTTTAAAAGAAAGCTTGCTACAAAAAAAGAAACCGTTACAATTAATAATATGCCAATAGTAATGTCTATTTGCTTATCACCCTCTCCAAAATGAACTCCAAGGTTTAGGAACTCTTGAATGGCTCCCCAGATATCCTCTTTTACAACCTCTTCTATTTTTTCGGTAACTTTCTCTTTCTCTTGAAACATCGCTAATATTTAAGCCATTTTGCCAATTCTTTATAGCTTGCTTTTTTACCGTACATTAAAATCCCTACACGATAAATTTTTGCAGCAAACCAAACGGTGCCAATAAAGGTAGCAAATAAAATAACTACAGAAATAAGCTGTTGCCACAAAGGTACTCCAAAAGGAATACGCATTAGCATCACTACAGGAGATGTAAACGGTATGTAAGAAAAAACCTGACTTACAGTACCATGCGGATTGTCAATTACTGTAAAAAAACCAACGTAAACAGCTAGAATAAGTGGCATTAATAAGGGTAACATAAATTGCTGTGTATCGGTTTCACTGTCTACTGCTGCGCCAATTGCTGCATACAGGGAAGCGTACAACAAATAGCCCCCAATAAAAAACAGCAAAAACATGACTATTAAATTGGCAATAGGGAGTTTTTGAACTTCAATTAATGCCTCCGTTAAAATAGATTGCAACCCATCATTCTGGGTTTGTGCCATAGCTTGTAATTGCTGTTCCTGCATAGCGCTAGGATCTATTCCAAAAACCAACGGAATTATAGCCGAAAGCACCCCTAACAATAGTACCCATGCGGCAAATTGTGTGATCCCTGCCAAAGAGGTTCCTATTATCTTTCCCAACAATAACTTGATGGGTTTTACTGAAGAAATAATTACTTCTATAATCCGGCTTGTTTTTTCTTCTATCACACTACGCATAATCATATTGCCATAGATAATAATAAACATAAAGAGTAAATAGCCCGCGGCTCCTCCAAAAATAAGTTTAATTCCCGATCCTAATTTTGATGTTTCTTCTCCTTTAAATGTTTCCAACTGTGTATCTACCTGTACGCGTAGCGACTTTATTTGTGCGGCATCAAAATTTGAGGCTTTTAGTTTTAAAGTATTTGCCTTATCGCGTATGGCATCTTCAATATCGTCTATGGTACCCAGGGATGGAGAATCTTCAGAGTAAAAGGTGATACTTTTAGCAAGGGCATCTATATCGTCATTTTCAGGGATATAAAGGAGGCCATAATCGCCGCTTTTTTCAGTTTTTGCTTTAGCTTGTTCCAGGGAAAGACTCTCCATACGCTCGTACTTTAAGTTGTCTGTACTCTCAAATTGTGAAACAAAAAGACCGCTTTCATCCAGCACATTAATAACCCGCACTTTGTCGTTGTTTAATTGAGAAAGATAGCCTACCAACGTAAATATCCCGATCATTATAATTGGACTCAAAAACGTCATAATTATAAACGACTTATTGCGAACCTTTGTAAGGTATTCTCTTTTTATAATGAGTTGTAAATGGTTCATATTGCTGAAATGTTAGTTGTTTCGTACGGTTTCTATAAAAATGTCATTGGCGCTGGGTATCACTTCTACAAAGTGAGTTAATTGTCCTTGTGTGGTCAGGTAACTCACCAGGTCATTAGCCGATGCGTTTTCAGGTATCTGAATTTTATACTGAAGCTCATTGTTAATAGTTTTAAAGGTAGCGGGTGAGACGGTAAACTTATCTTTTAAATGTGCACTAACGGCTGAAGCATTTTGCGTTACCAGACCTACTTCAAACGTATTATTTTTATAGGCACGTTTTATGTCCAGTAATTTTCCGTCCAGGATTTTATTCGATTTGTTAATAAGAGCAATGTGATCACACATTTCTTCAACCGATTCCATTCGGTGGGTCGAAAATATAACGGTAGCCCCATCGTCCCGGAGCTTTAAAATTTCATCTTTAATTAAATTTGCATTAATAGGGTCAAAACCACTGAAGGGTTCATCAAAAATGAGCAGTTTAGGTTGGTGTAAAACGGTAACCACAAATTGAATTTTTTGAGCCATTCCTTTAGAAAGTTCCTGAATTTTTTTATCCCACCAGTCTCCTATTTCCAGGCGGTCAAACCAGTATTTCAATTTTGCTTTTGCTTCACTTTTAGACAATCCTTTTAACTGTGCCAAGTACAATGCCTGCTCTCCTACTTTCATAGATTTGTACAAACCTCGCTCCTCGGGCAGGTAACCAATATGCTGAATGTGGTTGGGTTGTAATGGTTCCCCGTCCAGGAACACCTTCCCCGAATCTGGCATAGTAATTTGATTGATAATGCGAATAAAGGTGGTTTTTCCCGCGCCATTAGGTCCCAAAAGTCCAAAAATACTCCCTTTCGGAACTTCTATAGACACGTTGTTCAAGGCTTTAAATTCACCAAAAGATTTTGAAACGTTTTCTGCAACAAGTAATTTTTCCATAATGTATTTTGCGAAGCGTAAAGATAAATATTTGTGTATCGCTTGACCCAACCAGCGTAAACTTTTTAGATAAAAACTGGATATAGTTGGTTAGTAGCAGCTCGGGATATTTTGTTACTCTTTTACAGCAGTAATTTTTTACTTTAATGGAAGTCCAAAAAACAAAACCCATCCTCAAAATTGATTCAAGGATGGGAAAAAAAATTGCTATGAAAAAGAAAAATATCACTTATATAAATAAGCGATATTCAAATATAGGTAAAATATATTAATTAACGTTTATTTAAGAAAACATATCCTTTACCTTCTCAAAAAAGGACTTGTCTTCCTTTTCCGGATTGGGTTGAAAGTGCTCGTCGGCACTCATAGTTTCAAAAAATTCTTTCTGTTCTTTACTCAGCGATTTTGGTGTCCATACATTTACATGAACCAATAAATCACCTGTTCCGTACCCATTTATACTTGGAATACCTTTGTTTCGTAACCGCAGTATTTTTCCGCTTTGTACTCCCTGTTCTATTTTTATGCGCACTTTCCCTGTTACTGTATCTATTTCTTTAGAGGCTCCCAGAGCAGCTTCAGAAAAACTTATATACAAATCGTAGTGAAGATTATCGCCTTCTCTTTGCAGACTTTCATGGGGCTTTTCTTCTATGGCAACCAATAAATCGCCCGCAATCCCATTTCCGGGAGCATCGTTTCCTTTTCCGGAGACTTTTAACTGCATCCCATCCACCACTCCAGCCGGAATTTTAATGCTTACGGTTTCTTCAGTCGCCAGCATTCCTTGCGCATCGGCATTGGCGGGTTTTTTATCTATAATCTGTCCTGCTCCTCCACACGTATTGCAAGGCGCCGAAGTTTGCATGCGGCCCAAAATTGTATTTTGTATACGCGTTACCTGTCCTGCCCCATTACAGGTAGTACAGGTTTTATAAGTAGTTCCTTTTGCCTGCTTTTTACGTTTTACCTTTATTTTCTTTTCTACTCCGTTAGCAATTTCTTCTAGGGTAAGTTTAACGCGAATTCGCAGGTTGCTGCCTTTTACTGTCCTGCGGCCGCCGCCACCAAAACCGCTAAAACCACTAAAGCCGCCACCGCCGCCACCGCCAAAAGCACCTCCAAAAATATCTCCAAACTGGCTAAAGATATCTTCCA
>PANU01000072.1 GCA_002707745.1 Flavobacteriaceae bacterium
TATTTTTCATCCGTAAGCCTTCAACAACCATATCGCCCAATACTTCATCCACTTCGGTATTATATCGTAGGTCTATATTTTTTGTAGATGTAACACGGTGTTGCATTGCTTTAGAAGCACGCATTTCATCTTTACGAACCAGCATTGTCACCTTATTACAAATATTGGCTAGGTAGGTAGCTTCTTCAGCTGCAGTGTCACCACCTCCTACTATTGCCACGTCTTGTCCTTTGTAGAAAAATCCGTCACAAACGGCACATGCAGAAACTCCACCGCCGCGCAATCTTTGTTCGCTGGGTAGTCCAAGATATTTTGCAGTTGCCCCGGTAGAAATAATAACGGTTTCAGCTTCCAATTGTGTTGAATTATCTACGGTAATTTTGTGGATACCTCCTACTTCATCGCTAAAATCTACAGCTGTAACCATCCCTATGCGTACTTCGGTACCAAACCGTTCGGCTTGTTGTTGGAGCTGAACCATCATAGTAGGACCATCTATACCTTCTGGATATCCTGGAAAATTATCTACTTCTGTTGTAGTGGTTAATTGTCCTCCTGGTTCCATTCCTGTATACATTATTGGTTTCAGGTCGGCTCTTGCTGCATAAATAGCTGCTGTATAGCCAGCCGGCCCCGAGCCAATAATTAAACATTTAATTCTTTCTATTGTATCGCTCATAGTTTGGTTGTCTTTGTAAAATTTAAGAATGTAAAAATAACAAGAATGTAGAAAACCTTAACCCAAAAGTTATTAAGAATTACAATAAACAAATTATAAATATTTATGGTACTGTTTTAGAGTGTCTGGTAAACTTAAAGAGGTTGGTGTTTAGAAAAATGAAAGTCTATCTTCTTTTGTTCTTCTCCTACCCTACCTTCTATCCAGGCATGAATTGAATCGCTTTGGGGGTTTGTATAGATTATTCTTTGTGGAAAATCATGAGCTTTATTTTCAAAAACCATCTTTTTTTCTTCTGAAAGTATCAAACTAAAAGTCACCGGATCATTATTATCTTGGTCAAATGTAGTCACGGTAAGTACAATTTCATCCCCAAGTTGCTGAAGTAATAATGTTTCGGCAAAAACGGTATCCTGTGTTACCTGTGTATAGCTAAACCCAGATAAGGTACTGTCATTTATTTTTGTCCAGGTTTCTTTACTATATGTATCTTCTTTTAAGTTATCCCATTCACCAATAAGCCAGTACGTACTTTCAAAATTTGTAAAGCCGTTTTTTGTTTTTTGTTCTAAAGAACGTATTTCTTTTTTAGTTTCATTTTTACAGGAAACAAAAATGCTAAGGAGTATGAAAAAAAATAGACACTGTTTCATTTAAGCAGCTTCTTTACATTTAAAAAATTACAGCATAAAAGTAGTCATTTGGTTTGTAACACTTTTAAAATTGGTTATTTTTGCACCGGTTATTTCGGGATGTGGCGCAGTCCGGTAGCGTACACGGCTGGGGGCCGTGTGGTCGCAGGTTCAAATCCTGTCATCCCGACAAATAGATGCCTGAGGACTTAGTCCTTGGGCATTTTTATTTGTAAGCAAGCCAAACGTAGTTTGAGGGAAGCCAACAAATAAAATGACCAATATGCAAAAGCATCGGGCATCTGTTTGCAATAAATGCGCTGTAAAAGGATATTCTAAATCCTGTCATCCCGACTAAGAGATTTCTGTAATTGGAAATCTCTTTTTTTATTCTCAGCCATGGGGTGAGAAACCTTATGAAACTAAAATTATTAGTGCCGCAACTTATTCTTTACTAGTCCATACAGGAACGTCCCGGCAATTGCCCCAAAAATTACTATAAGAATAGAAACATAACCAGCCCCTGCCAAAACGTACATAGGGCCAGGACAAGCCCCTGTAAGTGCCCAACCCAAACCAAAAATAATTCCTCCAAACAAATACCTAACAACCCCTTTGTTCTTAGGTTTTAATTTCATTTCGCCACCATCAAGCGGTTTAATCTGTTTGTGTTTTATTACCTGAACGGCTAACACACCAAGTACTAAGGCAGAGCCAATAATACCATACATATGAAAGCTCCCAAACTGGAACATTTCATAAATACGAAACCATGATGCCGCTTCAGACTTATACATTACAATTCCGAAGAAAACACCAATAATTAAATAAACACTATATCTCATATTTAAAACAGTAAGGGATAAATTAAATGTATCATTACCAAACCACCTATAAAAAATCCTATTACTGCTATAAGGGAAGGCAATTGTAAGTTACTTAAGCCAGAAATTGCATGTCCCGAAGTACAGCCACCTGCATACCGTGCGCCAAAGCCTACCAGTAAGCCACCAATTAGTAAAATAGCAATGATAAAAGGGTCACTTAATGCGGCTGTAGCAAAAATTTCTGGGGGCATATAGCTTTCCCCTGCACTTGTAATTTGATATTCATTTGCAAGTTGCTGTGCCGTTTCTGGGTTAATCTCTACAGTATGGTTACTCATGTAATTTGATGCTACAAAACCACCTATTACAGCACCCAATACCACCATTAAGTTCCAGCGCTCTGCCTTCCAGTCAAACTTAAAAAAATCTGCAGCTTTTCCCGCACCTAGAGCAGAACAGGCGGTTCGCAGGTTTGATGACATCCCAAATTGCTTTCCTACTAGCAATAACAGAAACATTACAAGGGCAATAAGGGGGCCAGAGACAAACCAGGGCCAGGGTTCATATATCCAATTCATAAAAAAATTTTAGGCAAAGATGCTCTTTTTGAATTTAGCATACAGTAACAATAGTTACATTAATTTAGCAAATACATTGTGTTTTATTGAAATTGCTTTACGTCTTCACTCAAATCAAAAACAGGTACACCTTCTATTTTTTTCTGAAGAATACTACTTCCTGCTGCGCTACGATATCCACCGGCACAATGCACTACAATGGGCTTATTTGTGGGAATTTCATTAGCAGTATTCCGCAAATCGTTTAAAGGGTGCGAAAGTGCGTTGTCAAAAAACGTACCTTCTTCTACTTCGCTTGCATTTCTGATATCTACAATAGTATAGGCATCTGGACTATTTTTGAAATCTGCTAAATCCAGTTTTTTAGTTTTTACCAGGTCTTCTTTCGAAAGTGTTATCACCTCTTTAAGCAATGTTTCATACCCTATTTTTGCTATTCTGTGTAGTAAAGCATCTTTATTCTCCTTGCTGTCAATTACCAGGGTAAACGCTTCGTCTGGTTTAATAATAGAACCAAGCCAGGTTTCAAATTTTGCATTTTCTGATACGGCCTGAATATTAAAACTTCCTTTTAAATGCCCTTTCTTAAAAATTGCTTCGTCTCGCATATCAATTATAATCCCCTTTGCCGTAGTGTTTTCATTAAAAGGAATAGAAGCTAATGCAGGTGTTACATCCTGTGCTCCCGCTTTATTGACGGCTACATCAAATCCAAAATAAGAAGGAATAAATGGCTGTCCGTCAAGTAAGGTTTCCATAAACTCCTGCTTAGACTGTTCTTTAAAAGCCCAGTTACCCATGCGTTCATTTCCAAGCGTACTGCTGTTGTCATCACTCAAACTCTTACCACATAATGAACCGGCACCGTGGGCGGGATAAACAAGCGCATTGTCTGGTAGGTCCTTAAATTTATTTTGTATGGTATAATACATCATTTCTGCAAGCTCCTCCCGCTTGGCTTTCATATTGCCGGCCTTTTCGCGTAAGTCTGGTCTTCCAACATCACCTATAAAAAGTGTATCACCTGTAAAAAGGGCGGTTTCATTATTTTCAGTAGCTACTATTGTGATGCTATCTGGGGAATGTCCTGGCGTATTAATTGCCTTTAAGGTAATATTCCCAAGTGTTATCGTATCACCATCATCAAAAGACTGGTGCGGATAGTCTGCTCCCAATTTTTTACTATTATAAATAGTTGCACCGGTTTTTTTATGAATTTCAAGATGTGAGCTTACAAAATCGGCATGAGGATGTGTTTCTAGTACTGCTACTATTGTTGCATTATTCTCTTTTGCAAAAGTATAATAGTGTTCAGGATTGCGTTCTGGGTCTATAACTGCCATGTTCCCATCGCTCACAATAGCATAAGAGTAATGAGCGAGAGGTTTGTATTCAAATTGTTTAATATTCATAACTTTAAATTTATGGTATAAAAATAAAAAAGATCTCAACAACTTGTTGTAACCTTTGTTACAGATATTACAATAGATTATATTGTATACTGAAATTTTAGAAAAATGAACTACAAGCAAACATACAGTCTGTTAGGAAATATGGACATTTATGTTATCGATCAAATTTTGAAAGAGCGGTATACGACTGGACAATCTATCCTTGATGCTGGTTGTGGTTACGGAAGAAACTTAAAATGGTTTTACCAGAATAATTTCAGCATTACAGGCATTGACACCAATGCAGACGCTATAAAAAAAGCACAAGAAATATATCCGGCGGCTGCTTCAAACTTTAGGGTTGGCACCTTGGAGATGGTACCATTTGAAGAAAATTATTTTGACCACATAATTTGTTGTGCAGTATTGCATTTTGCTGATAATAATACACATTTTAATGCTATGGTTGCAGAATTGGTTCGGGTACTGAAATATTCTGGCACTTTATTTATTCGCGTTGCTTCCAATATAGGGCTTGATGGCAAAAAACCTTTTGTAAAAGACGAAATAAATGATGTTGTTGGTAGTTTTTACATCACTCGGGAGCTAATTTATGAAATTTCCGAAAACCTACCTGTTCAACTTATTGAAGCTATTAAAACTACAAATGTTCAGGATATTCGTGCAATGACAACTTTAGTATTTCAGAAAAAATAGTTTTCATTATAGCTTTTAGCTATGCTTCTGCAAAGTGGCTAAGTTTACAACTGCTATTTATAATGGCTGGTTTATAAGGCTAGTTCTTTATAAATTATATAAACTCCCATTAGCAATACAAACCATCCAAATGCACTTTTTAGTTTTTTCCCGTCAATAAATTTATTTAGCCAGATTCCAATAAATATTCCTACTACCGAAATAGCCGTAAAGGACAAAAGGAACATCCAATCAATATCCAGATTTTGTACATCGCCTATAAAGCCTATAAGCGATTTAATAGCAATAATTAAAAGAGATGTTGCTACAGCTTTTTTCATAGGTAGTTTTGCTAGCAACACCAGGGCTGGTATGATTAAAAATCCGCCTCCGGCACCTACAATCCCAGTAATTACACCAACTACCAGTCCCTCTACTATAATAAGAGGGTAATTATAAGTTATCACTGTAGTTGCAGCCGTCTTCTTTTTAGTATTCCGTATCATGGAAACAGAAGCCAGTAACATGATTACGGCAAAAAATAGCATAATTGCCAAGTTTTTAGTAACCATAAAATCGCCTACTACAAATAAATTTTCAGGAATTGCAGGAATTAAAAAGGCTCTGGTAAAATATACTGCTATAAAAGCCGGGATGGCAAAAATGATAGCTGTTTTAAAATCTACCATTCCCTTCATCATATTCTTTATAGCACCAACAAGGGATGTTGTCCCAACCACAAATAAAGAATACGCCGTAGCTATTACTGGGTTTAGTGTAAGTGCATACACAAGGATAGGTACCGTTAATATGGAGCCTCCGCCACCAATTAAGCCTAATACCAGTCCTATAAAAAGCGCCCCTATGTAACCTAGGATTTCTATCATTTTAAGTTTTTAAATACTGTATCTGGCAAATGTACATGGCTCATTGTATTTTTTGTGTAACAATTGTTATAGAACTTCAATAAAACTGCGGTGCAACCTGATACTATGATTGTTTTCCATTTTTTTAAGGAGCCGGGAAACCACAACACGGCTGGTATGTAGGTCTGAAGCAATCTCTTTGTGAGTTATATAAATATGCTTGCTATTTAAAATTTTTATCTTATCGGCTAAGTAATTTTCCAGACGTTCATCCATATTATTAAAAGCAATATTATCTATACTTTCCAGAAGTTCCATCATTCTGGAATGATAGCTGGCAAACACAAAATTTCGCCAGGTTTTGTAAGTACTGGACCAGGCTTCCATTTTACCAATAGGAATCATAAGCAGTTTTGTATTGGTTTCGGTAACGGCATGTATTTCACTTTTTGTATTTCCCAGGCAGCAACTCAGTGTCATAGCGCAGGTGTCTCCTTTTTCTAAATGATATAAAAGTAATTGTTCACCTTCATTATCTGGACGCATTATTTTAATACTTCCAGACAACACTAAAGGCATAGATGTAATATATTGCCCAGGCTTCATTACATCCTGCCCCTCTGGCACATCCATAAGTACAGCTACATTATTAATTTCTTCCATAAGTTCAGGTTCAAAATGTGCACTGTAGTATTCTTTAAGTTCTTGTATCATTAGCAGCTTTTTTTAGCTATTTCAAAATTGTATTTAAAAAAGAAATGCGCCCAAATAAATTTTGACACAGCTCCTATATATGCCATTGTGACCAGTTAAGCCCCTATAATACTTAAAAGTATACCTGTAGGTTCTAAGTCCAGTCCAAAAATAAGAAGTAACCACATAGGTTACAACAGCAACGGCTATGCCCAATGCATGCGAAACATACCTGGACCTGTATAAAATGCAGGCTCAATATGGTAATTTAAATTACATTTTGGGCAACGATCCTTTACTTTATTTATTTTTGAGATGTTATAAGGATTAGCTTTCAAAAATCGCACTTACGACATTGTGAACATTTTAAGAAAAAAAGACTACAAAAAATTGTTTTTTCATAAAACCTTTGTTTTGCAAACAAAAATATAAGGAATAAAGTAAATTAAAGGTAACCCATGTTACATAACATTTTTCCAGTCTTATCCTACTAATGTATTTGAAAAGTGTTTTCTGAAATACCTTACATACAACATTTTAAGAGAAACCCTTTGTTAACAAACCTATTAAAGTTCTGTTATTTGCTTCTCCATTTTCTTACATTTCTGTATCTTTTCAAAAAAGAATTAAGATGAAAACATACATTTTATGTAGCATTGCACTTTTATTCTTGGTGTCCTGTAATGCTCCAAAAAAGAAAAACGATGTAGCGTTAACAGTAGAATCTAATCGAGGCTATACTACAGAAAAAGTAGTGGATAACCTTGATAATCCGTGGGGAATGACCTGGCTTCCGGATGGAAGCATGCTTATTACTGAAAAAGACGGACGTCTTCTTCACGTTGATAAAGACGTTACAACCGAAATTAAAAACGTTCCAAAAGTATACAACCGAGGTCAAGGCGGACTGTTAGACATTACCCTACACCCTGATTATTCTGAAAACGGCTGGATTTATTTTTCGTATGCTTCTGAAGAAGGAGAAGGAAAAGGAGGAAACACCAAATTGAGCCGTGCTAAACTTAATGGCGACACCCTTACCAGTATAGAAGACCTGTACAAGGCTACTCCTAATACAACGCGCGGACAGCATTTTGGTTCTCGAATAGAGTTTGATACAAATGGATTTCTTTATTTCTCTATTGGAGAAAGAGGTGAACGCGATGTAAATCCGCAAGACATAACCCGGGATGGTGGAAAAGTTTATCGCTTACACGACGATGGTAGTATCCCAAAAGACAATCCTTTTGTAGGAAAAAAAGGTCTGGATGCTATATATACCTACGGAAATAGAAATCCGCAAGGGATGGCAAGACACCCTGCAACAGGAAAAATATGGATTCACGAACACGGTCCAAAAGGTGGTGACGAGATAAATATTATTGAAAAAGGAAACAACTACGGCTGGCCTGTGGTTAGCTATGGTGTTAATTACAGTGGTACCAAATTCACAGATATTACCAAAAAAGAGGGAATGACACAGCCCATTTATTATTGGGTACCCTCCATCGCCCCTTGTGGAATGGACTTTGTAACCAGCGACATGTATCCCGACTGGAAAGGACATTTACTCGTAGGCTCTTTAAAATTTAATTATGTAGAACTTGTAAGATTGAACGGAACCGAAGTAATAGACCGTGAAAAAATTGCTATGGATATAGGCCGTGTCCGCAATGTTAAAGAAGCGCCAGATGGCTATGTTTATATTGCTGTAGAAGGTGATGGAATATATAAAGTAGTGCCAAATTAATCGCCATATACTTTTACGTATATATATAACTAATACAACTATTATAATTAAACTTTCCACCTGTTGGGTTAAAAGAAGCTCAGGACAAACTCAAATCAAACTATGAAAAAAACAGCCCTATTCATCCCCTTAGCACTGCTATTACTTGCCTGTAATAATTCAGAAAAAAAAGAATCTATTAAAATTGGTGCTTTTAAAGTTTCAGAAACCGAAAAAGAACAAACACCGCTGCAGGCGAGTATAGAACGTGGCGGTTTGGTGTATACAGATTTTTGTATGCAGTGTCACCTCGCTAATGGCAAAGGTGTTCCTGGTAATTTTCCTCCCCTGGCAGGCTCTAACTGGTTAAAAGAAAAACGAACCGAAAGCATACACGGCGTAAAATTTGGTCAAAAAGGCGAAATTGAAGTAAACGGTGTTACCTATAACGGCGTAATGATGCCCATGGGGTTAAGCAATGAAGAAATAGCAGACGTAATGAATTATGTAATGAACAGCTGGGGGAATACCCAGGATAAAATGGTTACAGAAACCGAAGTAGCCAAAATTGAAAAATAAGCTTTTCAAAACATCATATTTCCTACCTTTGTGACAAATACATAAACAATGCTCATAATTGGAATTGGTGGTGGTACCGGAAGTGGAAAAACAACAGTGGTGCATCAAATTGTGGAACAATTTCCGGAAAATGAAGTGTGCGTAATTTCTCAGGACAGTTATTATAAAAACACAAGCCATTTACCATATGAAGAGCGGGTGAAAATTAATTTTGACCACCCCAACGCTATCGATTTTAAGTTATTAGTGCATCATTTGGAGGAGCTTAAAAAAGGAAAATCCTTTGAGCAGCCTGTGTATAGTTTTAAAGAACACAACAGAACCGAAAAAACAGTTACTACGCACCCAAAAAAAGTAATACTGGTTGAAGGAATCTTAATTTTAACACACCCGGATATTCGGGAATTGTTCGATATTAAAATATTTGTTCACGCAGATAGTGACGAACGGTTAATTAGGCGGTTAAAGCGTGATATTGCAGAAAGAGGCAGAGATTTGAACGAAGTGCTAAACCGGTATCAAACAACCCTCAAACCCATGCATACACAGTTTATTGAGCCAACCAAAGAATTTGCAGATATCATTATTCCAAATAACAGATACAACACAGTGGCGGTAGATGTTATCAGGAAGATTGTGCAACAAAAATTAGGGGATGAAATTTAAAGATCTAAAACAAAAACGCTGGTTCAAAATTTTGGGAAGTACCTACATACTTATCCTTATCAGTTTTGCCGTATGGATGGTTTTTTTTGACACCAACTCCTATTTCATTCACAAAGAACTGGATGAAGATATTAATGCACTGGAAGAAAACAAAGAATTTTATAAAACCGAAATTGAAAAAGACAAAGTTTTCCTGGATAAAATGAAAGACAGTAACGAAATAGAAAAATTTGCCCGTGAAAAATACTATCTTAAAAAAGAAGGCGAAGATATTTTTATTATAGAAAACCAGGACAGTATTGATTAAAGTGTGAAGAATTAAATAAAGAGAAACTAATACCTATGAAATTGATCCTTAAACTTATTATGCTGCTACTCGTTACGGCAAATAGTATACATGCTCAAGAAGGAATACCAACCAATATTACCAAATTTGCAACTATAAATTTCCCAACAGAAAGTAAAGTAATAGAAACCCAAAGAGAAACTGTTTACACCGCCGAAGATGAATTTGGATATTACATAGCAAGTACTGTAAAATTCACAAATCAACAAAGTTCACAAATAACCAAAGAAAGTCTACAAACATTATATCAGGGTGTGGCTCAGGGCGCAATTGATGCGGCAAATGCAGAAGTGGTTTCCATGGATGAAGTTTTTATCCAGGATATTCCAGCATTGGAAATGGAATACAATGCCCCTTCCAATTCAGGAATGCCAAGTAAAAGATTCAAAAAGATTATTTATGTTGATCAACATATTATAACCCTGGATTTTTGGCCTGTAACCAGTCAAAAAAATCTAGTAAATGAAAATAAAACAAAATTTTTCAATTCATTTTCAGTAAATGCAGTGGAGACAGAACAGCCTTCCACCGTTCAAAATAATCAGGAGAACACAACAGATATAGCCTATGAAACTGGTTTTCTTATAGGTAAAATATCCTTTTTTGTAGTTCTACTTGTACTTTTGGCTGGTGTAATTCTCCTGGTTAGATACTTTATACGAAAAAACAAGAAAAAGAAAACACAAATTCATCCCATAAAAAAACCCCGTGAGCAGATCACAGAAATTATATGTCAAAAGTGCGATTCTAAGAATAACAGCAATGCCAGATATTGTTCAACGTGTGGTTATGAATTGAAAAAGAAATAAATGAGGATAAAAATTGATTTGTACGGAGGCACAGGCACATTTGTAAACTATCCTTGGTGCTAAAAATGGCACTATCGTACACATTTAAACAAAATTTGCATATACCAAAATGACCAAAAACCTATTTAAAGACTTTAATCCTGTTTCCTCCAAAGCGTGGAAACAAAAAATACAGGTAGATCTCAAGGGAGCCGATTATAACGACACGCTCGTATGGCAAAGTTTGGAAGGCATTCATGTGCGTCCCACCTATCATGCAGATGATGTTGAAAAAGTAATTAGCATTCCCGGCCATCCAACCCACTGGAATATTGCCCAGACTATTTTTATAGACAAAGAGGATATTGCTAATTCATTAGCATTAAACAGTATTAAAAGAGGGGCTGAAGCGTTGATTTTCACTGCTGAAACTTCGTTTGAAATAGCACAGGTTTTTAATAATTTTCCTTTTGAGAAAGCGACCTTGTATTTTGAATTTCAATTTTTAGAAGAACCCTTTTTACTAAAGTTAATTTCCTTTTTAACCGAAAAGAACGCCTCCGTATTTTACAATATAGATTTGCTTGGAAATCTTGCAAAAACTGGGAATTGGTTCTACAATTTGAAACGAGATCACGAAATTCTTGAAAAGCTTCAGAAAAAATTTACAGACAAAAATCTTATTTCAGTAGATACATCAATCTATCAAAATGCAGGTGCAAATATCGTACAACAACTCGCCTACGGACTTGCTCACGCCAATGAGTACATACATCACTTTAATACCAATGCAGGTGCCTCCAACACATGTAATGGTACTCTTATAACATTCAAAACCGCAACAGGCTCCAATTACTTTTTTGAAATCGCAAAAATTAGAGCGCTCCGCTTGTTGTATGCAAGTTTGGCGGCAGCATATAACATTTCAGAAACATGCCACGTTATTTCCAGACCTTCCAGACGGAACAAAACCTTATACGATTATAATGTAAATATGCTTCGCACCACAACTGAAACAATGAGTGCCGTTCTGGGAGGAGCAAACACAGTGTGTAACCTTCCCTACGATGCATTGTATCATAAAAGCAACGAATTTGGCGAACGTATTTCAAGAAACCAGTTATTAATCTTAAAAAATGAAAGCTATTTTGACACAGTTTCAAATCCTGCAGATGGTAGTTATTATATTGAAACCATCACCCAACAACTGGCAGAACAAGCATTAGAAGTTTTTAAATTAATTGAAAAAGGGGGCGGATTGCTGGCACAATTAAAAGACGGCACCCTTCAGAAAAAAATAAAAGAAAGTGCTAAAAAAGAGCAGGAATGGTTTGATGCAGGCAAGTTGGTGTTAGTAGGCACCAATAAATACCCCAACGATGCAGACAGAATGAAAAGCGATTTGGAACTTTACCCCTTTGTAAAAACAAATGCACGCAAAACCGAAATTGAACCCATTATTGCGAAAAGACTAGCCGAAAAAGTTGAACAAGAACGATTGAGTCATGAGTAGAAAGAACCTTCAAGATATTAGCTTAAAAACTTCGAGCGATAAACTCCGAAGAACGAATGAGGAAGTGTACACCACCGCTGAAGACATCTCCATAAAAAAAACATATTCTGAATCGGATATAAAAGACCTTAATCATCTTAATTTTGTAGCTGGAATTGCTCCTAACCTTCGTGGCCCCTACGCTACTATGTATGTTCGCAGGCCATGGACCATCAGGCAATATGCAGGGTTTTCTACAGCCGAGGACAGCAACGCATTTTATAGAAGAAATCTCGCAGCAGGACAAAAAGGGCTTTCTGTAGCCTTCGATCTGGCAACACATCGTGGTTATGATAGCGATCACGACCGAGTGGTGGGTGATGTAGGTAAAGCAGGCGTTGCTATAGATAGCGTGGAAGACATGAAAGTGTTGTTTGACCAGATTCCGTTAGATAAGATGAGTGTATCTATGACTATGAATGGGGCTGTGTTACCCATTATGGCATTTTACATCGTGGCCGCCGAAGAACAAGGTGTTGCACCCGAAGCTTTGGCAGGCACTATTCAAAATGATATTTTAAAAGAATTTATGGTACGAAATACCTATATCTATCCGCCGACCCCTTCTATGAAAATCATCAGTGATATTTTTGAATTTACTTCCAGGAACATGCCTAAATTCAACAGTATTTCTATTTCGGGGTACCATATGCAGGAAGCGGGAGCCACTTGCGATATTGAGCTTGCCTATACTCTGGCAGACGGTTTGGAATACATAAAAACCGGCATTGCTGCGGGGATGGATATTGATACGTTCGCCCCTCGCCTGTCCTTTTTCTGGGCTATTGGGATGAATCACTTTATGGAAATAGCCAAAATGCGTGCCGCCAGAATGTTATGGGCCAAAATGGTAAAACAATTCAATCCAAAAAATTCGAAATCGTTAGCGTTGCGAACACATTGTCAAACCAGCGGCTGGAGCTTAACGGCACAAGACCCTTTTAATAATGTGGCGAGAACGTGTATAGAAGCTTCGGCAGCAGCATTTGGAGGTACGCAGAGCTTACATACCAATGCTTTGGATGAAGCGATTGCGCTTCCAACAGATTTTTCGGCTAGAATAGCCCGAAATACCCAGATATACTTGCAGGAAGAAACACAAATAAACCGCACGGTCGATCCTTGGGCTGGTAGCTATTACGTGGAAAAATTAACCCATGATATTGCTCAAAAAGCCTGGAAACTTATTGAGGAAGTGGAAGAATTAGGCGGGATGACAAAAGCGATAGAAGCAGGAATTCCAAAACTACGTATCGAAGAAGCTGCCGCAAGAAAACAAGCCAGGATTGATGGTGGTCAGGATGTTATTGTTGGAGTGAATAAATTTCAACTAAAAAAAGAAGATCCCTTGCAAATTCTGGATGTAGACAATCAAAAGGTGCGTAAAGGACAAATGGAACGTCTGGAACGCACTAAATCTGATAGAAATGCTACGAAAGTTTCCGAAGCCCTGAAAAATCTAACCCAATGTGCTAAAACAGGTGAAGGAAATTTACTAGCTTTAGCGGTAGAAGCCGCCAGAGAAAGAGCTACCTTGGGCGAGATTAGTGATGCCTTGGAAGAAGTTTTTGGACGGTATGAAGCACAAATTAAATCGTTTAGTGGCGTGTATAGCAAAGAAATAAAAAAAGATCCACAGTTTGAAAAAGCCAGAGCACTTGCAGACAAGTTTGCAGAACAGGAGGGCCGTCGTCCACGCATTATGATTGCAAAGATGGGACAGGATGGTCACGACCGCGGTGCAAAAGTAGTAGCCACAGGCTATGCAGATGTAGGTTTTGATGTAGATATTGGTCCGTTATTCCAAACCCCGAAAGAAGCTGCGCAACAAGCTATTGAAAACGACGTACACATTTTAGGTGTTTCCAGTCTTGCCGCAGGCCATAAAACACTAGTTCCCCAGGTAATTGAAGAAATGAAAAAGCTGGAACGCGAAGATATTATGGTAATTGTGGGAGGAGTCATTCCTCCTCAGGATTATGACTTTTTATTTGATGCGGGTGCTGTTGCAGTATTTGGTCCAGGTACTAAAATTAGTGAAGCAGCTATTGCTATTCTTGAAGTTTTATTAGGAGAATAACAACTAAAAAAGCTCTCTTTAAATGAAAAATGACTTCCTAAGATACCAGGCTCAAACCACCCCTCATCCATTAGCAATGGCAGTATCACACGCTAGGGGAAGTTATATTTATGACACTTCGGGAACCAAACATTTAGACTTTGTTGCTGGTGTTTCAGCGTGTAGTCTGGGACACAGCCATCCGCGGGTAGTACAAGCAATACAAGAGCAGGTAAACAAATACCAACATGTAATGGTATACGGTGAGTATGTACAGTCACCTGCAGTAGCACTTACAAAATTACTGGCAGCACACCTTCCCTCCCCCTTGGAAACAACTTATTTGGTAAATAGCGGTGCCGAAGCCATAGACGGTTCTTTAAAACTTGCCCGCCGCGCTACGGGACGTTCAGAAATTTTATACGCAAACCATGCATACCATGGCAATACCTTTGGGGCATTAAGTGTTATGGGCTATGAAGAACGCAAAACACCTTTTGGTCCCTTAGTGCCTGATTGTTACGCTATTCAGTTTAATGATGAAAAAGATATTCAAAAAATCACTGACAAAACCGCAGCGGTAATTTTAGAAACCATTCAGGGAGGAGCCGGGTTTATTTTTCCGCAGCACGGATACCTTAAAAAGGTAAAACAACAATGTGAAAAAGTAGGTGCTTTGCTAATCCTGGATGAAATTCAGCCGGGTTTTGGCCGTACGGGTTCATTATTCGGATTTGAACATTTTGAGGTTGTACCGGATATTTTAGTGATGGGTAAAGGTATGGGAGGTGGCATGCCTATTGGTGCATTTACGGCATCACGAGAAATGATGAACTTATTGAGCGACCATCCAAAACTTGGGCATATTACCACATTTGGCGGAAATGCAGTAGTTGCAGCTGCCGCTTTGGCAACCCTTCAGGAACTTACGGAAACAGATTTAATAGCACAAACTCTTGAGAAAGAAAAGCTAATAAGACGCCATCTTCAACACCCTTTAATTTCAGAAATACGCGGCAAAGGATTGATGTTGGCTGCTATGGTAGCATCTGGCGACCTGGCTTCAGAAATAATTCTGCGTTGTAAAGACCGAAATCTCATCCTTTTTTGGCTTCTTTTTGAACCCCGCGCTATTCGCATAACACCTCCCCTTACCATTAGCAATGACGAAATTAAACAAGGATGTGACATTATTACAGCAGTACTGGATAAACTTCAAAAAAACTAAATAAATTGTAAGTTATTGTTTTTCAGCTAACTAAAACTAAAAACACCTGTTAATAAGCCTGTTAACAAGAATAACGGCACAACTATTGAAACCGCCTTTACATTGCTATCTTTAAAAAAGTAGTAATCGTTAAACCGTAGCTTATGCCCTCTAATCCTAACGAGTATAACAATTTTCCACTATCGCGTTTTGAATCTATGTTGAAAACGAACGATGTTTATTTTTTCGATTCGGAAGAATTTGAAGAGATCATTCAGCATTATTTAGAGAACGGTAAAGTAGCTCTTGCCAAAAAAGCGACCAAGCTTGGACTGGAGCAGCACCCCACTTCAACAAACTTAAAATTGTTTCAGATTGAAATGTTCATTTTTGAAAATGATCTGGAAACTGCCGAGACATTATTAGACAATTTATATATGCTCGAACAGAACAATGAAGAAGTGTACATACAAAAGGCGAATATCTTTTCACGCCGTGACGACCATAAAAATGCCATTAAATTACTGGAAAAAGCTCTTAAAATAACCGACGATGAGAGCGATGTATTGTCTTTAATAGGAATGGAGTACCTGTTTCTGGAAGATTTTGACAGTGCAAAACATTACTTTATGCGCTGTCTGGAACAGGATGAGCAAGACTATTCGGCTCTTTATAATATTATTTATTGTTTTGAATTTTTAGACGAGTACGAAGCTGCTATAGATTATTTAAACGACTTTCTGAATAAGAATCCCTATTGTGAAGTGGCTTGGCACCAGGTTGGAAAAATGTATTACATTTTAAAAGACTATAAAAAAGCCCTTGCTGCTTTCGATTTTGCTATTATAAGTGACGACCGGTTTATAGGGGCCTATCTTGAGAAGGGAAAAACCCTGGAACGTTTAAAAAAATATGAAGAGGCTATAGAAAGTTATTCTATAACCCTTGGGCTGGACGATCCCACTTCTTTTGCGTTATTAAGAATTGGTAAATGCCACGAACGCCTTGGAAATAGCGAACTTGCATTACAGTTTTTTACCAAATGCGTAGAAGAAGACAGTCTTCTGGATAAAGGCTGGATTGCTATAACCGACAATTATTTAAAGACAAAAGACTACGAAAAAGCACTCTATTTTATAGAAAAAGCCATTAATATAGACGGTGAAAATGTGCTGTATTGGAAACGGTATGCACGTATAAACTTACGGCTGCAACATTTAGAAGAAGCCGAACACGGTTTTAGAAGAACCCTTGAGCTGGGAAATTACGAGCTAGAAACCTGGTTATCACGTTGTGACTTGCTTATTAAACTGGGCGAGTTTAGTGCTGCAGTTAATAACTTGTTTCAGGCCACCGAGTTTTATCCCGAAAACGCCGAAATAGAGTTTAGGTTAGCTGGATTGTTTTTTATTTTAAAAGAAACACGAAAAGCCGAGTTTCATTTAAAAAATGGTTTAAAATTTAATCCTGAGTTTTTAATGATTTTAGAAGAATTGTTCCCTAAAGTCTACCTGAAAAGCAAGGTGCGCCAAATTATTACCAAACATAAAAATACCTCGGTATAAATTGTTTATTTTTGGGCAACCTTAATTCAATTTCATGCCATCACGTTCCTTTTTTCAATATGTAGTTATAACTGCTAAAGGGCTTGCCATGGGAGCTGCAGATGTAGTTCCCGGGGTGTCTGGAGGCACTATTGCCTTTATTGCAGGTATTTACGAAGAACTTATTGAGACCATTCATAAACTGGATTTAGGGTTCTTCAAAACTTGGAAAAAACAAGGATTTAAAACTGCATGGAACGCATATAACCTTTCCTTTTTAGTTGCACTTTTTTCAGGAGTGCTTATTAGCATACTTTCGCTGGCAAAAATAATTACCTGGTTACTGAACGAACATCCCATTTTTGTATGGGCATTTTTCTTTGGACTGGTGGTAGCCAGCATTTTATATGTGGGAAAACAGATAAAAAAATGGAATGTAAAAGTAGTTATTGTTATGCTTATAGCTGCAATTATTGCTTACACTATCACCCTCGCTGAACCCACAGCTACCACAAACAGCACATGGTTTCTATTTCTTGCAGGCTTTGTTGCCATTATTGCAATGATTTTACCTGGGGTGAGCGGAGCATTTATTTTATTACTCATGGGGGCCTATACCACAGTAATTGGAACACTGTCCCAGTTAGTAGAAGGGGTAACCAAAATGGACAGTTCTTTATTTTTCACAGCTTTTGGGAAGTTAGCCGTATTTGGCGTAGGAGCTATAATAGGACTCAAATCTTTTTCCAGGATACTTAATTATATGTTTAAGAACTTTAAAAATACAACGCTAGCAGTATTAACTGGGTTTATGATTGGAGCGCTCAATAAAATCTGGCCCTGGAAGGAAGTTTTACAATACAGAACCAACCATAGTGGTGAGCAGGTTCCGCTGGTTGAAAATAGCATACTTCCCGGAAATTTTGATGGAGAGCCAGAAGTACTCCTCGCAATTGTATTTATGGTCATAGGGTTTTTAACTATCTTTATCATGGAGCGTTTTGCAGCTTCAAAAAAAGAACGTTAATGCAGGAAACCCGAACCTTTTCAGATAAAATATGGCTTGTTTTAAAAGGACTCTTTATGGGTGCTGCCAATAAAGTTCCCGGAGTTTCGGGAGGTGTCGTTGCGTTTGTAGCTGGATTTTATGAAGAGTTTATCTATTCTTTACAAAAAGTAAACAGGAAAGCTTTTGCGCTACTTATTAATGGACGTTTTAAAAGCTTTTACAGATACATAAACGGAAGATTTTTAAGCCTACTCATTCTCGGAATGGTTATTAGCTATTTTAGCGTTTCCAAATTATTGGATTTTTTGATTGACCACTATGAGCTTTTTGTATGGAGTGCATTTTTTGGGATGATTATTGGCTCTATCTATTACATTGCCAAAGATTTTGGAGAATGGAACCGTAAATACCTAGCGTATTTACTATGTGGTATTATTGCTGGTGTTAGCATTAGTTTTTTAGAACCTGCCCGCGAAAACAGTAACCTTATATTTGTTTTTTTCTGCGGAATTATTAGTGTTTCAGGTATGACCCTACCAGGACTTTCCGGCTCTTTTATACTTATACTTTTAGGAAATTATGTATTGTTACTTGTAGATTCGGTAAATGCTCTTTTTGATACCTTTTCAGAACTGCTACAAGGTAATACGAGTTTTGTGCATAATACCGAACGAATAGCTATGCTAAAGATATTGGCAGTATTTACACTGGGATCTCTTGCAGGTTTAGTGTCGCTCTCACACCTACTGGGCTACGTGTTAAAACGATTTAAAAAAGCTACTTACGCTGTTATTATTGGCTTTATAGCAGGCTCTCTTGGCGTAGTCTGGCCGTGGAAAACCAAACAAATTGAATACGATGCCTACGGAAATATTAAAATAGATGCCAACGGTCACATCATAATAAAAGGATACGATAGGTATTGGCCTTCAGAATTTACACTTGAAACCTTCTGGGCAATTATTTTTATATTTGTAGGTGGTGCAATTGTTTTAAGCTTAGACATTTACCAAAAAAACAAAAGTTCTCCAACCTATGGCTAAATATGGATTATTAGGAAGAAACATAGCATACTCCTTTTCAAAAACTTTTTTTTCTTTGAAGTTTGAAAGGGACTCCCTCCCACACACGTATCAGAATTTTGACATCCCTTGTATTGAAAATTTTGAAAAACTTATCTCCGAAAACCAAGACATTCAAGGAATGAATGTTACCATCCCCTATAAAGAAGAAATCATTCCCTACTTGTTTAATCTAGATGGAGATTCAAAGAAAATCGGAGCCGTTAATACCATAAAATTTAGAAAAGACGGAAAACTAATTGGCTACAATACAGATCATTATGGCTTTGCAACTGCATTGTCACATTTTTTACCTATTAAAGAAAAAACTGCGCTTATTTTAGGCACAGGAGGAGCTTCCAAAGCCGTAAAATATGTCCTGGATGCATTGGGCTTCCAGTATCAATCTGTTTCAAGAAATCCAACTGAAACTACAATAACGTATAATGACCTTTCGCGTGCTATTCTAAAAAATCATTATTTAATAGTGAATTGCACCCCGCTTGGCACCTCACCCAATACCCATCAAGCCCCCAATATACCCTATGAATATGTAGGGGAAGACCATTTGCTATTCGACTTAATTTACAATCCCCGAGAAACGGAATTTATGAAACGTGGCGCTTCACAAGGAGCCAGGGTTAGTAATGGTTTTGAGATGTTAAAACACCAGGCATTAAAATCCTGGAGTATCTGGAATAGCTAATTCATAACTCTTTCATTCAAAATAAAACAAACCGCTTTGTCGTTTCTATTGTTGTTAGTATCTTGAACTCTCTAATTTACGAACCTTAACATTGAAACAAATGTCCGACGAAAAAGCGCCTCAGAAAGAAAACACTTCACCAGAAAACGATGCCATTGAAAAAGCAATGGTAGAAGAGTCTGAAAAAAAATCTGAAACTCCTCGTACCGATTCTGATACCGATACTTCTGAAAATTTAGTGGAAGATGCACTGGTAGAAACTTCTGAAAAAAATGCTGAAGCTTCTAAAAACACTTCAGAAAAAAACAAAAAGGAAGAAGATGATCCTAACACAGCAACAGAAAAACAACAAGATGATTCTTCAGAAAAGAATATAGAGGGGCTGGAAACTAAACCTGAAAACAGTACTAAAAGTGAAGAAGAAAATTCAGAAACTATAGCAAACACTTCAAAAAAAGATAATAAAGAGGAAGTTTCAGAAAAACAAGAAGAGGAAGATGAGGAAGAAGTAGCTTCCAGTGATGAAGAAGAAAAAGATGAGACGGAAGAAGAGGACGAAGTAGATTACAGTGAATTATCCAAAAAAGAACTTATTGCGGCGTTTGCAAAATTACTGAAAGACAAACCAGTTCAAGAAATAAAGAAGGAAGCAGAAGAAATTAAAACCGAATTCAACTCAAAATTTACCGAAGAGCTGGAAGAAAAAAAAGAAGAGTTTCTTGCTGAAGGTGGTAATATTATAGACTTCCACTACTCTACTCCAATTAAAAAGGAATTTAATTCGCTGTATTTTGAATTTAAGGAAAAGCGAAATAATTACTACAAAAATTTAAAGAAAGACCTGCATGCCAATCTGGTAAAGCGTGAGGAGTTGATTGAAGAACTAAAAAGTCTTTTAACAACCGAAGAAAACATAAATACCACCTACAAACATTTTAAAGACATACAGGAACGCTGGCATACCGCTGGACCTATTCCACGCGATAAATACAATCTAACCTGGAATACTTACCACCACCACGTAGAGAATTTTTACGACTTTTTGCATTTAAACAGGGAGTTTCGGGATCTGGATTTTAAACACAACCTGGATCAGAAATTAAAAATTATTATCAGAGCCGAAGAGTTACAACAGGAGCCAGATATTAATAAAGCATTTCGAGAGTTACAAATGCTCCATAAAATGTGGAAAGAAGAAATTGGTCCTGTTGCAAAAGAATACAGGGACGATGTTTGGGATAAATTTAGTGAAGCTACAAAAGTAATTCATGACAAGCGACAAGCTCAACAGGAAGAGCTGGACAAAAAGTACGAAGCTAACTACGAAGCAAAAAAAGAACTGGTAGCACAAATTGCTACTTTTAAAGACAAAGCGAAACCAAATCATAGCTCATGGCAACACGCCATGAAAAAGGTGCAGGAGTTACGAGACACTTACTTTGCGACTGGCAAGGTGCCCCGCAATAAAAACAAAGAGATCTGGAATGCATTTAAAGAAGCCACCCGAGAATTTAATAGGGCCAAAAACAATTTTTACAAAGAGCAGAAAAAAGAGCAGTACGCCAATTTAGAGAAAAAACGGGAACTCATTAAAATTGCTAATGAAAATAAAGATAGTGACGATTTTGAAACCGTTACTCCCCTGATGAAAAAAATACAGGCCGACTGGAAAAACATTGGCCACGTGCCGCGTAAGGACAGTGACAAGGTATGGAAAGAGTTTAAAGCCGCTTGTAATTATTATTTTGACAGAATACACGCCAAAAAGAATGAGGCCAGCCAGGAAGAGGAAGATAACCTCGTAAAAAAAGAAGCGTTACTTGAAGCTATTAAAAATACGGAGCTTACCGGAGATCATAAAGCAGACTTAAACAAGATTAAAGCGTCTATAAAAGAATGGAAGGCTATTGGCCGCGTGCCCTATAAAAAGAAGAGTATTGAGCAAAGCTTTAATAAAGTGCTGGATGGACTTTTTAAAAAGTTGGATCTTGGTAAAAGTGAAGCCGAGCTTATTAAATATGAAAATAAGGTAAGTTCCATGGTGTCTCAGGAAGATGAACGAAAATTACAAAACGAGCATTTTTTCATATCAAAAAAGATAGACGAGGTAAAAGCCGAAATTAATCAATTAGAAAACAACCTTGGTTTCTTTCAGCACGTACCAGACGATAACCCCATGGTGGCTGAAGTTCATAA
>PANU01000073.1 GCA_002707745.1 Flavobacteriaceae bacterium
AAAGGCGAAGCTGTTAAATTTTCTGGATTAGACACCACGCTGCGTGTCCCATAATGTGGTGACTCTACAGGCATGGCATAAACATTATAGCTTGCAGCTGGGGGTGCAACCATAGTTGGTGTATTTTCATTCGTATTATAATGAATAGGTTCTTCCATAGGACCAACAAAAGGAGCGGTGTTCTCTTCACCATGCTCATGGCTTTCGTGATCTCCCAAAATAGTACAGGAAATTGTCCAGTTATCTTTGTCAATGATTTTTCCAGTAGCGGCATCAACCCTGAAATTCCACTTATCCGAAGAGGTCGTTTCAGCTATAGAGAGCTCCCATACCAAATGGGTGCCAATACCTTCTCTAAAATAATACATTAGCTTTACCGGGATGTCTTCTGAAGAAATACCAGCTTTATTAAAAACCGCAGCTTTGTTTTTTCCACCAATCCTTTTTAGTTCTTGTAGATTTGCAACCTTGTATCCCATCTGCCCAGCAACCGAAGCAATAGCCTGCTTTGCTGAAATACCTTGGGAACTGCTCTTAATGGTGGCTTGTATATTGGCCAAAAATTTGTTATGCTCCTTTAAAACGTTACCGGTTTTATCAACATGCACACTGGATTCGGTCCCGTAAACTTCAAGTCCGTTAATAGCCTGACGTAAATATACATGGCGAATACCGCTAATGCTGCTAACGTGTTCTTTAGTAATTACATAGGAATCACTTTTTTGTGTAATAAGTTTTTCGAGTGAAATAGATGAATACGCTGTTGCTAATCGCGCCTCCTCTTTTTCTTTTTTGGGGTTTTTCTGTTGCGCTGAAAGCTGAACAGTCAGCATACATAACACCAATACGAGTAATTTTGAATTTTTCATAATTTTAAAATGGTTTAGTTAGTATTAATAATACATGCAAGACGTTCATGGATTTAGGGTGTTCATTAATGCATTGCCCTAAGGTAGGTGGTAATTAGAATGTTGTCAATCACATAATGATGTGATTAACAGTGCTTTTAAGTGGTCATAAGCACAAATACTGATGTAAACACTTTAGGAGATGGAAAAATAGATGGTCAAGGGAAAAATTCAATGGGTTAATTAAAATAAGCAGTTGTCCCGAATTAACTCCGGGATGAGGTTGAGTTCCGGTAACTATCAGGAAGAACCAATGAGAAGCTTGCTAAAGGGATGGGCTTTTTTGTGTTTTAAGTTGCTATGGAATAAACGAATTTGCTTTTTTTTGATTCTTACGATTATTTTTGTTGGATGTAATAGTCAAAAAAAGGCTCCTGATAATAGAGTTTACAATAGCTTGTCCAGTCTCTCACTTCTTAACCTTACAGAAGGCTTTCTTCCGAAAGCAGGAAATTGTAAAATTTGGTTTCCTGATTATGTTGGTATATGGAAAAAAAAGATAAGTCAAATTATTATAAATAATGACAGTACTAAAGAATCTTCTATTTACAGGGTTTTGGAGATGATTAAGGTAAAAGATGGGTTCAGTGTGAGGCCACTTTACTTTTCAGATAAAGAAAATTAACCTGTAAATTGACTTGTTTAATTTACTTATTACATCGAGAATGGCAAACTAATAAATAGGTGTATCCAAATGGATATTTTTTTTAATTCCTTAAGTTCAAAACAACCCATCGGGTTCCATCATAGACCATTTCTATAGCGCCTTGTCCCGAGGTTGCTTCAGATGGGCCGCTTCCGTAAGTGGTAATTCTGTTGGTGGCAAGAGATTGGTTAGAATTGTTAAGAACACCCATATTAACATTCTCTGGGTTTAGTAAGATAATATGCCTTCCTTCAATACCTCCCTGAATCCCGGTAATATCAAAAGATTGTGTTTGTCCTGTAAATCGGATAACCGTTTTGTAAGCATTTGCAGCATCAACACCTAAGTCTATATTGTCTAATCTTGTGTTGGGTGTTGGGGTGCTAATAGGAACGTTTACAACAGAATAATACCCTGTTCCAGAAGCAATGATGGTATTGTTATGTACTTCAAGGGCACCTCCAACATTCATCGTGTTTAAGGTCCCAGTAGCATCAATCCCCATTACAGAGACAGAAGTTCTTCCAGTAAAGTTGTCAAGACGTATTTTACCGTTAACATGCAACGTTTCTTGCGGATCTGTAGTGTTTATTCCAACCTGTCCAAGTGTGGGGAGAGTGACAAGCAATACAACTACGTAAAGTGTTAATTTGCTCATAATCTGATATTTAAATATAAATATAGTTTATAAGAAAATACTTACAAAATTTTTACGATGAAGGGATGAATTATTCGGTAAAATACTTAAAAATGATTTATAATATACTGAAAAATAATAGATTATGCTAAGTTTTAATAGGATACAATAGTAGTTTTGAAATCTAAGAAATTAAGAATTGGCTTTACTGATACTTTAATTTTTTTTTAAAACGTATAATATAAATTGATGGTAAAGTATACTTGTATGTTTAATTAAGTTTTTCAAATTTCCTGGGAAGCTCTTTTAATTAGTATCTTTGTCAAAAATTTAAAATTCTTAGGTATGGGCTTAGGTGCTTTAGCTGTTGCAACAGTATTATTATGTTTATTTATTGGAGTTCTTATTGAAATTAAAGAAAGATTCTAATATTAGTACGAATCTACCCTATCAATAAACGTATCAATATCTTCTTTTTCATCACCGTTCAGCTTTGGGTTGAGTGCGGATTGTACTTTTTTTTTAGGTGAATCTCATAATACATTCCAAAATGATCACTGCCAAAGTTTGTCGTACGCTTCATTGTTTTTACGAATAAATCTTTTGTATGAAATAAATGATCTAACGGAAACCGCATAAAACGATATCCGGCATGATAGGTGGGAAAAAAGCCGCGTCCCACCCTGGGATCTATCATTCCTGTCATTTTTTTAAACAAGCGGGTTACACGACTCCATACCACATCATTCATATCCCCACAAACTACGGTGGGCTTGTCCTGTTCTCTAATTATTTTACCCGTTAACATTAATTCGGCATCACGTTCTTTACTGGTTTCGTTTTCGGTAGGACTTGGTGGGGCAGGGTGGAGGCAGACAAAAAATAAAGACGTGCCATTGTCAAGCGTATAGTCGAAAAAAATGGAGGGTACTTCCTCTTCCACTTGAAACTGAATAGAAACATTGTGCAACTCTTTCTTGGAATATAAATGCATTCCATAATAATTTTCTAATGGAATTTTAACCGAAAAGGGATGTGTTTCTTCAAGCGAAGAAAGCCCTTTTTCCCATTCGCTGTTAGACTCCATCGTGAGAATAAGGTCTGGATTATAGGTGTTGCACTCGCTTAAAAAAGCATCAAAATTGGTATTGTCCTGAAGTACATTTGCCGCCAGTATACTTACACAGCCATCGCTGGGAAAGTCAGGAATACGCCGGGGATGGTAAGAACTGTACTTATACACCTTAAGAAGCTGATACATACTGCTGAAAAGTAAACTACCAGCAAGAATCCACTCAAAAGTTGAAAATTCCCACCCAAAAAAAACAAGAAGCCCAAGTAAGGTAATTTCAATGAAAATAGACTGCAAGCGTACAAAATCTGCTGTGCGAAAAAACCAGTGCGGATTTCCAGTCGCTGGGAAAAATGCCGAAATAGCAAAGAAAACACAAAGTATATAAAGTACGATCATGCTATAAAGTTAGACTATTTTATGTACACCATTTGTTATATAAATTTTAAAAATTTATGAGAATAGCTCCCAACCCTTTCTTAGCCTACTTCAATAGTTGTAATTTTGCGTTACCTTTTAATTTTTAAAAACAAAAAACGTTGCGTACAAACTGGAAACTGGAACTAACAAAAGAAGAAATGCAAACCTATGGCTATCAGGTGGTAGATGCTATAGTAGCACATTTTGATACTCAAAATCAAAAACTACCTGTTGCACAAGCCTCGAGAGCTGAAATGGATCATCTTTTTTTAGAAGAAGCTCCCGAAAAAGCAACCAGTGCAAAAGAGGTTTTAGATTTTGTACTGGACAATGTAATGACACAAAGCCAGATTGTATCCCACCCAAAATCCTTTTCCTTTGTTCCCGGGCCCAGTAATTACATTAGTGCTATGGCCGATACGCTGGCTACCGGATTTAATATATTTTCTGGAGGCTGGGCAGCTTCTCCTGCTGCTGCCGAATTGGAAATTATAACTGTAGGATGGTTGCTCAAGATCTTTGGATTTCCAAAGAAAAAAGGTGGCGGGATTTTTACCAGCGGGGGTTCTATGGCCAACTTAACTGCTGTTGCCACAGCCAGACGTATTAAATGTGGCGAGGACTTTAGTAAGGCGGTCATTTATTTATCAGATCAGGCACATTCGTCAAATATTAAGGCAATTAGAGTTTTAGGATTTAGAAAAGAACAAATCCGAATTATTCCTACCGATGGGGAATTTAAATTTGCCTTAAATAAATTAAAAAACGCCATTGCCAAAGATCAGTTAGATGGGCTGCAACCTTTTTGCCTTATTGCCACGGCAGGAACTACCAATACCGGGACTGTAGACCCGCTTACACAACTTTCAAAAATTTGTAAAGAAGAAAATATATGGTTTCATATAGATGGCGCTTATGGAGGGGCAGCTATTCTGGCAAAAAACGGAAAACAATTGTTGAAAGGAATTGAAAAGGCCGATTCTTTAACAGTAGACCCGCACAAGTGGTTTTTTCAACCCTATGAGATGGGTTGTTTGCTGGTTCGAAATCATAAATGGTTAAAAAATACCTTTACTGAAAAGCCAGAATATTTAAGAGATATTGAAGGCAATGAATCTGAAATCAATTTTTATGACCACGGAATCCAGCTAACCCGACGTTTTAGAGCCCTTAAGTTTTACATGAGCATTAAGACCTTCGGGTTAAAAGCCTTTAGAAAAGCAATTACCTACAATTGTGACCTGGCCGAAAAAACTGAAAAAATACTACGTAAAAGTAAACAATGGGAGGTAGTTTCACCTGCAACATTGGCGGTAATTAATTTTAGATACAACCCCATGTCACATAATTTTTCTGAAAAGGAATTGGACGATCTCAACCAATATATTTCTGGAAAAGTAGTAAACTCCAGAGAAGCCCTTTTGGTTACTACGGTTTTAAACAAACAAGTGGTCTTACGCATGTGTCTTATAAATCCGCGCACCACCGAAGAAGACGTAACACAAACACTTGCTTTGTGCGAAAAATATGCTCAGGAAAAATTAACCGTATGACAGCGTGGGACGTATTAATTATTGGAGGTGGGGCTGCCGGATTTTTTACTGCTATCAATACTGCAGAAGCTAATCCATCCTTAAAAATAGCCATTCTTGAACGGGGTAAAGAAGTACTCACCAAAGTGAAGATTTCTGGTGGCGGCCGGTGTAATGTAACTCATGCACAATTTATTCCCGAGGAACTCTCTGAAAATTATCCGAGAGGAAAAAAAGAGCTGTTAGGGCCGTTTCATAATTTTATGACGGGTGACACCATTACCTGGTTTCAAGAAAGAGGGGTACAACTTAAAATTGAAGAAGATGGGCGTATGTTTCCAACCACAAATAGCTCGCAAACTATTATAGATTGTTTTACTGCAGAAACCGATCGATTGGGCATTCGGGTGCTCAAAGGACAGTCGGTGAAACAAATTCGTAAAACCGAAGAGGGTTTCGAATTGGTGACACCTCCAGCAGTTTTTAAAGCAAAAAAAGTAGTTATTGCCACAGGAAGCAATCCTAAAGTTTGGAAGATTCTGGAGGCACTGGGACATAGTATTGTTCCACCTGTGCCGTCGCTCTTTACGTTTAACATAAAAGATAAGCGCATTGCCGATTTACCTGGATTAGCTACTGAAGTTTCGGTGGAAGTGCTGTCAGAAAAAGGAAAAGGATTGTTGGCAAGTGAAGGCCCGCTATTGATTACCCATTGGGGAATGAGCGGTCCGGCTATTCTTAAATTATCGGCTTGGGGAGCTCGGCTGCTCGAGCCAACTAAATATCATTTTACGATTCGGGTAAATTGGTTGCATTCCCTTTCAGTAGAAGAGGCACTGGAGCAATTACTGGCTTTAAAACTTCAAAACCCTAAGCAAACCCTTCAAAAATACGCGCAATTTGAACTGCCAAAACGTTTGTGGCAAAGCCTGTTGGTTGCTTCCGGAATTGAAGAAACCCAAATCTGGGCCGATGTTTCAAAAAAGCAACTGGCAAATCTTTCAAAAGAACTTACAGCGGGTATATTTCAAGTAGAAGGGAAGAGCACATTTAAGGAAGAATTTGTGACAGCGGGCGGGATAAAGCTGAAAGAAGTGAACTTTAAAACCTTTGAGAGCAAAATTATCCCGAACCTCTATTTTGCTGGTGAAGTATTAAATATTGATGCGATTACCGGCGGCTTTAATTTTCAAAATGCCTGGACGGGAGGATATCTTGTGGCAAAAGCTATAACTTTATAATATGAGATATATCGCTTTACTTCGGGGTATCAATGTGGGGGGCATAAAAATTTCTACAGGGCTTTAAAAAATATTTTATGACAAAAGCAAGTGCAAACAAAATTGATCTTCAAGAAACCCATTTCTTTGGAGAAGGCGCTTACCAGCGGTGTTATGTACACCCTACGCAACCTGATTTATGCATAAAAGTTTTAAAGGAAAACGTAGCTGCCGATAGAGTGGAGAATGAGCTGGTGTATTACAAAAAACTGAATCGCCGGGCGTTAAAAAACGTATCGTATCCATTTTTTGCGGCATATAAGGCTACGGTCAAAACTAATTTTGGAGATGGATTTGTGTACGATTTAATTCGTGATGAAACAACCGGCAACATTTCAAAAACATTGGATAGATATCTTCTGGAAGAAAACCCAGCCATCTCACTTCAGGTATTGGAGCTGGCTTTCAAAAAGTTTAAAAAAGCCATGATACAGAATAGGGTTGTGGCTAACGATGTACGATCGTATAATATTTGTTGCAGATTAAAAAACGATGGCAATGTAGAATTAGTACTCATTGACGGTCTTGGGCATCGTGATTTTTTTCCTTTCGTGGATTTTTCAGAATACTTTGCTAAAAAGAAATTATTTCGTCGTTTAGAACGTTTCCGGATGCTAACAATGGAAGATCATAAAAAATTTCTGATGCAATTAAAAGACGATGAAGCAAAGGGAATAGAGATTGCAGACTGGATATTGCCAAAATAAAGAATTTAATCCCGAAATATCTGTATGCACAAGATAATAAATATCTTTGCGGGAGATTACTGTTGCTATGACCGATACCTTTATTTCCAAACCCTATACAAACTTTCCTGAAAACGGCAGCATTTCCGCCCAGGCTCCCAGCAATATTGCTTTGGTAAAATATTGGGGAAAATACGGTGAACAATTGCCGCAGAATGCTTCCGTAAGCTTTACATTGTCTCAATGTAGAACAGAAACTACACTTCATTTTGAAAAGAGTACACCCAATGGTAATTTCAATTTTGAAGTTTTTTTAGATGGACAAAGAGAGAAAAGTTTTGAACCAAAGATTGCACAATTCTTTGAGCGTATAAGAAGGTATGTTCCATTTTTGACAGAGTACAACTTTAAAATTGAAACTAAAAATACCTTTCCGCACAGTAGCGGGATAGCAAGTTCTGCAAGTGGAATGGCAGCACTGGCAGTTTGTCTGGTTTCCTTAGAAAATGCATTATTGGGTGGAGACCTTTCAACTGCATACAAAGAGACACAGGAAAATCAGTTAAGAAAAGCTTCCTTCTTAGCCCGTCTGGGTTCTGGAAGCGCTTCCCGAAGTATTGAAGGCCCTTTGGTTGTTTGGGGGCAACATCCGGAAATAGAAGGTAGTAGCAACCTCTTGGGTGTAAAATATCCATTTAAAGTTCATGAAAATTTCAGCAACTACCAAGACACCATTTTATTGGTAGATAAAGGCGAAAAACAAGTGAGTAGTACCGTAGGACACAATTTAATGCATAACAATCCTTATGCTGAAGCGCGTTTTAAAGAGGCAAATACCAATCTTACTAAACTGAAAACAATTTTTGAAGACGGGAATATTTCAGCATTTATAGAAATCGTGGAAAGTGAAGCTTTGCAACTGCACGCTATGATGATGGCCAGCAAGCCGTATTTCATTTTAATGAAACCGAATACCCTGGAAATTATTAACCGTATTTGGAAATTTCGAAAAGAAACAGGAAGTCAGGTTTGCTTTACCCTGGATGCTGGTGCAAACGTGCATGTGTTGTATCCGTTTTCAGAAAAAGATAGGACACAAAACTTTATTACCAAAGAACTAGCTGCTTTTTGTAAAAATGGAGCGTATATTCACGATGCTTGTGGACTAGGAGCCAGTATTGTGAATTCTTAAACACCTGAAACTCTATATTTTCGTATCTTTGCACCAATTAGTTAAAAAATTGTACTTTAGTACTACACAAACAAACTATGCGCGGACCCCTTTTCTATTCAAAAATCCTGCTCTTTGGAGAGTATGGTATTATTAAAGACTCTAAAGGTCTGTCTATACCCTATAATTTTTATAACGGTGCTCTTAAAATAGATGCCCATAAAATCATCGCTACCCGTAAAAGTAATGATGCGCTAAAACGTTTTACAGCCTATTTAGAGAACTTACAAACAGAACAGCCTGCCTTGGTTTCTTTTAATCTGGAGAAACTGAAAGAAGATGTTGCTGCAGGATTGTATTTTGACTCCAGTATCCCACAGGGTTATGGCGTTGGAAGTAGCGGAGCTTTAGTTGCTGCTGTTTATGACCAATATGCCACCGATAAAATAACAGTTCTTGAAAATTTAACGCGAGAAAAATTATTGCAGTTAAAGAAGATATTTGGTGAAATGGAATCTTTTTTCCACGGAAAATCATCTGGCCTGGATCCGCTGAACAGCTATTTAAGCCTCCCTATTTTAATTAATAGCCAAGATAGTATTGAAAGTGCCAACATCCCCTCACAGACCGAAAATGGTAAAGGTGCCGTGTTTTTATTAGATAGTGGGCAAACCGGTGAAACGGCCCCTATGGTAAACATTTTTATGGAGAACATGAAGAAGGAAGGGTTCCGGAATATGTTGAAGGATCAATTTGTAAAACATACCGATGCCTGTGTACACGACTTTCTGAAAGGAGATGTAAAGTCACTATTTGGCAATGTAAAACAACTCTCAAAAGTTGTGCTGGATAACTTTAAGCCTATGATCCCAAAAGAGTTTCATACCCTTTGGAAAAAGGGAATTGATACCAATGCCTATTACCTGAAATTATGTGGTTCTGGTGGTGGCGGTTATATGCTAGGCTTTACTGAAGATATAGACGAGGCTCGTGCCGAATTAAAAAACTACAATTTGGAAGTGGTTTATAACTTCTAAATCTCAAATTACATGCTCAGCCGGAAACAGAAATACTTTTTTTTAAAGTTTTTCAGCTTGTTTTCAATCGTCAGGGGATATAATATCCTGGTGATTGCGCTGGCACAATACCTTACCTCTATTTATATTCTGGCACCCAATTTACCCTTGCGGGAGGTGCTTTTTGACCCTAATTTATTGATGCTGGTGCTGGCGTCCGCTTCTGCAATTGCCGGGGGTTACATTATAAACAGTTTTTACGATTCTGAAAAAGACCTCATTAACCGGCCTCACAAAACCATGCTGGATAAACTGGTAAGCCAGCAAACCAAACTTTCCGGGTACTTTGTGTTAAATTTTCTCTCTGTTATTTTTGCCAGTTATGTGAGCTTTAGGGCGGTGGTGTTCTTTTCGCTCTATATTTTTGGAATTTGGTTTTATTCCCACAAGCTAAAAAAATATCCATTTATTGGGAATTTAGTAGCCGCTACTCTGGCTGTAATTCCATTTTTCGCGGTGTTTATTTATTACAGCAATTTTGAAGTAGTAATTTTTGTGCATGCCACATTTCTGTTTCTGCTTATTTCAATGCGGGAACTTACCAAGGATCTTGAAAACTTAAAAGGCGACCTTGCCCAGAATTACAGGACGATTCCCGTGTTATACGGGGTAAAAGTTTCAAAACAAATGTTAACCATCCTGAGTGTCGCCACCTTGGTGCCTACTATCTTGTTGCTCACCAGGTTTGAAATTGGCTATATGTATTTCTATTTCTTCGGAAGTATTATCGCCCTGGCGGTGTTTCTTTTTATACTGTGGAATTCGGCCCGAAAAATCCATTATGTCATCCTGCATAATATATTAAAACTCATTATTGTAGTAGGTGTTTTTAGCATTGTGCTTATTAATGTGGATCTTTTGTTAAATAGGATCTTTTAAAATTGGGATCAAAATTCAAATTTCAGGAAGGATGGTGTCTGGGAATACCTTCATAAAACGTTTTGGTAAATCGCTTTTTACAACAATAGCTGCTCCTGTAAACGGATGAACAAACGCAAGTGAATACGCATGCAAATACAATCCTTTCCCCTTTAGTATTAGTTTTTCTGTTCCGTAATCCCGATCGCCCAAAATAGGATTTCCAATACTTGCCAAATGCTTGCGTAATTGATGTCTTCTTCCTGTTATTGGGTCTAATTTTACCAGGTTGAGTGTCCCAAACCGCGGGGATGAAACAGATTTTAGCACTTGATAGCTGGAATGAGACGTTTTATTAGCTATAGCTGTGGTTATTTCGCCTTGGGTTGTCATAACGCCAATTGTGATGGCGTAATAGGTTTTTCGTATCTCTTTTTCTTTAAAAAGTGTATTCAGTTTGCGTATGCTATTACTGGTCTTTCCTGTCATTACAACGCCTGTGGTGGCATAATCTAATCTGTGGATAGGTTGGGGTGTGCAGGCATCGGGAAGATTGCTTTTACGAAGGTTTTGTGGCAGGGCGTTAAAAATGGTTTTAAAACGGTTTCCGCTCACTAAAATACCAGCAGGCTTGTGGATAATGGCCAGGTATGCATCTTCAAATAATACTTCTAGAGGAAAAACCAGCTTTTTGCTTACAGTTTTGTTTTCTGAAACTTTAAGTACGATTTCTTCTCCTCCATAAATATAGGTTGCTGTAGTCGCTATGGAACCATTTACTGTAATAAGCCCTTTTTTGAGTGCTTTTTTAAGTGCAGATTTAGTACTACAATAATCAAAAACGCCTACACCGTATTCCTGTATCCGAATTGGGTTTTCTTGTGAAAGTGCAATATGCGTTTGAGTTTCTATAATTTTGTCAGCTTTTAGCTTGATAAGATTACTAAAATAATAAAAAACATACGTATCTATTTGTTAGCAGCTACCCAAACAGTTTAAATTATTAGCTAATGTAATTCCAGATATTCTTAAACTTCACCAGCTGTGCAAATGTATTTTTTATGGGTTGGTTTTCGGGGGACGCAAGCCCGGCGTCGGCTTGTAGTGTTTGTAGCGCGTAGCTTCGTGCTATTTTTAGGATGGCGGAGTCCTTTATAATATCGGCAATACGCAGGTTAAGCACGCCGCTTTGCTGGGTACCCATAATATCGCCAGGACCGCGTAGTTTTAGATCTACCTCGCTTATTTCAAAACCATCACTGGTGCGTACCATAGTTTCCAGCCGGGTTTTGGCATCGGCGCTCAATTTGTGGCTGGTCATTAGGATACAGTAGCTTTGTTCTGCCCCGCGCCCCACGCGTCCTCGTAGCTGGTGGAGCTGTGAGAGACCAAAACGTTCGGCACTTTCTATAACCATGACAGAGGCATTGGGTACGTTTACACCAACTTCAATTACTGTAGTAGCAACCATAATATGGGTTTCGCCTCTTACAAAACGATCCATTTCGTAGTCTTTGTCGGCTGGTTTCATCTGGCCGTGCACAATGGAAATTTGATAGGTTGGCTGCGGAAAGTCCCGCACAATGCTTTCGTAGCCATCCATTAAATCTTTGTAATCCAGTGCTTCACTTTCCTGGATAAGGGGATACACAATATACACTTGTCTTCCCTTCTCAATTTCGTCTCGTAAAAACCGAAATACTTTTAAGCGGTTGGCATCATACCGGTGCACAGTGGTTATTTCTTTTCGGCCGGGTGGTAGCTCGTCAATTACACTTATATCAAGGTCGCCATACACGCTCATGGCGAGGGTACGGGGAATGGGGGTAGCGGTCATCACTAAAATATGTGGCGGGAATTCATTTTTATGCCATAATTTACTGCGTTGTGCCACTCCAAAACGATGCTGTTCGTCTATAATGGCGAGCCCTAAGTTTTTGAATTGTACTTTGTCTTCTAGCAGGGCGTGTGTGCCAATTAAAATATGCAATTGACCACTGTTAAGTTGGGCATGTATCTCCTTACGTTGTGAGGCTGTGCTGGAACCTGTAAGCAGAGCAATACCGATGTTTAATTTGTCACAGTACTCAAGTAACCCGTTGTAATGCTGTGCCGATAAGATTTCGGTTGGAGCCATTAAGCAGGCCTGAAATCCATTGTCAAGCGCCAGTAACATTGCCATAAACGCTACAATGGTCTTTCCGGAACCTACATCACCTTGCAGCAAACGGTTCATCTGGGCATTACTGCCTAAATCGGCTCTAATTTCTTTAAGCACCCGTTTTTGTGCGTTGGTTAAACTAAAGGGGAGGTGTTCTTCAAAAAAAGTAGTAAAAAAGTTACCCACTACATTAAACGGATAGCCTTTTATTTTCGCTTTATGGAGCATATTCTTCCGAAGTAATTGTAACTGTATGTAAAACAATTCTTCAAATTTCAGTCTGTATTGTGCTCTGGCCAGTAATTCTGCACTTTGTGGAAAATGAATATTGAACAACGCTTTGTTTTTGGGAAGTAGTTTTAACGCCTGTAAAATGGGTTGCGATAAACTTTCAGCAAACGTGTTTTTAGTTTCTGTGAATACTTGTTGCATCAAGGTATTAATTACCTTATTGGTAATACCGCTGCTTCCCAGTTTTTCGGTAGAGGGGTATACAGGTTGCATCGCAGACCGCAGACTTTTTTCGTGGTCTGCAAGTAGTTCCATCTCTGGATGTGGCATAGAAATGCTGCCGTTATACCAATTGGTTTTTCCAAAAACTACATAGGGGGTGTTTAATTTAAGGTTTTCACGAATCCATTTATGACCCCGAAACCAAACCAGCTCCAGGATACCTGTTTCATCCCGAAAAGTAGCTACCAGGCGTTTCCCGCGTTTTTGTTCCACCGTTTTTATGTGGGTAATTTTGCCAAGTATTTGCACTTCGGCGTTGGTTTGCTGCAACTGTCCAATTTTGTAATACTGAGTTCTGTCCAGATATCTGTTGGGATACAGGTTCAATAAATCCTGAAAGGTATGGATGCCCAGCTCTTTCTTTAGCAAATCGGCTCTGTTAGGGCCAACACCTTTAAGGTAATCTATGGGAGTTTGCAGAAAGTTTGGGTTCATAGTACGAAAATAACAATTTTATATGTCAGAATTCTATTTTGAAAAGTATGAGATGGTTTGGAGGGGTTTCCATTTCGATTTCAGAAATGGTATCTTTACGTATTAATTTTTTAAACTATAGAAGAAAGTAAGAAACATAAAAACGTATTTCTGGCACTTAAGAAGCACTAAAGCTGTTTTTCTGCTTTCTTTTAATACGAAATCTATAAATAGTACGGTTGTATATGGTAATCTGTAATCTGAATATGTTACAAAAAATTCAGAATAAATGTAACTTGTTTTATTGACAATATCCTGCACATGAGATTTTTCCCTTATTTGGTTTTTTTAGTTACTATTTTTGCAACTGCCCAACAAACCGCTGTGGTAGATTTTTTGCAAATGAGAGCTACAGTAGCGCCTGTTTTTGAAACCAGTTCGGTTAGAGGAAGTGTAGATGTTACTTTTAAAATTTTAAAGCAAACAGATTCTGTGTATTTGGATGCTGTGGCTATGAAAATTTACAACATTAAGTATACTGCCGGAAACATTACAACAGCCAACGATAAAATTTGGTTTACAGGAGATTTTAAACAAGGAAATGTCTATCAGGCTTATTTTGATTATGAAGCCACCCCCCGACAAACCCTCTACTTTACAGGAAACCAAATCTGGACCCAAGGACAGGGCAAATACACATCACACTGGTTGCCAAGTATAGACGATATGAATGATAAGATTGAGTTTGATCTTAGTGTTTTTGCTCCTTCAGGGACTGTGGTAGCCAATGGAATAGTAACCGATATTGTAAACACAAGTAAGGGAAACCTCTATTCCTTTGATATGCAAAAACCCATGGCCAGCTATCTCGTAGCCTTTGCTATAGGCAATTTTCAGAAAAGGGAAATTACTTCTAAAAGTGGGATTCCTATTGAATTGTACCTTTCTGCACAAGACACTGCAAACTTTGAACCTACTTATAGACACACTAAAAAAATATTCGATTTTTTAGAAACTGAAATCGGGGTGCCCTATCCATGGCAAAACTACAAACAAGTACCCGTTCGCGATTTCCTTTACGCAGGTATGGAAAATACTACCTGCACCATTTTTTCTGAAGCTTTTGTGGTAGATGAAACGGGCTTTAACGACAGAAATTATATAAACGTAAATGCGCACGAGCTTGCCCACCAATGGTTTGGAAATTTGGTTACCGAATCCTCTGGAACACACCATTGGCTACAGGAGGGTTTTGCTACCTACTTTGCACTGCTGGCCGAACGGGAAATTTTTGGGGAAGACTATTATTACTGGAAACTCTACCAGAGTGCCGAACAGTTAAAGGCATTGAGCGACGAAGGGAAAGGGCAATCGTTATTAGACCCTAAAGCCAGCTCTTTGATTTTTTACGAAAAGGGAGCGTGGGCATTACATATGTTAAAAGAGCGAATAGGAGAGGAGGCTTTTAAAAATGCTGTGGCTGCGTATTTAAAAAAATACAAGTTCAAAAATGTAGCTACTCAGGATTTTTTAGCACAGGTTAAAGCAACTACAGGAACCGATATTTCGGCCTGGGAAAAAGACTGGCTTCAGCAAACAGCTTTTAAGGCAGAGCAGGCATTTAACGCGCTATTGAAATCTGAGTTTATTCAAAATTACTTTGAGGTTTCCAGGTTGGCAACACTGCCTTGGGAAGACAAAAAAATTCCTTTGACAACGGCACTTACCTTTCCCAACGATTTTGCAGGGCAGGAGGCCGTGTACCAGTTAGCTTCCGAACCCATCCAGAACGCATTGCCACTGTACCAAAAAGCTTTTGAAAGCAATAATTTGTATGTACGACAAGCTATCGCTTTAAGCCTCGTGGAGATCCCGGAAACATTAAAACAAGCTTATGAAAGTCTGCTGGATGACCCTTCTTATGTAACACAAGAAGCGGCATTGTATTCTTTGTGTGTAAATTTTCCGGAAGATGCAGCCAGATACCTGGATAAGATGGATGGGGTGCAGGGGTTTCAGGATAAAAATGTCAGGCAATTGTGGTTGGTGCTGGCCATAGTAGCTTCAAAGTATAAACTTTCAGAAAAAGAATCTTTTAAAGAAGAATTGAGAGGGTATACCTCAAAAAAATATAGTTTTGAGATTCGGCAAAAAGCATTTCAATACATTCATCAATTAGAGTTGTATAATGAAAGCGTTGTAAACAATCTGGTTAATGCTGCAGTACATCACAACTGGCGCTTTAGAAATGCTTCCAGAGAATTATTGGATGAGGTATTGCAAAATTCGGATACTAAGGAAAGGCTTAAAAGAGAATATAATTCCTTTTCGATTTCAGAAAGAAAGTATCTTACCAGAGTCATAGAAGTGCAATAAAAAATTACATTGTAAATTAAAAACCATACACTATAAACCATGAGAGCACTTGTAATTTCTGGAGGAGGCAGTAAGGGTGCATTTGCAGGAGGCGTGGCACAATACCTTTTAAAGGATTTACAAGTAGAATACGATTTGTTTGTAGGAACCAGCACAGGAAGTTTATTAATTTCTCATCTGGCGCTACATAAAGTTGAAAAGATAAAAGAAGTGTATACTTCGGTAAACCAGCATAGTATTTTTAACTCCTGTCCCTTTGTTATTAAAAAGCGCAAGTATGGCGGAAAAGAGATTGCTATTAACCACTTTACTGTGCTGAAAAATTTTATGAAAGGCAGTAAAACCTTCGGCGAAAGCCAAAACCTTCGCAACCTTATTGAAAAAACCTTTACCGAAGAAGAGTTTAATACCCTTAAACAAGGTCCTAAGGAAATTGTGGTTACGGTTTCTAATCTCTCCATGAACCAGGTGGAATATAAATCTATAAACGATTTTAGCTACCAAGATTTTCTGGACTGGGTCTGGATTTCCTGCAATTACGTGCCTTTTATGAGCCTGGTAAAAAAAGAAGGGTGCGAATATGCCGATGGTGGTTTTGGCAGTATGGTGCCTATTGAAGAAGCCATAAACAGAGGCGCCACCGAGGTAGATGTTATTATTTTGGAAACTGATGTTACGTATTATAACCGCCTTCCTGTAAAAAATGTGTTTTCGTTACTTACCTCTGTTCATAGTTATATGCTGGATAGGGTTGAAAAGCAGAACATCCGTATTGGTAAATTTGTTGCTGCCAACAAGAATGCTATTATAAATTTATATTACACGCCTACGGTGCTTACTACCAACTCGCTTATTTTTAACAAAGAGGATATGGCGCTTTGGTGGGAGCAGGGCTTGCACTATGCAAAGCTAAAGAATAAGGAGCTTAATGAAACAAAAGTGGAAGAGCCTTCAGAATAGAAGTGTGGAATAGTGCGCTATGAATCTTTGTTTAAAATAATTCGGCAACTTCTTTTTTTACATACGCCAATGCTTTTTGAGAAGGGGTGATTTCTTCCATAAAATGGCGTAACAAATATTCCCGAAGCGAGTCGGCTCCGTTGTTTTTTTCGTGCATGGCGCCTTGCCTTATTAAATGAATAGTAGCGTTTTTTGCAGCGCTTATGAGGTTCCAGCACTCTGGGGTAACATAAATTTGTTGGGTCACGTTGTGCTCAAATTCTTTTTCAATGTTGTCAATAAGTAGTTTTTCATACTTGTCTACTTCATCACTAAAAGGTTTTATACGAATTAACAGGCTATTGGGATCTATGCGTTCTAGCAGAAGGGTGAGCCTTTCGTACGACTGAAGTCTGGTGGGAAGTATTTTATTTTGTGCTTCTTTTTGTATTAAATACCTGCGTCGTCCTTCTTCGTTCTGTGTATGGCCTTTAAAAAAGAAATAGGCAATAATACCCACTACAATAGCAGGTAGTAAATAGGCAACGTATTGAAGTACTTGGGTCATTTCTTCCATTTCCGAAAATTTTTTATACAAACATAATCGCTTTAGCAGTTTCCAACAAATTTACCATCTTACTTTTTCATTCTGCTTTGCTTTTTTAACTGCTTTCTTTTCTTCTTTCAGTTTATAACCCCCACCTAAATTTGGGCATTTTTGAATATCTTTTATACCTGTAAAAGGCACTTCAATTTTATGGTAAGTAAAAACTCTTGCTAGGGATTTTATAAGATTTTTGTCTCCAACGGTTAGCTCTACATCGTCCATAGTATATTGCGCGGGATGCTCATATCCAGAGGCGTGTGTCATTTCCAAAAACTCTTTACGGAAGTTTTTAAAGTAGAAATGTGCCCGTGTTGATTTATCCTCTATATCAATTCCCCGCTGTTTCCATTTATTTTGGGTGGCAACCCCACTGGGGCAATGATTGGTATGGCAAATTTGTGCCTGAATGCAACCTACAGACATCATAGCTTCCCTGGCAACATTTATACAATCTACTCCCATGGCAAATGCCATAACAGCTTTGGCTGGAAAGCCTAACTTTCCGCTGCCAATAAAAACGGTACGCTCACAAAGGTTGTGTTTTTTAAAAATGGTATACACTTCAGCAAAGCCATACATCCAGGGTAGCGCCATGTGGTCTGCAAAACTAGGGGGTGCAGCGCCAGTACCTCCTTCACCACCATCAATGGTTACAAAATCGGGACCTTTTCCTGTTTCTTCCATAATACCTGCCAGTTTTTCCCAGTCTTCCAGCTTTCCTACGGCAGCTTTAATCCCTACTGGTAATCCGGTATTTTCGGCTATATCTTCAATAAAGGTAACAAGTTCTTCTACAGTGCTAAAGGCAGAATGTGAGGGAGGAGATAAAACGTCCTTCCCAACAGGAACGTGCCTTATTTCTGCAATCTCCTGGGTAATTTTTGAACCTGGTAATACACCTCCTTTTCCTGGTTTGGCACCTTGGGACAGTTTTACCTCAATTGCCCTAACTTGTGGGTTGTCTGCTACCAATTTCTTTAATTTTTCCATAGAAAAATTTCCGTTTTCATCCCGAACCCCAAAATAACCTGTTCCAAAATGAAAAATAACATCTGCCCCGGTTGTATGATAGGGAGATAATCCACCTTCTCCAGTATTGTGGTAGGCGTATGCCAACTTACAGCCTCTGTTTAATGATTCTACCGCTCTGGCAGATAAGGATCCAAAACTCATAGCAGAAACGTTAATTACAGAAGCAGGTCTATAGGGTCTACGACGTTTACTGTGTGCCCCCATAATTTTTGCACAAGCCAAAAAATAAGGGTCTTTGGCATTGGGGTGCTTGGCGTCTATTTTAAAGGGCATTAAAGCATTTTTAATGAAAATATAATTTGGTTCATAAATATCCCTGTCGGTGCCAAAACCTTCATAGTTGTTTTCATTTTTTGCTGAAGCATAAATCCATCCGCGTTCAATACGGTTAAAGGGTAGTTCTTCCCTGTTATTAGCTACAATATACTGTCGTAGTTCAGGTCCGATGGTTTCCAGCATATACCTAAAATGTCCAACAATGGGGAAATTGTGTAAAATCACGTGTTTTTTCTGAAGTACATCATAAATTGCAACTAGTACAAGCCCAATTATAACCCAGACCCACCAGGGGATAGCGCTTATAAAGCTTAAAATATTTTCCATAAACTATAAAAATTCCAAAAATTAAATCTGAAAGGTTTTTAAAATTAACAATTTGGTTTCTTCCCTTAGTAGCTCAATGTACTTAAAATAGTACCTAAAACTTCATCTGCGTGTAAGGGAAGGTAAGTTTTAGCAATACAAAATTTACTTAAACTGAAGAGTTTTTAATGCTGAAATCCGGAAGGGTTACTTCGCATTCAAAAAATCTATCGCTACCTGGGTCATAGTCTTAACCCCTAACAACATTCCGGCATCATCTATTTTAAAATCGGGGGTATGGTGTGGGTATGCTTCAGTGTTTCCTGGGGTCATTCCGCCCAAGAAAAAATAAAAGCCAGGAACTTTTTCCTGAAAATAACTAAAATCTTCTCCTCCTGTTGTTGCTTTCATTATTACAACATTAGCTGCTCCTGCTATTTTTTGAAGTGTAGGTAGCATTTGTGCGGTTAATTCCGGATCGTTATAGGTGACAGCTGCGTTGTTTTGCCATTCAATGGTTGCCTCGCCTCCGTAAGCCTTGGCAATATCGCGAGCCATTTCGGTCATACGACGAATAATTAGTTCTCGCATTTGTGGGTCTAAGGTGCGTACTGTCCCAATCATTTCGGCAGTTTCCGGAATGATATTAAAACGAAGTCCGCTCGTGATTTTTCCAACAGTAATAACTGCAGCTTCCTGAACCAAAGGTGCCTCTCTACTTATAATTGTTTGGAAGCCATCAATGATTTTTGCTGAAATAAGAATGGGATCCACCCCCGTCCATGGAGCAGAACCATGCGTTTGTTTTCCATTTACAGTAACAACAAATCGTTCTACTGCAGCCATGGTGCCTCCAGATTTATATTTAATAGTTCCTACGGGAGTTCCAGAATTAATATGCAACCCGAAGATGGCGTCTACCTTTGGGTTTTCTAATACGCCTTCTTTTACCATAAGTTTAGCGCCGCCTTCTTCACCGGGTGGTGGTCCTTCTTCCGCCGGCTGAAAGATAAATTTTACGGTTCCGTTTAGCTTGTCTTTGTTTTTTGAAAGTACTTCAGCTACGCCCATTAAAATAGCGATATGGGTATCATGTCCGCAGGCGTGCATGACCCCGGTTTCAGTACCTAGAAACGTATCGGTTTTTGTGCTTTTAAAAGGGAGGTCGTTCCGTTCAGTTACGGGGAGCCCGTCAATATCGGCTCGCAGCGCAACTACTTTTCCGCTTTTTTTTCCTCTTAAAATACCCACAACCCCTGTTTTTGCCACGCCGGTTTGTACTTCCATCCCAAGCGATTTTAAATGGTCTGCAATTTTCTGGGCAGTATTAAACTCTCTGTTAGAAAGTTCTGGGTTTTCGTGAAAATAGTGCCGCCAGTCTATTACCTGAGATTCAATATTTTCAATGTCTTTTAGGAGTTGCTTGTCCATTTGGGCACTTGCGGAGTAGACGGCTGCAATAAGCAATAGCAAGAGAAAGGTACTTTTTTTCATAATATACTTTTAATGAAATTGATTTCAGAAACTGAAGATTTTATAAAACAGTTCTAATTTTCTACCAACTCCAGAAGCTAAAGATATTCAAATTTCAGTAAAACAGAAATGAAACAGCTTGTTTATAAATTATGGTTCATTTGCACTAAATTTTATACCTAATTCAGTAATTTTCCGCTTCATTTTCGATTGCTTCCGATATCCATCGGGATCGGTTTCGATTTCAGCTAAAAAATTTTGCAAGAATACCTTCAACAACTTAACGATGCCCAGCGTGCGCCCGTATTACAAAAAGACGGCGCCATGATTGTAATTGCCGGTGCTGGATCGGGGAAAACACGGGTGCTTACCTTTCGTATTGCGTATTTGATGGACCAGGGAGTAGACGCCTTCAACATCCTGGCACTTACCTTTACCAACAAAGCGGCACGTGAGATGAAAAAACGGATCTCACAAATTGTGGGAAGTAGCGAAGCAAAAAATTTATGGATGGGAACCTTCCATAGTGTGTTTGCTAAAATCCTTCGGTTTGAAGCAGACAAACTAGGCTACCCAAACAATTTCACTATTTACGACACCCAGGATTCCCAAAGTGTGATTCGAGCGGTTATTAAGGAAATGAACCTTGACAAGGACGTGTACAAATACAAACAGGTGTACTCCAGAATTTCCAGCTATAAAAATAGCTTGATAACGGTAAAAGCCTATTTCAGTAACCCGGAATTACAGGAGGCAGATGCCATGGCGAAAATGCCCCGATTGGGCGATATCTATAAAAGTTATGTAGATAAATGTTTTAAGGCGGGTGCTATGGATTTTGATGACCTTTTGCTGAAAACCAACGAACTTTTAACCCGTTTTCCGGAAGTGCTGGCAAAATACCAGAACCGTTTTCGCTATATTCTGGTAGATGAGTATCAGGATACCAATCACAGCCAGTATTTAATTGTTCGTGCACTTTCAGATAAATTTCAGAATATATGTGTGGTTGGGGACGATGCACAGAGTATTTATGCGTTCCGCGGGGCGAATATTAATAATATTTTAAACTTTCAGAAGGACTATGACGATGTAAACGTGTACCGTCTGGAACAAAATTACCGATCTACAAAGAACATCGTAAATGCTGCGAATAGTATTATTGAAAAAAATAAAACCCGTCTCGATAAAATTGTATGGACAGCCAATGATGAAGGCGCTAAGATCAAGGTAAACCGTACCATGACCGATGGTGATGAAGGACGTTTTGTAGCTGGCAATATTTTTGAGACCGAAATGAATGAGCAGGCAAAACATGGGGAGTTTGCAGTGCTGTATCGTACTAACGCGCAATCCCGTGCTATTGAAGATGCGCTTCGAAAAAAAGATATTCCGTATCGTATTTATGGCGGACTTAGCTTTTATCAGCGGAAAGAAATTAAAGATGTGATTGCGTATTTACGCTTAATTTTAAATCCGAAAGACGAAGAAGCGCTAAAACGGGTAATTAATTATCCCGCAAGAGGCATTGGGCAAACTACTCTGGAAAGATTAACCGTGGCTGCAAACCATTATGGACGTTCTATGTTTGAAGTAATACGTGCGCTGGATAAAATTGGAGCTGAATTAAAAATAAATAGTGGTACCAAGAATAAACTTCAGAATTTTGCCACAATGATTGAAAGTTTCCAGGTTTTAAATCAGACCTACAATGCTTTTGAAATTGCAGAACACGTTACCAAAAAAACAGGGCTGGTTACCGAACTTAAAAAAGACGGAACCCCTGAAGGAATTGCCCGTATAGAAAATATTGAAGAACTGCTTAACGGGATGCGCGATTTTGTGGAAGAACAAAAAGAACTGGCAGATACCACAGGATCTTTGGCCGAATTTCTGGAAGATGTAGCCTTAGCAACCGATCTGGATAACGACAAGGGCGATGAAGACCGCGTGGCATTAATGACTGTTCACCTGGCAAAAGGGTTAGAATTTCCGTACGTATATATAGTAGGGATGGAAGAGGAGTTGTTTCCCAGTGGCATGAGTATGAACACTCGTGCAGAGCTGGAAGAAGAGCGCCGCTTGTTTTACGTGGCCTTAACCCGAGCCGAAAAACAAGCATATCTTACGTATACCCAAAGTCGTTATCGCTGGGGAAAATTAATAGATGCAGAACCCAGCCGGTTTATTGAAGAAATAGACGAAAACTTCCTGGAATACCTCACGCCCATAACAGAACAACGGTACAAGCCCTTGCTGGATGCCGATATTTTTGAAGACGTAGACCGAAGCAAACTTCGTTTACGCAAACCCACAGCAGGAAGCCCGCCAAAAGGGCCAACCGAAGAACAGCTTCGGAAATTACGAAGGTTAAAGCCAGTGACCAGCAGTAGCGATAAAAATTTTGATGCCTCCAAAGCAAACCTAAACGTAGGAACAGTAGTAGAACACGTTCGCTTTGGGAAAGGGAAGATAACTAAAATTGAAGGCACAGGTGCCGATACCAAAGCTGAGATTAACTTCGAAAATGGCGGATTAAAAAAATTGTTGCTGAGGTTTGCAAAATTAAATGTCCTGGAGTAAAAAGAGCTTATAAAGTATTTCTTACTACCTGCATGAGCACATACTTATAATTCATTTTTGGGCTTAGGTCGAACGCCAGGCTATGAAACAGTATGGTTCAAAGAGTTAGGTTGTAAAAGGCAGGATCAGGAGCTATAAATCTAAATAGTTTAGATTTTAAGATAACCTTCGTATTTGGTAGCACGAAACTCATAGTTTAAAATGTATCTTTGCAAAAAATAACAATGTGCTAATTTTTAGTACAGTAAAGAAATGTCCACAGTAAAGGAGCCCTTCGAGTGGCTCAGGATAAACTAAAGTCGAAATATGAGCAGACAAGATAATAGTAGAAAAGGCAAGACTTCAGGAAGAGGGAAAAATACTGGAAAGGGTAAAAGCAGTGCCCAGGGTAATGGACCATTTAAAGGAGAACATCGTAATAAACCTTCTGGGAGAGGAAATGCTCCTGTGCGACCTGTTACACCAAAAAACGAAGTTGAGGCTAAGCAAAAAGCTGGCAAGAGAGAAGGAATTCGTTTAAATAAATATATTTCCAATAGTGGTGTATGCTCCCGTCGTGAAGCAGATACATTTATTGCTACCGGCCTGGTGACTGTAAACGGCAAGGTTATAAACGAAATGGGTTATAAAGTAAAACTGGAAGACGATGTTCGCTTTGATGGTCGCCGTATAAACCCAGAGCCAGCTACCTATATTTTGCTGAATAAACCAAAATCTGTAGCCACAACTACAAGCGAGAGCAAAGGCTTAACAGTAATGGATTTAATTAGCAACGCTACCAGTGCCCACGTAAAGCCCATAGGTAGGTTGGGTCGAAATGCCACAGGATTAATCTTATTTACTAACGACGATAAACTTGTAAATAAACTACACAGCAAGGGAATGGAGCGCTTGTTTCATATAGAGCTGGACAAAAACTTAAAAGCATCGGACCTGGATAAAATAAAAGAAGGTCTTTTAATCGATGGAGAAAAAGTATTTGTTGAAGAAGTGAGTTATGTAGATAATGCACCCAAAAAAGAAATTGGACTTAAGATTAAAAATATGGGGAACAGTATCATCCGAACTATTTTCGATCACTTAAGCTATAATGTTGTTAAAGTAGACTGTGTGACCATCGCACACCTTACGAAAAAAGATTTACCGAGAGGACGCTGGAAAATTTTGACCAAACGTGAGGTAGAATTATTCTCTATGTTGTAGTACCTAATGGAATATAAGAGTAAAAAAGTTCTGCTAAGGCAGGACTTTTTTATTAAAATAAATTAGAGTTAAAGCAACCCTTTTTAAAATTTGTTAAAAAAATATTCTCAATCAAAAAATAAATTACATTTGTGCCGTTTTAGCTGAACAATTTGAACCCAGTTTATATGTTCGGGCTTTTGAAGATCAGGAAGTCATATTCAAAAGCATACCGCCAGGCGGAATACCGAAATTTAAAGCTAGCTTCCGTTACTCCAACAATTGAAGGCCCCGTTATTAAAACAAAGGGCATCGCATCTCGTTTGGCCTATTGGCTAAACCCTATTCGTATATAATTGGTAGCGTTAAATTAATGTTATTCCGTAGGTTTACTGTGGAAACGCTATCGCTATTCTTTATTTTTATACAACCAAAATACATTACATGAACACTAAATATATTGATCTTATAGATCAAACGTATCATTTTCCTCAACCAGAATTTAAACTCAAAGAGGATACCCTCACATTTCACGACATAGACCTTATGGAGTTAGTGGAAGAATATGGTGCCCCGCTCAAGTTTACTTATTTACCAAAAATTTCAGATAACATCCAACGTGCCAAAAAATGGTTTGCAGATGCTATTGAAAAAAATGATTATAAGGGAACCTATAATTACTGCTATTGTACAAAAAGTTCCCATTTTAAACACGTATTGCACGAGGCCTTGAAAAATGATATTCATATTGAAACCTCTTCAGCATTCGATATAAATATTGTTGAAAATTTAAAAGCCGAGGGTAAAATAACAGACCAGACCTATGTGGTTTGTAATGGTTTTAAACGTGATCAATACATTCAGAATATAGCCCGTCTTATAAACAACGGACAGGAAAACTGTATTCCGGTAATTGATAATTATGAAGAGCTTTCTTTGCTTTCAGAAGAAATAAACGGCGATTTTAAAGTTGGGATACGAATAGCCAGTGAAGAGGAACCAAAATTTGAATTCTATACCTCCAGATTGGGTATTGGATATAAAAATATTGTTCCCTTTTATGAAGACCAGATAAAAAACAATGACAAAGTAGAACTCAAAATGCTTCACTTTTTCATTAATACAGGAATTAGAGATAATGCGTATTACTGGAACGAATTGGTGAAATGTTTAAAAGTATACACAAAGCTTAAAAAGATTTGCCCTACCCTGGACAGCTTAAATATTGGAGGTGGTTTCCCTATAAAAAACTCCATGGCGTTTGACTATGATTATGAGTACATGATTAACGAAATTATTAATCAAATAAACATAACCTGTACAGAAGCCGAAGTGCCTGTTCCTAATATCTTTACCGAATTTGGAAGCTTTACCGTAGGTGAGAGCGGGGGCGCCATTTATGAAATTCTGTACCAAAAACAACAGAATGACCGTGAAAAATGGAATATGATTAACTCATCTTTTATTACCACTTTACCCGATACGTGGGCTATAAGCAAACGTTTTATTATGATGGCTGTAAACCGTTGGAACGATGAGTATGAACGTGTTCTGCTGGGTGGGTTAACCTGTGATAGTGACGATTATTACAACAGTGAACAGCATATGAATGCTATTTATCTTCCAAGGTATAAAAAAGAAAAACCATTATACATAGGATTTTTTAATACCGGAGCCTACCAGGAAACCATAGGGGGTTTTGGTGGCTTACAGCATTGTCTGATCCCCAGCCCCAAACATATTTTAATAGATAAGGACAAAAACGGAAAGATTACCCATAAACTTTTTTCGGCACAACAAACCAGTGAGCAACTCTTGGGTATTTTAGGCTATGGAAATGCCACTGATGAAGAAAAGAAAAAATCACAACAACCAGAATTATCAAATAAATAATTATTAAAATGAACACCAGAACATACGCAGGCATCCCAAAGGAATATGCCGCATTGGAAACTTCAAAAATTGTTTTAATTCCTGTACCTTACGATGGTACCAGTACTTTTCAAAAAGGAGCCGACAAAGGACCGGAAGCTTTTTTACACGCTTCAGATAATATGGAATTGTATGATATTGAAACCCAAACCGAGGTTTACAAACAAGGAATTCACCTAACCGAAGCGATTACAGAAAACAGTTCGCCAGAAGCCATGGTGAAAGAAGTTCATAAAAAAACAAAAGAGCTCATTCTTCGGAACAAGTTTGTAACCATTTTTGGAGGGGAGCACAGTATCTCAATCGGTACTATTCGTGCCTTTAATGAATGTTTTGACGACCTTACCGTACTTCATATAGATGCCCACGCAGATCTTCGTAAAGAATATGAAGGTTCCAAATGCAACCATGCCTGTGCTGTGTATGAAGCCAGCCAGACAACTAATTTAATACAGGTGGGGATTCGTAGTATGGACGTGGCCGAAACTACCGTTATGGATGAAGATAAAACATGGTTTGCACACGATATGGCAACCGACGAATACTGGATGGATAATGTGATAGATGCCCTGGGGGATAACGTGTTTATTACCTTCGATTTGGATGCGCTAGACCCTTCTATCATGCCTTCTACAGGTACTCCGGAGCCTGGCGGATTGTTTTGGTACGAAACTTTAGATTTTCTAAAACAGGTGTTTGAAGCAAAAAATGTGGTTGGTTTCGATATTGTAGAACTAATGCCAAGAGCCGAAGACAAATCTTCAGATTTTCTTGCCGCTAAGTTGTATTACAAAATGCTTAGCTACAAATTTGCCGGGGAAGATACCGATGTAGAATTTGAAAGTAATTTTTCAGACAAAAACACCATTTCTAAATTTAAAGATACAGACAATGACAACTAAAGGAGCGATTACAGAATTTATAGAAAAATACTACTTACACTTTAACGCAGCAGCGCTGGTAGATGCCGCCAAAGGGTACGAAGACCAATTAAACGGCGGTGCTAAAATGCTGGTTTCCCTGGCAGGAGCCATGAGTACAGCAGAATTGGGAAAGATTTTTGCTGAAATGATTCGTCAGGATAAAGTACATATTATCTCCTGTACCGGTGCAAACCTAGAAGAAGATATTATGAATCTGGTTGCCCATAGCCATTACAAACGCGTGCCAAACTACCGCGATTTAACCCCTCAGGAAGAATGGGATTTGCTGGAAAAGGGCTTAAACCGCGTGACAGATACCTGTATTCCGGAAGAAGAAGCGTTCCGCAGAATACAAGAACACATTGTGAAAATATGGAAAGATGCCGAAGCAAATGGAGAACGTTATTTGCCCCATGAGTACATGTACAAATTGTTGTTGAGCGGCGTTCTGGAAGAATACTACGAAATAGATTTAAAAGATTCATGGATGTACGCCGCGGCCGAAAAAAACCTGCCAATTGTATGCCCAGGCTGGGAAGACAGTACTATGGGGAATATTTTTGCCAGCTATGTACTGAAAGGAGAATTGAAAGCATCTACAATGAAAAGCGGAATAGAGTATATGACCTTCCTGGCCGATTGGTATACTGATAATTCTGAAAAAGGCATTGGTTTCTTCCAGATTGGTGGCGGAATTGCAGGGGAT
>PANU01000074.1 GCA_002707745.1 Flavobacteriaceae bacterium
CCACACCGCGCGAGAAATCCACGAAATATTGCGCAGGGAAGAGCCGCGTGTAGAGTTGCAGCACGTAGGGCATGGTGAAGATCGGAAACAGGAAGCCGGAAAACAGGAAAGACGGCATCAGCGAGAGGATCAGTGTCAGCAGCATGGCGACAAGCTGACTGCTGGTGATCGTCGAGACGAGAAGGCCAATCCCGACCGTGGTGAAGACATAGATCATGCCGACCCCGAACAGCAGACCGAGACTGCCCTTCAGCGGAACCGCGAACCAGAGGAAACCCACCGCGATCACCATGACGATCTGCAGGAACGCGATCAGCCCGTAAGGGATCAGCTTGCCGGACAGGAACTCCACCGGCGTCACCGGCGAGGCGAATATCTGCTGGATCGAACCGGTCTCCTTTTCGCGGGTGATCGCGAGAGCGGTCAGAAGCGGCGGGAAGGCCATGAGGATAACGCCGAACAGGCCGGGCACAACAAAGTTCACACTACGCAGCGCGGGATTGTACCAGACGCGCGCCGCCACTTCGATCGGCGGTGCCGTCTGGACACCGAAACCGGTGATGATCGCGTTGGCATAGGCCGCCACCAGATTGGCGGTTGCCGAGAATGTCCCATCCACCAGCGCCTGAACCGGAGCGGGTTCCCCCCCCGCGAGTTGGTCCGCGAAACCTGGCGGAATGATCAGCGCAAGCGTGACGGCACCGCGCTGCAACGCGGTCTCGGCCTCGATTGCGCTTTGGTAACTCTCGGCCATGGCGAAATACCCGCTGGCCAGAAAGCGATCGACAAGCGCCCGGCTTTCCGCCGACCGGTCATGGTCGAGCACTCCCATCGCGACGTTGTCCACATCGAACGAGATCGCGTACCCGAACAGGAACAACATCACCAGCGGTATGAGCAACGCCACCGCGACGGTAACTGGATCCCGGACGATCTCCTTCGTTTCATTCTCGACGATGGCGAAGATCCGCGACAGCTTCATGAGGCGGCTCTCTCCGACTGCGGCCTGGCCCGCTCGCGTTCCATGAAGGCCAGAAAGACATCCTCCGCCGTTGCCAACTCCCGCCCGGGAAAATGCGCGCGCAGTGCCGACAGGTCACCGATGGCGATCATGCGACCCATGTCCATCAGGCCAAGACGGTGACAATAGGCCGCTTCCTCCAGATTATGGGTGGTCACGAGAACCGTCATTCCCCCTTCGGCGAGGATCCGGATCAGGCGCCAGAACCGGAACCGCGCCAGCGGATCGACGCCCGAGGTCGGCTCATCGAGGAACAGCGCCGCCGGGCGGTGCAGGATGCTGCAGCCAAGCGCCACGCGCTGGCGCACCGCACCGGAAAGACGTGCCACCATCTCACCATGCTGGCCACCGAGTCCGGTCATCTCCACCGCCCAGCCGATCGCCTCGCGCGCATCGCGCCGCGACAGTCCGTATGCGCTGGCGAAGAATGACAGGTTTTCGCCAACGGTCAGATCGGGATAGAGCGAAAACCGTTGCGACATGTAGCCGATGCGCTGCCGCAGTTGACCTTGGTCCGACGTGACCTCCACGCCCGCCACCGTCGCGCTGCCTGACGAGGGCGGTAACAGCCCGCAAAGCATGCGGATCAGCGTCGTCTTGCCCGCGCCGTTCGCTCCGAGCAGACCGAAAATCTCGCCCGGTGCGATGGTGAGGGTGACATCTCCCACCGCGACGAAATCGCCGAAGCGGCGGGTCAGCCCCTTGGTTGCGATCTCTCCGGTCTTGCCTGTTGCGGCACGGGCGGCGGGCCGGGTCGCCACAGCGGTCTCGGCTTCTCCCGGTACGGACTCATCCCCGCGCAGGATCGTGAACACGTCCTCCATCCCCGGCTCCGCCAATGCGAGCTGTCCAAGGGCGTCCATACGCGCCTTCTCATCCTGCGAAATATCTGCGCCCGGCTTCATCACGAAACGCACGCTGTCGGCGCGCCACTGGATGCCCAAGACCCCGGCCATTCCGTGCAGTGCCGCCTCGGCTTCCGCTGGCCGGTCCGAGACGATGGAATGGACCAGCCCCTTCGCCTGCGCGCGCAGTTCGTCGGGTCGCCCGAGCGCCATCAGCCGGCCGCGGTCCAGAAACGCCACGCGGTCGCAGCGGTCGGCCTCGTCCATGTAGGATGTCGAAAGCACGATCGTCGCTCCCTCGCTGCGGAAGTCGTCGAGGATTTGCCAAAGCTCCCGGCGCGAGAGCGGATCGACCCCGAGCCCGGGCTCGTCGAGAAGCAGTAGCGGCGGCTCGTGGATCAGGTTGGCGCAGAGTGCGAGCTTCTTGCGCATCCCCCCCGACAGCGCCCCCTCGCGCCGGTCGAGAAAGGGCGTCAGCCCAGCCATGTCGAGCAGTCGGCGGCGTCGGGCCATGTAGTCCCCGCCCGGCACACCGCGGATCTTGGCGGCGAAGGACAGGTTCTCGGCCACGGTCAGCCGGTCGTAGAGTGTGAAACCCTGGGCCATGTAGCCGATCTTCGACGTGATCTGCGCAGCCTCGTTCACCGTGTCGTGACCCAAGACCTGGCACCGACCTTCGCTGGGATCGAGGATCGCCGCGAAAAGTTGCAGGAGCGTCGTCTTTCCGGCACCGTCCGGCCCGACCAGGCCGACGATCTCGCCAACACCGATCTCGATGTCGATGTCGCTCAACGCCAGGACTGACCGATACCGGCGCCCGAGCCCCTCTGCTTCAATGACCATGTCGTTCGTTGCCATGGCGGACCCTTTGCTATGTCGGCACGAACAGCCGGTCGGGCCATCCGGCATCGGGTTGCCACAGGATCCAGACATCGGCCGGCATCCCCGGTTTCAGCACGCCGTCGGGATTGTCGATCACGAGCACCACGCCGAAGACCAGACGCACCCTTTCGTCCGGCATGTGGATGTCACGCGGCGTGAATTGCGCGGTCTGATCGACCCTCGCGACCCGTGCCTCGAACAGCCGGTCGGGGAAGGCATCCACGCGCAGGCGCGCGGGCGCGCCGAGCTCCACCTGTCCGATCCGGCTTTCGGGAATGAACACACGGACCTCCGCGCTGGTAAGATCGAGCATCGTGACCAAGGGCTGTCCCGGTTGAACGAATTCGCCCGGTTCGACCGCCCGGATCAGCACGGTGGCGGTCAGCGGCGCGGTGATGCGGGTCTTGGACATCTGATTGTCGAGAAGGTCGATCTCGCGCCGCACGGCGATGATGCGCTTGCCCATCGCGGTTGTTCCAGCCTCAAGCGCTGTCACATTACCTTGCGCGGCGTGAAACGCATTCTGGGCGATGTCCAACGTCTGGGCCGGGACCGTACCGCGTTCCTCGAGTTCCCGCACCCGGTCCAGCTCGATCTCGGCTGTTCCGAGATGATGCTGGGCTACTTCCAGTTCGCTTTCCGCGCGCCTGAGTTCCGCCGCAAGCGCTTCAATCTCCGCTTCCGCGCGGGCTTTGTTCAGCCTGGCATCGGTGTCGTCGAGCCTCACCAGCAAGTCGCCCTCGGCAACCAACGCGCCTTCGACGAGATTGTTTTCCACGACGCGGCCGGCCACTTCGGCGGAAACCCGGATTTCCGTGCCCTCCACGACGCCATTTGCGTAAAGAACCTGCTCGGGAAGCGGTGCGGGTCGGAGAAAGGCATAAATGCCGTAGGAGCCCCCGGCGATCACGAGAAGTACGAGCGCGGTCCAAATCCAAGTATTGCGCATCGGGAACTCCTTTCAGAATAAAGACACCGGATTCCGAAGACGGCGCAAGGCGGCACCAACGGCACCTCGATCATTGAGATCGATACGTCATAAAGGCACTCGGGACAAGTTACGGGAGTATATCCGAGTAGTTAGCACGGTCAACCATCCCGCGTTGTGCAGTGTGCCATCAAACACAACATGTAGTGTGTCGAGTTTTTCACCAATATCGGCCGTTTTGGCCGCCCTGCCCTGCCCCACGCAGGATCAACCGCTTAGACGTGACAAAATCCCCCGGCAAAACCTTTGCAGTTTTGGCAGGTTTTTGTCACAGTGAACCATGATTATCGGATATGCCCGCGTCAGCACGGACGACCAAAACCTTGATACCCAGACCGATGCGCTGACAGCAGCCGGAGCTGGCAAACTTTTCGCAGACAAGATCAGCGGATCGAAGCGCCAGCGGCCAGAGCTGGACAGGATGCTGGACCAACTCCGCGACGGCGATGTTGTGACCGTCACCAAATATGACCGCCTGGCTCGGTCCCTCAAAGACCTTCTGGAGATCGTGGAGACCATCGGCGAGCGCGGTGTCGGCTTCCGGTCCCTGGCCGAGGACATCGACACGACGACACCGGCCGGCCGTCTTGTGTTCCACGTCTTTGCATCCATCGCGCAGTTCGAGCGAGAACGGATTTCCGAGCGGACGAAAGAGGGTTTGGCGTCAGCTCGCAAGCGCGGACGGATCGGTGGCAGACCCCCTGCCCTGTCAGCCGCCCAAAAAGTCGAAGTGCGGCGTATGAGGGACCAGGACCACCGCGCTGTTCCTGAAATCGCGCGGCTGTTTAAGGTCAGTGAACGGACGGTGCGGCGGGCTTGAGCGGTTGCCGAAGCAGTGCCTTGACGTTTCGTTTGGTTTTCGTATATACAAAAACTATGATAATGATTGTCTGGGATGAGCCGAAACGGCAGGCCAACCTTGCACGGCATGGGTTGGATTTTGCTGACCTTGATGAATGGTTTTTCCTCGACGCCGTGACGGTCCCTGCAAAGGAAAACCGTTACATGGCTATAGGGCGCATGAACGATGGCACCATCGCCGTGGTCTTTGCTGTTCTGGGAACGGAAGGCGTGTCGGTTATCTCCATGCGCCCTGCAAGCCGCAAGGAAAGGAGCCTGCTATGAATGCCAAGAAGCACACACCTATCTCTGACGCGGAGGAAGCCCGCATTCAGAAGATGATTGCCAGCGATCCTGACGCAGCTGAGGTGACAGACGACCAAATCGCCAAGGCAAAGCCATTCACGGAGGCTTTCCCGGCCCTAGCCGAGAACATGCGCAAAAATGTCGGCGGACGTCCACGGTCCAAGAATCCCAAAGTGCCGGTGTCGATCCGGCTGGATCAGGATGTGGTCGCAAAGTTCAAAGCGACAGGTCCAGGCTGGCAAAGCCGGATCAACGATGTGCTGCGTAAGTCGGCGGTTCAGTAAGCCAAGCACTGGCGCGGTCAGATTTGTTTTGCTGGACGCCAAGCCTCTATAGATTACACCACTGTGTCGTGATAGGATGAGTATATACTCATTTGAGTAAAAACTCATTTACACAAGGTGGCTGACTTGCCGATTATCTCGATACTGAATCCCAAGGGTGGCAGCGGTAAAACGACTATCACCACGAACCTTGCCCGTTCGCTGCACGAGCGCGGCCACAAGGTTCTGATAGTCGATTCCGATCCGCAGGGCAGCGCCCGAGACTGGCACGCGGCCAACGAAGAGAACCCCCTGCCCCTTGTCGCGCTGGACCGGGCAAACAACGTCAAAAGTCTGCCGAATGTCGCCGCCGCCTACGATTTTGTCATGGTGGATGGCGCGGCCAAGCTGGAGGACATGATCGCCGCGAGCATCAAGATCACCGATTTCGTGTTTATCCCGGTGACACCCAGCCCCTACGACCTGTGGGCCGCATCGGACCTGGTGGAGTTCATCAAGGCCCGTCAGGAAGTGACGGACGGCAAGCCTGCGGCGCGCTTCATCATCAGCCGTGCAATCGCCGGAACACGTCTTGGCGACGAGATCGTCACGGCACTCGCGGAACAGGGGCTGGGTGTGTTCACCACACATATCACGCAGCGGCAGGTCTATCCCCAGACCGCGAGCGAAGGAGGCACGGTATTTGACAGCAAGAACGCCGATGCCTTGGCGGAGGTAAACGCCCTGACAGACGAAATTCTCGCCTTCATAGACGGGGAGGGTGCGTGATGGCACTTTCGAGCAAACGACCGAGCCAGCGCGACGAGATCAAGTCGAAGCTACTGAGCGACGTGACCGAAACGAACGAGAAGAAGCGTCGTCTGAACGCGGAGATCGAGGACTCGCTCTATCGCCGCATCAAGGGGCGGGCAGCGGAAGAAGGCCGGACTATATCCAGCATCACCCGCGATCTATGGGTTGAGTATTTGAGTAAATGATCTTTTGAGTAATTACTCTACCAGCCATTACGGCCTCTCTTTTTATACCAACTCTTGCAGAACCCAAGAAACGCGGCATCCGGGTTCTTCGGAGGCTCTTTCTGTCTTGCAGCGTAGGTTCGCCATTCCCCGACAAGGACATTGATGTCCCATGTCGGCGCAAGCTCCCGCGCCCGTTCGAGTGTATCCGGTGATAGAGGCAGAATGTAGCCGCCGGTCAGCCGATCCTGTTGGGGCTTTGTCGCGTAGGTATCAAGAAACTCCGGTTTCGGCTTAACCGTCAGAATGTCGGCTTCCAGTCGGAAAGCATAGTCCGGCATGTGATTGTGTTCCTCGTCGGCTTTGCAGATCGCCTTCACAAGCCGTCGAAATTCCTTGTCCGAGGATGTCGAGCCGGTGCGGTCCTTTAGTTTCTCAAGGCCGCATTTCCATTCCGGCTGGGTGCCACATTGCTTGCGAGCCAGCTCATAAAGACGACGCTCCAGAGGTTTGCGAAGCTGAAAGTAGCGACGGTTCAGTGTCAGGACATCATCGCCAGCAATCGCATTGAAAACCCAATCGGAGAGGGTAACTTCAAGATCGAGCATCCGACCGTCGCGGGTTTCACGCACGATCCGATAGCGATCAATCAGACTGAAACCATCAATCTGTTCGACGCCACCTGTGGTAATGTTCGTTTCGATCTGGGTTCCCTGTAGCCGCTCCAGCGCAGCCTTGAGGCCGGTGTAGCCGGTTCCGGCGACGGGACGATTGGTAGCAACAAGCAGATCGTATGCCTTGAACCGCAAGGTCCGGTGGACTTTCTTGCCATCGTTCAGTGCAGCCATGACCTGCGAAATACAGTAGATCAGCACGTCACGATCATGGACCGTGGCAAGGCCGATCATGTTCGGCCTGATTTCGACATAGCTCTTGCCGTCAGTAGCCACATAGCGGCGTTTTTTCGTATCCGGCTTGGTCGAGAGAATGAAGATAGGGTGCGCCATCGAGGCCATGTCGCCTTTAGGCGCAGCGTCAAAAATATCGCACACGAAGAAGTCGCCCTGTGCGTGACGCAAGGGGAGCAGCGGCGTTCGATCCTGTTTCGTAATTTCACCCACCATCATCATACTATTCGTAATATCACACACCGGCGCAAGCGGTTCGTAGTATCACCCACCAGAGGAGTTTCGTAATATCACACACCATCTTTCGTAATATCACCCACCGACTATCGTAATATCACCCACCGACGACAGAAAACAGGGCAGTTTCTACATTTTATTTCAACAGCTTAGTGAGGACGATGATTCGCGTAACACAGACTCTAACACATATATAACACCCAGCTTTCGGCCAAACACCGGCATCGACGGTTCCCACCCGTTACGGCTGGTAGAACACGCAGGCATCCACACCCGTTGTCGTCGTTCGCCAGATACCGCCGATGACAGCGCATGTGGAGGGGTAGCTGGCCAAGAAGCGGGGAAGGGCGACGGTCATCGCCAGAGCCAGAACGACAGCACCCAGACCGAACCAGGGCAGGACGCGTTTCAGACGTTCCGCCCTGTTCTCGCGGTCCCGCACCTGCCTGAGAATGGCCAGCTTGTCTTCCTCTGCCTGTTTCAGAACCCTGTCCGTCGCCATTGTCTGCTGCCCCAGGTCGACCGCAAATCGCGCCAGCCGGATCAGGGTGTCACCGATCTTCCCGTCGATGGTTTCGCCCACCAGTTCGCCGTAGTGCTTCGGATCGGTTTGGGCCTTGGCCGCGAACGCCGCCTGGCGCGCTTCCGTCGCCGTCTTGTTCACCCGATTCAGCACTTCCGTCTGGGAATCGACCCGGTCCGACACGCTGGCCATGACCGTGGAGAGCAGATCGAGGGTTTCGCGCAGCTCATCATCGGGAAGGGCAGGGGAGGCAGTTGTCATCTTGGGTATCCTTTCCGGATCAATGGGTCTGCGGGGCCGAACAGCCCCTCGAATTCGCGGTCTGCGTAGTAGCGCAGCTTCTGGGCCACGGCCGTCGCCTGTCCCTGCACCCGCAGGAGCTGGTTTTCCGGGCGGAGCTGCATGATCTCATCCGGGGTCAGCAGATCACGTCCGGTGAGATTGTTGCTAATGCTGGGCGCATCCCCCGGCTTGAAATTGTCCGTCTGATAGCCGGTGGTTTCCTGCCCCATCATCTGGCTCAGCCATTTGGCCGTCTCGAAGTCGTTCACCCCGAACACCTGCTGCACCCCGGCATTGGCGATGAAGGTTCCGGCCCGTTCGCCGTAGAGGTCCCTGAGCTGGCTCATGTCCTGCAAAATGGGCCAGAGCTGGAGGCCATAGCCCGCCATCAACCCCATGGCGCGTTCCACCGCTTCCAGACGGCCCAGGGCGGCAAACTCGTCCAGCAGGAAGAGAACCGGCGTCCTGAGGCGCTGAGAGGGCGTGTGAGCGCCTACAGAGGCTTCTGCGTCCCGTGCGATGTCCTGGAGGGCCTGAGAGACCAGCAGACGCAGCCAGCGGCTGTAGGCGTCCATGCGGTTGGGCGGCAGCACCAGAAACACCGACGTGATGCGGTGGCGCAGGTCCGAGAAGTGGAAATCCGAGCGCGACAGGACGTTGGCAATCCGGGGGCTGTCCAGAAAGTGGGTGTGGCGTTGCGCGTTCGACAGGACCGAGGCGGCTTCGCGATCCGCCTTGCCGAGGAACCGGTTGGCGGCGCGGGCGATCAGACCGCCCGCCGCATCGCTGTCCTGCATCAGTTCCAGCAGCGCCCGCACCCGATCCCGGGGCAGGGTGAGATATTCCCGAACGGTGGCCAGAGACCGGCGGTTCCGATCCTCATGGCAGACGCAGAACATGATCAGCCCGCCGAGGATGGCCTTGGCTTCCTCGTTCCAGTGCGCTTCCGAGACCTGGCCCGGCGGGTCCATCACAAGCGCCTCTGTCAGGGACGCCGCATCCTCGCCCAGATCGAGGCTGTCAGGCGTCAGCCGATCAAGCGGGTTATACGCCGCAGACGGCATCCCGGAGACTTCAAACGGATCGAGGACATGCACGGTCCCGAACCGCTGACGCGCCTTTCCGGCGATCCGGGCATTCTCGCCCTTGGGGTCGATGACCAGAACCGAGCGTTCCGCCGCCAGCAGGTTCGGAATCACGGTGCCGACACCCTTGCCCGCCCGCGTCGGTGCAAGGGTCAGCAGATGCGCAGGCCCGTCATAACGCAGCAACCGCCCGGTGTGCGGATTGCGTCCGATCAGTAGCCCGTCCGTCCCTTCCAGTTTCTTCAGCTCCTTGCGGTTGGCGAAGCGGGCCGAGCCGTGACTGTCGCGGTTCAGCCCGAAGAAGGATTCCGCACCGGAGCGCATGAGCCAGTCCCGGAAGGCGAAGACACCACCCACGAACATGAAGGGCGCAAGAACCAGCCAGTGCCAGGCGCTCTCGCCGGGAGGTTCGTTGAAGATGCCGAAGATGAACGGCGTCGCGATCACCATCCCGACCGCGCTTCCCAATGCCAGCCAGAGAACCAGCCAGCCGAGCAGAACGGGGGTGAAGATCACACGTTGCAAAACATGGAACAGAGACCCGAAGACGGAGATCATCGCCCGCATCAGGATGTGCCGTCCGTATCCGATCCCCGCGCGTCCGATGCCGGGGCAGGGGAGGGGGGCGCACCCGGCCTGTCCCAATCCGCAAACGCCTTCCGATCCTGCTCTCGGGGCAGGTTGCGCACCAGCCGATCCAGCATTGCCGCTGCACCGCTGTCGCGTTCCGCCAGATCGAGCAGAGCGCCGCCCAGGATCACCTTGCGCCGGGTATCCAGTTTACGCTGCTTTGTCGCTTCCCGGTTGCGGATGCCCTGGAGCCGCGCCTTGGCCTGGGCATAGCGCTTTTCCGCCTTCTCAAGTTCTGTCTCAGCCAAGCGTCTATTCCCACGTTGCCAAATTCTCTTGGTTGAATATTCTGTTGCCAGGTCAACTGCAAGCGATTATCCGTAGGCCTGTAAAGGACAAGGGCGCACTTATGCAAACTCTCCACCTGCGGTTCCGAGATTTGCGTGCGATCTCTCCGGGGCAAAGCCCCAGCCGATGGCAGACCCCTTCGATGCGGAGCGCATCGACATGGAAGGGCGCGCCGCCCCTTCCAAACCATCCCAGGCCAACGGCTGACGTTGGATCGCGTCCCGTTCCGTCGCGCCAGCAGCTCGCCCGATGCCCCACGGTGGGGGCCGGTCTGCCGCTGGCGTCTCCGTTCCGGGAGCCTTCCGTTTGTGGTGCTGTCGCCCCTGACGGAAGCCGGGTTTGCCCCCGGCAAGCCCGCGCCTCAGAGACCCTTCGGGCCGTTTCGGGCGGGCTGTCTTTTCCCCTCCGGCCCCAGCGTTATGGAGCGCGGGCCGGATGGAAAAGGACGGCTGACACGGTGGCCAATGTCGGGGCATTGACCGGGGTCAGCAGCCGCCCGCATCGGCCGCGTTTATCGTCTGCGGGAGGGTAGGGCGCATGGCCAGCTACCACCTCTCCGTGAAGACGATCAAACGCAGCGCCGGGCGCACCGCAACAGCGGCAGCGGCCTACCGCGTCGGCGAACGCATCGAGTGCCAGCGCGAGGGGCGTGTCCACGACTACACCCGCAAGCAGGGCATCGAGGAGACGTTCATCATCGCCCCCGATCATGCCCCGGTCTGGGCGCAGGACCGGTCCGCGCTCTGGAACGAGGCGGAGGCCAGCGAAACCCGGCGCAACTCTGTCACTGCCCGTGAATGGGAGCTGGCGCTGCCGTCCGAGATCAGCGCCGAGGACCGGTCGCAGATCACCCGCAAGTTCGCCGAGGAGCTGGTCAGCCGCTACGGCGTGGCCGTCGATGTTGCGATCCACGCGCCGCACCGTGAAGGCGATCAGCGCAACCACCATGCGCACGTCCTGACCACCACCCGGCAGCTTGAAGCGGAGGGCTTTACTGCCAAGACGCGGGTGCTCGATTCCGCAAAAACCGGCGGAGCCGAGATCGAGCAGATGCGCGGTGTCTGGGCCGAATTGCAGAACCGCGCATTGGAGCGTGTCGGCGAGGTCGAGCGTGTCGATCACCGGTCGCTCGAAGCGCAGCGCGAGGCTGCGCTGGAGCGCGGTGACGCCCTGTCCGCCGAGGAGCTGGCCCGTGACCCGGAGCTGAAGCTGGGACCGGCGGCCAACTCCATGGAGCGGCGCGAGCGGGCGGCAGCCGAACGCGAGGGCCGGGAATATGTGCCGGTCACGGAGCGCGGGGCCGTGGTCCATGCCGCCCGCCAGGCGCGGGCTGTGTTTACCGAAATGCGCGAGCGGCTCGACCTGGCGCGGGAGACCTATGGCGCGGAGCGGGAGGCCGGGCAGGGGCGCGTATCGGCCGGTCTGGCGGCGCTTCGTGCGGCAGCTGCGAAGGATCGCAGCGCCGGGCGTGATCCGGATGATTTGCGGGAGCGCCTGTCGCGGATCGTCGGACGGGAGGGGCCGGATCGCGATGTGTCGGAACCGGACGCGCAACGCGAAGAGCGATCCGACCTCAACCGGGTGCAGGAACGACTCCGCGATATATTGGGAAAATCACGCGAGGCTGAGGCAGGAGATGACACCGAAAACAGCAGGAAACCCTCTGTCCGCGAGCGCCTGGACAATGTTCTGCACAAAACGCGCGAAACGCTTGGCCGCGAGGACAAACGCGCGCTGGAGCGGGACGACGAGATCGAGAACACGCGGGATATCGACCGGGGGGAAGGGCACAGCCTGTAGTTTGCCGTCCGTTGTGGCCTCCGGACAGCAGGTTTCATCTTTTTCGAAATTATCCCGAATTCCGTCAGAAGCGCTGCCAGGCTGTAGGCTTTCGCAATGGTCTGTGTTGTTGCGCGGACGTAGCGCGTGGCTTTCGCGCACCCGACGGCATCAGTTCAGTCTGGCTGTCAGATAGGTATTCCGCGCAACAGGGCCATGGGCACCGTCATCAGACCTGCCTTGCACATATCTGGCCCGCGATGTGGCCTATGCGCTGGAGACGAGTGATGACATGCTCCCCTTCCGCCTCAAGCTGTGGCTCGGCAAAGTGTTCGCTCTTTCAGAGGGGATTCGTGACGTCGTTGCCTGCATCCTGATGCCGCGCCGCAACTCTCAGGTTCCTCGCTGCCGGAAGATGCGGAAGGCGACGAGGAAAAGCGGCGCGCCGATGGCGATCAGTGACAGCGCGCTCGGCCAGAGCTCGCGGATCCCTACGCCTTTGAGGAAAATCCCCAGAGTCACGTCCATGTAGTGGCGCAATGGGCTTGCCAGGGAGGCGATCTGAAGCACTTTCGACATGCTTTCGATCGGCGCCAGCGTGCCAGACAGGAACATCAACGGAAAGAGCCCGAAGAACGCCAGCAGCAGCGCCTGCTGAAGCGACCGGCTGACGCTGGCGATCAGAACACCGATGGCGATGGCGCTGAGCAGGAACACTGCGGTGAGGCCGAGGAAAAGAAGCAGACTGCCGCGCAGCGGGATGCCGAACCACCAGACGATCAACAGGCTGGGAAAAACCGACAGAAGTCCCATCACCAGCGTCGGCAGGGTCTTGGCGACGAACAACTCAAACGTCCGGATCGGCGTGACGCGCAATTGCTCGATCGTTCCCGCTTCCTTCTCGCGCACAATGGACGCGGCGGGATGGATCACGCCGACCATCAGCGCGGCCAGCGCCACCATCGACAGCACGATAAAGGCGGTAAAGGTCTGGTCGGGGTTATACCAGACCCGCACCATCGGCACCGGTCCGACCGCAACCCCACCGCTGTTGCCGCCATTGATTGAGAAGCGCCCGACGATCTCGAGGGCGTAGCCCCGCGCCTGGGCCGCCATGTTGGAGTTCGCCCCGTCCAGCAGCAGTTGCAGTTCAGGCGTCCGATCATTCTGAAGTTCGCGCTGGAACCCCGGCGGCACCACCAACGCCACCCGGGCACGTCCGTCCTGCAGCCAGGCACCGGCCTCGGTCGCGCTGGCGGGCCGGCCAGCATCGGCGAAGACGTCCGTTGCGAGAAACTCCTGCACCAGGGTGCGGCTTTGCGGGCTGCGGTCCAGATCGACGACTGCCAGCGGCATGTTCTCGACCTCGAAGGACAGCGCATAGGCGCAGATCACGACCTCGATCGTGTAAAGCCAGAGGATCAGGATCAGGATCAGCGGATCGCGCAGGAGCTGGATCAGCTCCTTCACCAGCAGACCTGCGAGACGTGCGCCCATCACGCCACCTTCTTTTTAAAACGCCAGACCGCGAGCGCAAAGATCACCAGCGTATAGGTCAGCAGCAGCAGCACCGACGGCCACAGCTCGGCCAGGCCCGCCCCTTTCAGAACCACACCGCGCGAGAAATCCACGAAATATTGCGCAGGGAAGAGCCGCGTGTAGAGTTGCAGCACGTAGGGCATGGTGAAGATCGGAAACAGGAAGCCGG
>PANU01000075.1 GCA_002707745.1 Flavobacteriaceae bacterium
CAGCAAAAACGATTGGCATTAACATTTTATAGGGATCAAGGAGATGAATTTGTAGTGCAACAGTATGATTTTGATACCAATATTGAAAAGATGAAGGATGTTTTAGCTTCTCATAATGCTAATGGAGGTGGTGACTATGAAGAAGCGGTAGAAGAAGCCCTGAAAGTTTCTATGCAGCAATCTTGGGACTTAGCTGCACAAAGTAAGCTCTTGTTTCTTCTTCTGGATGCTCCTCCACATTTTACTGAAGAAAACGTGACTATAATTAAAGAGCAAATGGAATTGGCTAGAGAAAAAGGGATTAAAATTATTCCTATTGTAGCGAGTGATGCCAATAAAGAAGTTGAATTTTTGATGAGGTATTTCAGCATAAGCACTAACGGAACGTATGTTTTCTTGACAGATGATAGTGGTATAGGAAATGATCACTTAGAACCCACTGCAAGTAATTATGAAATTGAAAAGTTAAACGATCTTATAGTTCGTCTGATTGAAAAATATGCTGGTGTATTTAGTTAAACACCCTTACGGAGAAGAAACAATTGAGGATGTTGGTAAAAGGAGTTTCAGAAATGGAACTCCTTTTTTAATTTGATGTGAAGTTGTATTTTTAACCAAAATAATTTTCTCTATGAAAAACATGGTACTCTTTTGTTTCCTCTCTATTTTTATTGCTGAAATTGGCTCAGCCCAAATCCTTCCTGAACGAGACCGCGCTAGTATGCGGGACGAAATCCTTGCAGACCGTTTCAACAATTTGTTGCCAAAATTAATGGACGACACCAACATAGATATGTGGTTGGTGATTTCTCGGGAATATAACGAAGATCCAGTGATCCGAACTATGTTACCCGCCACCTGGCTTAATGCCCGCCGAAGAACCATCCTGGTTTTTTACCGGAATAAAACTGAAAATACCATCGAAAAATTAGCCGTAGCACGATACGATGTAGGTGAAAACATACAAAGCGCCTGGGATAAAGAGAAACAACCAGACCAATGGCAACGATTGGTTGAGATTATACAAGAACGGAATCCAGAGAAAATTGCAGTAAATTATAGTAAATACTTCGGAATTGCAGACGGATTGGTACATACCGATTTCCAAGAACTAAAAGAAGCACTCCCTCAGAACTTTGAATCCAAACTAGTTTCCGCAGAGCCACTTGCCATCGCCTGGATAGAAACCCGAACCGAAAAAGAAATGGAACTCTACAATACCCTTGTAAAAGTAACCCACGATATTATAGACGAAGCGTTTTCCAGCAAAGTTATTACGCCAGGGAAAACTACTACAGACGATGTGGTGTGGTGGATGCGCCAGAAAGTGACAGATATGGGGTTAGAGACCTGGTTTCATCCTACCATAGATGTACAACGAAGCGAACGAAAATTGAAAAGCCATATCGAATCCTTTAGCAAAGCAAAAAAGGACGATGTTATCCAGCCTGGCGATTTAATTCATTGCGATTTCGGAATTACTTACATTACCTTAAATACAGATTGCCAGCAGCACGGATATATTTTGAAAAAAGGCGAAACAGGAGTCCCCGGTTTTTTAGCCGAAGCATTTGAAACCGGTAATCGCGTACAGGATATTTTCACCAATAATTTTAAAACCGGAATAACAGGAAATGAAATTCTCTTAAAATCTCTTGCCGAAGGAAAAGCCGAAGGATTACGTCCTTCTATTTATACACATCCCTTGGGGACGTACGGCCACAGCTCTGGAACAACCCTGGGAATGTGGGACAGCCAGGAAGGTGTGCCTGTAAATGGTGATTATCCGTTGCATCCCAATACGGTGTACGCTATAGAACTAAACAACACCACCTATGTTAAGGAATGGGACAAAGATGTACGTATCATGCTGGAAGAAGCAGGATTTTGGGGTCCCAAAGGGTTTCGGTATGTAAACGGAAGGCAGGAAAAAATTAAGCCTGTTAACACCTTTTAATTATTGGTGCATTTTTAAGTACTTATCCACCGAATGTTTCCCTGAACCGTAAAATAAAAAGAATACGCATACCAATAGTACGGCCAACGCCAAAATTAAATTGCTTGTATTCATAGTACCCACAAAATTGATGAGAACAGCACCTACGAGAATAGGTAACTGTGCAATAATTGCCCAGCGGGTTAGCAATCCAAAAACAATTAAAAAACCACCTACAAAATGAGCAGGTGCTATATAATGTACTAAAAGCACATCGCCAATGAGTGGCTTAATGGGTTCGTAAAGTTCTAGGAGAATGGGCAGGTTGGACATAAAGTATACTCCTTGATAAAAGAGGAGAATACCAAGCGCAATGCGTAGCAGGTCTATGGGGTAATAGCTGTTTTTATTAGCCCATTTGTTTAAAGATTTTATAGTTCCCATGGCTAAAAATGTATTTGTTAGGTATAACTAAGATACTCATTTTTAGTCAAATACTAAAATCAAACCTGTATCACCCCCAAATTAAATGGTTTTTCGATAGGTGCATGATTGGCAGCCTCAATCCCTATGCTAATCCATTTTCTTGTGTCCAGCGGATCTATTACCGCATCGGTCCAGATTCTTGAAGCTGCGTAATAGGGCGAAATCTGCCGGTCGTATCTTGCTTTAATTTTATCGTACAACGCCTTTTCTTCTTCTTCGGAAATTTCCTTGCCTTGTTTTTTAAGCGATGCTGTTTCTATTTGCAACAATACCTTGGCAGCGCTGTTACCGCTCATCACGGCAAGCTCTGCACTTGGCCAGGCAACAATTAACCTTGGGTCATACGCTTTTCCGCACATGGCATAATTTCCGGCGCCATAACTGTTTCCAATGACAATGGTAAATTTTGGCACCACGCTATTGCTCACCGCATTTACCATTTTGGCACCGTCTTTTATAATCCCCCCGTGCTCGCTTTTACTCCCAACCATAAAACCGGTTACATCCTGCAAAAATACCAACGGGATTTTCTTCTGGTTACAATTGGCAATAAAACGAGTGGCTTTATCGGCACTATCGCTATAAATAACGCCTCCAAACTGCATTTCGCTGGGTTTGGTTTTTGCCTTGGTAGTTTTTACCAGTTTTCGTTGATTGGCAACAATACCAACAGCCCAGCCATCTATACGGGCATAGCCAGTTAAAATGGTTTGACCGTAACCTTTTTTGTATTCTTCAAAATCGCTGTTGTCTACGAGTCGTGTGATAATTTCTCGCATGTCGTATTGGTCGGCTCTTGATTTTGGGAGGATTCCGTAGATATCTTCTTGTTTAGCAACAGGCTTTTCAGCTTTAATTCTATTAAACCCAGCTTTGTCAAAATCGCCAATTTTGGACATGATATTTTTTATCTTGTCCAAAGCGTCTTTATCGTCTTTGGCTTTATAATCGGTTACGCCACTTACTTCACAGTGGGTCGTGGCACCCCCTAAAGTTTCGTTGTCTATACTTTCTCCTATGGCTGCTTTTACCAGGTAGCTACCTGCAAGAAAAATACTTCCGGTTTTATCAACAATAAGTGCTTCGTCACTCATGATGGGGAGGTAAGCGCCACCAGCTACACAACTTCCCATTATGGCAGAGATTTGTGTAATGCCCATACTGCTCATCACCGCATTATTTCTGAAAATCCGCCCAAAATGTTCTTTATCTGGGAAGATTTCGTCCTGCATAGGTAGATATACGCCCGCACTGTCCACCAGGTAAATGATAGGTAATTTATTTTCTATGGAAATTTCCTGAGCGCGTAGATTCTTTTTTCCTGTAATGGGAAACCAGGCTCCAGCTTTTACGGTAGCATCGTTTGCCACTACAATACATTGCTTGCCTTGTACATATCCAATCTTTACCACTACACCACCACTGGGGCAACCCCCATGTTCTTCGTACATGCCGTCACCAGCAAAGGCACCAATTTCAACACTTGGTTTTTTTGGGTCTAACAGGTATGCAATACGCTCGCGAGCGGTCATTTTACCTTTGGCGTGGTGTTTTTCAATTCGTTTTTCGCCTCCGCCCAGTTTTACCTGAGCCAGTCTTTTACGCAGGTCTGAAACGGCTAATTTATTATGATCTTCGTTTTTGTTGAAGTTAATATCCATAGGTGTAATTTGTGATGCTCAAAAATACGAAATGCTTGTTAACGGTGTAGGCTTTCTGTTACAATTTTCCGATATTTGCCCTTGCGCTAAGGATTGAGGCGACATCCTCTCCCTTGCTCCTAAGAGCTATGGAGAGATATAGCCGAAAGCCTGGTTGTTCTTAAAGCCAAAAGGGTTTTAAGAACAAAGCGTCCAAAACAAAAAAACTATGATGAACAAAAATACAGTATTGGCGTGGGCCACATTTATAATGATGGTTATGGGGTGTGCCCTTATTGCTCTGGGAGCTTTTAGGTATGACGATGTAGCCGGATGGGGTTTTGCCACCGTTGGATTTGGTTTTTTCGCTATTGCCTGGGTATTTAACGCTTTAAAAGGACGGATGTAAAATTCCAGTAACGGGTGGCTTACCTAGCAAATAAACCCCTAATGTACGCGGTGGGTTTTTATTTTTTGAGCTGTAGCCTCCCCATAAAATATTACCGGCAACCTCAATCCCTTAACCAACTTAATTACAAAATCAACTTAAAAAATGAGCGACGATAAAAAAGTAATTTTCTCTATGTCTGGGGTAACTAAAACATTTCCTAGCGCACAAACACCAGTTTTAAAAAATATATACCTGAGCTTTTTCTACGGAGCTAAGATTGGAATTTTAGGTCTTAATGGTAGTGGTAAATCTACGTTACTTAAAATTATAGCAGGACAGGACAAAAACTATCAGGGTGATGTTGTTTTTGCACCTGGCTATACGGTGGGATATCTGGAGCAGGAACCCCAGCTGGACGACAGCAAAACAGTGCTGGAAATTGTTCGCGAGGGTGCTGCAGAAACCGTTGCCATCCTGGACGAATACAATAAGATTAACGATATGTTTGGGCTGGAAGAAGTGTATAGCGATGCCGATAAAATGGAAAAGCTCATGGCCAGACAAGCAGTCCTTCAGGACGAAATTGATGCTGCCAATGCCTGGGAACTGGATACCAAACTGGAGATTGCTATGGATGCACTTCGCACCCCAGCACCCGACAAACCTATTAGTGTGCTTTCTGGTGGGGAACGCCGCAGGGTTGCCTTATGCCGATTACTATTAAAAGAGCCTGATGTGTTATTGCTGGATGAGCCTACCAACCACCTGGATGCAGAAAGTGTACATTGGCTGGAGCACCACCTGGCGCAATACAAGGGAACAGTGATTGCCGTAACGCACGACCGCTATTTCCTGGATAATGTGGCAGGATGGATTCTGGAACTGGACAGGGGAGAAGGGATACCCTGGAAAGGAAACTACTCTTCCTGGTTAGATCAAAAATCGAAACGACTGGCACAGGAGCAAAAACAAGCGAGCAAACGCCAAAAAACACTGGAACGTGAGCTGGAATGGGTGCGTCAGGGAGCTAAAGGCCGACAAACAAAACAAAAAGCACGTTTACAGAACTACGATAAATTAATGAGCCAGGACCAAAAGCAACTGGACGACAAACTGGAAATCTATATTCCAAATGGTCCACGTCTTGGAACTAATGTAATTGAAGCAACGGGCGTGAGCAAGGCTTTTGAAGACAAAATTTTATATGAGGATTTAAACTTTAAACTTCCGCAAGCAGGAATCGTTGGGATTATTGGTCCCAATGGTGCAGGGAAAACAACCATCTTTAAAATGATTATGGGTGAAATTGAACCCGATAAAGGCAATTTTACCGTAGGGGAAACCGCGCAATTGGCATACGTAGATCAGAGTCATAGTAATATTGATCCGGAAAAATCTATATGGGAAAATTTTAGCGATGGCCAGGAATTAGTGATGATGGGTGGGAAACAAGTAAACTCCAGAGCCTATTTAAGCCGATTTAATTTTAGTGGAAGCGAACAAAATAAAAAAGTTTCCAAACTTTCAGGTGGGGAACGTAACCGCTTGCACCTGGCAATGACTTTAAAAGAAGAAGGGAACGTTTTATTACTCGATGAGCCCACAAACGATCTGGATGTAAATACTCTTCGTGCTTTGGAAGAAGGGCTTGAAAATTTTGCTGGTTGTGCCGTAGTAATTAGTCACGACCGCTGGTTTCTGGACAGAATTTGCACCCACATATTAGCTTTTGAAGGCGATAGCCAGGTGTATTTCTTTGAAGGAGGATTTAGTGAATATGAAGAAAATAAAAAGAAACGCTTAGGGGGCGATTTACTTCCGAAGCGTATTAAATATAAAAAATTGATTCGCTAGTATTTCAATAAATATATAGACTAAGCCTTTCATTTAAATTTAAAATGGAAGGCTTTTTTAGTTCCGGCAATTTTAGCAACCCAACCAAACTCGTTATCTTTAGACTTCAAATTTTTCACCCATGAATAAAATAAAACTTCTCCTTTTTGTTAGCTTATTTTCTGTATTGCAGACAAATGCACAAACCCAAAAATCTTTTGAATACCTGGATGTCTTTCAGCTGGAATATGCTGCAGATCCGCAAATTTCACCCAAGGGAGATTATGTAGTCTACAAACGCATGGGCTTCGATATTATGGAGGATAAGTCGAAAGGAGGTTTATGGATTTTAAGTACAGACGATAGGAACATGCATCATAAACTTACTTCACGGGACGTAAATGAAAGCCAGGCAAGGTGGTCACCAAGTGGAGACAGGATAGCCTTTGTGAGTGGTACTGAAAATGGTTCAGAAATATACGTGTACTGGACTGCTTCTGGTGCCATAGCTAAGTTGACCCAGCTGGAAAACAGTCCCTCAAACATTTCATGGTCACCGGATGGAAAACATATTGCTTTTACCATGAAAGTAAATGCAAAAGCACCCGTGCTCGCTAAAATGCCCGAAAAACCTAAAAATGCCAAATGGGCGGAAGCTCCCAGAATTACAGACAGATTAAAACACGAAGCCGATGGGGCTGGATACCTAAAACCCGGCTTTACCCATATTTTTACAATCTCTTCTGAAGGGGGCACGCCACGGCAACTTACCTCTGGCAATTATAATCATGGGGGCAGTCTTTCCTGGGGTGCAAACGGTGCAATGATTTATTTTTCGGCCAATAGAAATGAAGACTGGGAATACGATTTCAGAAATAGTGAAGTATATTCAGTCCACACACAAACCGGAGGTATTACTGCGCTTACCGATGCCAATGGACCCGACAACGCTCCTATAGTTTCTCCAGATGGAAAATACATTGCATACGTGGGTTTTGTAGACAAAGTTCAAACCTATCAAACCCAAAAGTTACAGCTTATGAAGGTTGATGGTTCAGAAAAGAGAGTACTCACCGCTGCTATAGACCGAAGTATAAGTGATGCTGTCTGGGCCAATGACAGCAAAGGGTTGTTTTTACAATACAACGATTTAGGCTTAACAAAAATTGGTTATCTGGATCTTGGTGGAAACCTTACTGAACTGGTAAAAAACGTAGGAGGAACAACCCTGGGAAGACCTTATGCCAGCGGAAGCTTTTCGGTTTCTGATACTGGAACGATTGCCTATACTTTATCTAAGCCAGATCGACCGGCCGATATTGCATTACTTCCAAAAAAAGGAAAAACCCCAAAAGTGCTTACTGCCTTAAATGACGACCTTCTAAATTACCGAACTATGGGAGAAGTGGAGGAAATCTGGTATACCTCTACTGTAGATGGACGAAAAGTACAGGGTTGGGTGGTATACCCTCCCAATCATAACAAAGCCCAACCAGCTCCTTTATTGGTTGAAAATCATGGCGGTCCTATTTTAAATTATGGGCCTCATTTTTCTGCTGAAATTCAATTATATGCGGCTGCTGGGTATGTAGTGTTTTATCCCAATCCGCGTGGGAGTACTAGCTATGGAGAGGAATTTGGAAATTTATTGTACAACAACTATCCCGGTGACGATTATAACGATGTTATGGACGGCGTACACGAACTGGTACAAAAAGGCGTGGCAGACAAGGAACGTTTATATGTAACCGGGGGAAGTGCTGGCGGAATTATGACTGCTTGGATTATTGGTAAAAACAACGAATTTAAAGCGGCGGTGGTTGCTAAGCCTGTAATGAACTGGATTAGTAAAACCCTGGTTGCCGATAATTATTATGGCTACGCCAATTCGCGTTACCCGGGACAACCGTGGGAAAATTTTGAAAATTATTGGAAATTCTCTCCCATTTCTTTAGTAGGGAATGTGCAAACCCCTACCATGGTGATGGTAGGTATGGACGATTTGCGTACACCGCCAAGTGAAGCAAAACAATTATACCACGCTTTAAAATTGCGAAAAATAGAAACTGTACTCGTGGAAATTCCAGAGGCTTCTCACGGTATTGCGGCACGCCCTAGCAATTTAATAACCAAAGTGGCACATACGCTGGCATGGTTTGAAAAGTTTAAGTAATTGACATTTTTTTGAAATGAGAATTAATAATATCTTATTCTTTCTTGATACATGATATTTGTGAGTGACAGCAGATAAGAATACAAGGCGTTTTTGACAAGTAAAAACACATCTTTATAAGACATAAAAAACCTTTTGTGTGTATCTATAACCTTCATGCAGCACAATTTGTAAGAGAATTTTATGCTGCTTCTAGTTTCGAATAGCCGCAGCACCACCTGCATTAAAAGCAGCTGTGTTTTCAATTAACGTGCTTATTCCTGAATTTGGATTAATTATAATAAAATCTCCATTTGTACTGAGACCAATTAATTGATTTCTTATTAATACCAATCCCCAAACTGAATCAAATCCAGTATCACCAATAAGATTAGTTTCGGCTGTTAGGGGGTCAATTGTGGCTAATTGATCTGATAAAGAGCCTGATACCTCTAGTGTTGCATAAAGAAAATCATTACTGGCATCAAAAATTAAATCTCCAGAAGAGGTAGCATTGTGTCCGAGAAAACCAATTGTGCTGCCTTCGGCTGTTATTGGATCTATTGAAATAAATTCTCCATTAGTTGTGGCGCCGTACAATAAATTACCTCTTCCTTCAAGAGCATTTACGTTAGTACTATTACTGTTACCTACAAAAGTACCCTCACCTGAATTTAAATCAATAGAAATTAATGCTCCGCCTAAAGTAATCCCATAAAGGTTATTACCAAGAAATGCGATATCACTCAGCTCATACCCTGTTAACCCAATGTTTTCAACCTGGCCAGTATTAAAATCTAGCGTAGAAAGTGTGGAGTTGACTGAAAAATCTGCAAAATAAATCAGGCGTTCCTTTCTGGCATCCGGTCTAATTTCAAAACATATTTGTGTTACATCAGAGATAGACTGATTTGAATCGCTTACGCTTATTATAGCACAGAAGCTACTGTTGTCAAGAGATGCGGGAATCTCTATATTAATACTCACTGCCTGGGTTCCTGAACTTGTAGGCTCACTATTTTCTGTGAATTTGTAGTATTGAGTGGAACCAACAATTGAAAAAAAGATTTCTTGAATATCAGTCTCAACCTCGAAGACCAAATCTATTTGCTCCAGGGATGATGCTGTTGCTTGAATAGCATCTGGGTGGCTTAAAATAGATGGGTACTCACTTTGATTAGAGGATGGCATAGTGCCTGTTTCAAGACTTCCATTAGTACCATCAACTGAAAGGATAAGTGATGTTAGTACGTCATTTAATTCTGGAATAGTGGCTTCGTTGGTGCTAACTTCTTTATCCTTACTGCATCCTGTTAAAAGAATAATTGCAAGTATCGTTGTAACTAATTGTTTCATTATGGAGGGTATCGTGCTATTTAATTTGTTAAAGTGAACGCAATATATCAAAAATAGACTAGGGGTTAATTATTAATAAGTACTATTTTGAATTCTCATAAAATTAAGTGATACAAATTTTTGAGTATAGGCTACTAAAAAATTGTTTGAAGAAAACGACCTGTACTTGTTATTTAATAGCGAATAGTATAGAAATTTTGACCAAATCTGTAATCGAAGTAACATTCAGTTTTTTGTAAATATTTTTACGGTGAGTTTGCACTGTATGTTCAGAAATGAAGAGGGAAGTAGCAATTTCCTTGGTTTGTAATCCTTCGGCAATTAAAAAAATAATAGTTTCTTCCTGTGGGGTAAGGGTTTCAATTGTAGCGGTATTAATACCTTTATGTTTTAGGTCAATTTCAATACTTTCATATAAGGAGACCATTTTTTTTAATTTCCGAAGTGCGGTAGTATCATTGTATAAATAACGAATATTATCTTCAGTAGCCATTACCGTATCTATTTTAGAATGGTATGCTACAAACTTCTGGGCAAACAATTCAATTTTTTTTTGAGGTGAATGTATCTGAAGATTTTGTGACTCTTCTGAAGTTTTTTTCAGAACATGTAATGAGGTGTGAGATTTCATAAGTCAAATTTTGAGGGTTACTAGTATAGTTGTTGTTACTGCTAAACTATATGAAATCTATTGAAATATAAGGGTATATGTCACTACTAACACCTTTATAGTCACAAAATACAGGTCTTGTTATATATGGATTTCGTGAATTGCGTTAAATAAGTAATGAAATAAAGCGTGGTCCTTTATGAAGAAGTAGTGTGTAATAAGGTTTCTTTCAATTTTGGTTTGTACGTTCTTGAAAGTGGCAGCCATGTACCATCTTCCAGCATGAGTTTTGTGGAATTGATGATACGGATGTAATCCAGATTTACGAGATACGATTTGTGAATTTGTGCAAACCCTTCAGAAGCCAACCGCTCTGTCATTTCTTTAAGAGTGTTTCGGTCTATTTCAGGTTTGGTGTTTTCCTGAGTGTAAAATTCCAGGTAGTGTCCGTCAGATTTTATGTAAAGTAATTCTTTGGTGTTAATAACGGCTTTGCTTTTTAGATGAAGCAGGGTAGGAGCATTTTCTGCTACTATGGTTTCATTGTAGTTTTTAAGTTCTTCCCGTAAGCTTTGCAGTTCTTTTTTAGATTTTTTGTTTCGGAGCCAAAATACAATTACAAAAAATAATAAAATAAGCGAAACAATTCCCACTATAAAAGATGTAGACTGATACATAGATTTCTGGCTACTTAAATCTTCTATTTGTGCATCTTTCTGATGTACCTGGTATTTTGTAATGATTTCGTTCAGTTTTTCAACGTTTTCAGTTTTATACGCTTCATTTTCAATTTTTTTGGCAGCTTTAATATACTTGTTGGCTTGTTCAAAATCTCCTGTGGCTTCCAAAATAAGAGCCTTTTGGTCGTATGTATCTTTTAAATTTGCAATCAGGGTAAGTTCTTTAAAAATAGCCTCGGCACTATCTGTATATTGAAGGGCAACGGGATATTTTCCTTTTTTTCTATTATTAATGCTTCGTAAAAAATAGAGTTCGCCAAGCCTGGTTTTTGCACCAGTGGCTTTATAACTGCTTTCAGCTTTTGCATAGTAGTAACTGGCACTGTCATTTTGGGCTAATCCCATAAAAGCTTTTCCCATGTTCTGGTATGCCAGCGCTTCTGCCGCACCACTATTATTTTTCTTGTAATAATGTGCGGTTTTACGCGAATAATAGAGCGAAGAGTCGTAGTGTTGTTTGGTATTATAATTTACAGCCAAGTTGTTATAAAACCGATACATATCTCTGTCTATTTTATACTTTTTTGCCAATTGTAACCCCTGGTGATAGGTTTGTATGCTGCGGTCGGTTTGTTTTAAATTATTTTGAGCCAGGCCAATATTTAAAAGCAGGCTTGTTTTATACCTGTCTACCCCTAAACTGTCCCAAATTTCCATGGTCTTGGCATATATATCCAGTGCTTTACTGTAGTCCCCTTCATTTTTAAAACCTATAGCATAATCGCTTAATGCTAAGGCGTGGTTTTTTGCGTCTTTTCTTTCTTTAGTGAGGTCTACTACCTTTTTAAAAATTATTTGGGCGCTATCTGGATGTCCCAGCCGTACGTATGCGATAGCTTTGTTTTTTGATAATCTGTACGCAGTTGGATATGTTTCGGGTTCTTGCGGAGCTATTTCTAAGCCTTTGTCAAAAGAGATCATAGCATCCCTGAATTCTCCTTTAAGATAGGACGAATAGCCCAGCATAAAATAGGCTTCCATTTTTCCCAGTGCTAAATTATTTTTTTTGGAGTGCGCGAGCGTTTGTTTGCCAATAGTTTTAAGGCTATCCGAATTATTGGTGTTCTTGCGAGCTTTTTGTACTAAATTTTCTACCGTGGCATCGGTTAATTTTTGAGCATACGTTATTGAGGTACATAGTAAAAAAACAAGCAAAATTGCCCGAAGCAATTGCGGGGGAAGGCACATAAGAGGGGGTTATACTAGTTGTATTACTCTCAAATGTAGGAAAAAAAAATACTCTTTTTGTGCGAAACATGGAGCTTTTGACAGGAAAATGCTCTAACTGTTTGATATTTTGGTTGTTAGCTTAAATAAAAAAAATATAAAGCTTCCCTATTGTTTTGGATACCAATCTAACTGAACAACTTCCACTTCCTGGGAAGCGCTGGATTTTTTAATTAAGTCTTTAAACATAGCCACATCGCTCAAGCCTTCGGTGCCTCTGTAATGATACGGATAGACTTTTTTTGGCTTAAATTCTGCTACAGCACTGGCAGCGCTTTTTACAGGCATGGTATAGGGTAAATTCATGCATACAAAGGCAATATCGATATTTTTGAGTGCACGCATTTCTGGGATATCCTCGGTGTCGCCAGAGATGTAAACACGCTGGTTGCCATCGTCTATAACATATCCATTTCCTCTTCCTTTCTGGTGAAACTGGAGCGCTTCTTCCCGAAGGTTATACATTGGGATGGCCTTAAAACGAAGCTTGTCTATTCCCTGAATTTTTGTGGTATTGCCGTTGTCTAAAATAGTTACCTGAGCCTGAAGTTCTCCCTCAATTTTTTCGGCTACAGCTTTGGGAGCGATAATGCCTGTACCGTCTGCAGTGACAGCACGAAGTGTTTCCATATTAAAATGGTCGCCGTGAATATCGGTTATTAAAATTACATCAGGTTTGGATTGCCCTTCAAAGGCTTCGGCACCACCCACGGGATCTACATACAGCGTTGTGCCACCCCAATCTAATACCATTGTGGCGTGTGAAATTGGAGTAACGCCAAGAGTGGCGGCAGTATTCACGGTTTCGGTATTTTCCATGGTAAAAGTGTTTTCTTCTACTTCGGAAACTTCCTTTTTGTTGTTTTTGCAGGAAATAAATAACACAACTAATAGCGAAAGTATAATAGGAGTCTTCATAGGTATAGTTTTTTATAAAGATACAAATTGAGAGGCTAACTATGAAAAAGCATAAACCTTCTTTATATTACTTTGCTTTACGGATTGGGATATTCTAAGGAAACTTTCTTAAAGTTGAATTTTTATTATTCAAAATTGAAAATATTTTACAAGCTATTATTTCTCTTTTAGCATTGCTAGAAAGTCTGATCGTCTGTTTCTGGAAATTGGCACACTATTTCCCTGAATGATTACATAACCTTCATTAAGGTATTTTTCTATGTAATTAAGGTTGATGAGATGTGATTTATGGACCAGATAAAAATCCTGATTTTCGAACATTTTATAGAAATGTCCAATGCTATTTGAACTCAATAGTGGTTTTCGGTTTTTAATGTGGATTTTGGTGTACCCATCTGTACCTTCACAATGTATAATAGCCGATATTTCAATAAACTCCAGCCCTTCCTGAGTAGGAATAATTACTTTTTTATCTTGAAATTTTTTAATACCTAAATTTTCAACCAGTACTTTATTTTTTTTTAGCGCATTTTTTTCTGAAATATTTTCTTCAGCTTTCCCTATAGCCACAATAAGATCTTCGTTGTCTATTGGTTTTACTAGATACCCTATGGCACAATGTTTTATAGCGTCTATGGCGTAATTATCGAAAGCAGTAGCAAAGATAATTTCGAAATCTGGGTTGGGAATTTTTTTAAGCAAATCAAAGCCACTCATGGTAGGCATAGCAATATCCAGAAAGATTAGCTGGGGTTTTAGTGTTTCAATCATTTTTAATGCCTCAATGGGATCCTGAGTTTCACCAACAATTGTAATGGTAGGGCATAACCGTTCTATTTTATTTTTTAAAATAGCAAGGGCTTTAGGCTCATCGTCTACTAATAAAGTGGTTATTTTCATAAGTTTGGTTTTATAAAAGTAAGTGTAACACGGGTACCGCTATCGTTGGAAATGTCGCTTCGATCCTGTATGGTATGTGTTATAAACCAGTCTTTACTTTGTTTTAATAATTCTAGCCTTTCCTGCAACACTGCTGAAGATTTTGATTGATAATTTTTTGAAGACGCTTTGTAAATCTCTTTGGCTTTGTTTATGCCTACGCCATCATCTTCCACGACAATTTTGTATCCATTTTTTATTGCTAAAAAAGTAAGCGATATAGTTCCTTTTTCTGTTTTATGAAAAATTCCATGATTAACTGCGTTTTCAATAAGGGGTTGCAATATCATAGATGGAATATTTTGTTCTTCAATATCCAGTTTTTGATCGATGATAATTTCATAAGTAAGTTTGTCTTCAAAACGCATTTTTTCGATAGATAAATAGTGTTTTAACAACTCTATTTCCTCTTGTAGGGTAATGTTTTCACGTCTTGAATATTCAAAAAAAAGTCTTATAAGTTTACTGAATTTAGAAAGGTAATTTTCACTCAATTCTACTTCGTTACGTTGAATGTAATACTGTATAGCATTAAGTGAGTTATGCACAAAATGAGGATTCATTTGCGATCGAAGTGCTTGTAGTTCTAGTCCAGCAACTCGCTTATCGCGTTCGCTTCGTTTTTGCTCGTTTTTTTTAATAGTTCTTTTCAGTAAGATTATTAACAATAATAGTGCTAGTATTCCTGCCAGCCAAAATACTATTGTTGCCCACATTGTTTGCCACCAGAGTGGTTTAATGTTAATGGATAGTTGTGCTGTGCCGGTCTTAAAATGCTGGTTAGTAGCTTTAATTTGTAGTGTGTAAGTACCTGGTAAAAGGTTCGAGAAAGTGACAGCTTTTGTAGCTGTTTCCGTCCATTGGGTTTGATTAGGGACCAGACGATATGAAAATTGTAGGTTATTACTGTTACTATAGTCTATAGCTCCAAAGGAAACAGAAACATCATTGGCTTCACTGTAAATTTGCTGTATTGTATCTTTTTTGTGTTTAAAATAGAGCTGTGGTGTTTTTTTATAAATAGCAGCATTTGTGTGAAGCTCGCTCATTCCTACATCTGTAGTTACAAAAAGTTTATTTCCTTTTATCAGAATATCGTTTACGTTAGTGTCTAAAAGACCATCGGTATCAAAAAATTGATCAATTAACTTTGATTTTGAGATATCGCTAGGGTGTATTAATAGTTTTTTTACTCCTTTGTCTGTAGCGAGCCAGAGGGTGTCTTTAATTTTTATAATTTCTTTTACTGAAAGCCCTTTTGTTTCAGGCAAGTGTGTAGCTGTATTGGTAGCATAGGTATATAAACCATTGCCATCTGTTCCAACATAAAGCGTATCATTATTATTTTTTAGCCGAAGTATTGATACATCCACAACAGGATTTTCTCCAGTAATTTTTTGTACAGAACCGTTCTCAAACTTATGAAGTCCATCACTACCGCCAAGAAATATTGAGTTACCAACACCTTCAATCTGTAACAAGCCTATTTTATATGCAATTGAATGTGCTTTGGTGATATCTTGATTAATTTTAGTTACACTTTTTGAGGTAACTCCTAAATAGAATGTATCCTTATAGGTTACAATATCTTTAAGTATGGCTAGGTCATAATTGTCTGTGTCTGGATATTTCTTCTCATTAAGTGTAGGAGAAGCACTGCCCACTGATGAAACATAATATTTTTTACCCCCTAATAGAAAACTTGTAGGGTGTGGAGAAAGGTCTTCAATGTCATAAACAGATTCTTGTAAGGGCAATCGTAATGTTGTTGATTTTTTAGCTTCATCAAACTCATAAAAAGCATCTTTAAAAATTCCAACATATATTTTGTTGTTTAAAATGCCAATATGTTTGGTTACCTTACCTTTAAAATACGTATTACAAGAAGTATACTCACTTGTATAAAGCGAGATTCCAGACCCGCTGCCTACCCAGATATTTCCGTAAATATCCTGAAAGATTGCGTTGGGCTTTTTTTCTGAAACTTGTACTTTGTGTATAAGTTGATACTCATAATTAAAAATAAATAAAAAACTTCCTACCTTAACTTGTATTTCATTTGTTAAAAAACGAATGTTACTCGAATCCTCAGCAAGATTTATTTTTTGAGCCAGTTCATCAAATTTGAACAATGTGTAGCTATGTTTATTGTGATTATATAAAAGAATACTATTGAAGAATACACCTACAAATGTGTTTTTATAACCATGGCTGGCATTAGATATTCTATACAAACTATAGTTATTAATAGGTAAAATAACTGGCAAGGTTTTTTTTAGAGGGTTTAAATTTGAGTCTACAAGATTTATACCTTCTGTATTTATAATTATATTTTTTTCAGAAGTTATAGGAAAAGCCAATTGATTATCGCCAGTTTTGTTTTCAATACTGTCTATTTTTAAATTAAGTAAGCTTGGGTCCATTACTTTTGTCCAAGTACCATTTTTAAGTTCATAAATAAAATCACTACTGTAATGCATGTGACTTTCAGTTTTATATAGCACAGGGCTTAAAACAGTATTTTGCTCATTAGCATAGCTATAGACGGAGTCTTTTTCAATATATCCTTGCCGTTTACTTTTGGAGGCATACCATATTCTTCCTTGCTTATCGGCTTCTAATTTCCAGGTGTCGTTATTAGGGAGGCCTTCGGCAGTAGTGAAATTGGTAAAGGTATCTCCATCAAATTTTGAAATGCCGCGATTGGTTGCAAACCAAACAAACCCTTTCGTATCTTGTGTAATATCATATACAAAATTTGAGGACAACCCATCTTTTGTTGTATAGGTAGTCGGATTTTGCGCTACTGAAATTGTAGTTAGAAGATATAAGAGGTAGGTTAGTTTGTTTTGCACGTTGAAAGATAGAAAATAAAAACAAGCACACCCTTTACACACAACTTTCATTAAAAATTGAGTGCTACGATGTGCTGTTTTTGATTAATTTTATAGTTTCAAGGAAATTATTTTTTAATAAATCTTTTTATTGTTTGCCCATATTGCTCTGTGTTTATTTTTATAAAATAAAGTCCAGATGCCAAATGTGATACATCTATTTCCTGGCCAGATACAGCATTGTCTTCAGTAAGTATACTTCCATTTACCGATATTATTTGATAGTTGAAATTTACAAGATTAAATCCTTCTATATAAATAACATTCTCGCTTGGGTTTGGATATAGCTTTATTTCCGGTTCAATTACAGGTGTTTTGGTTTCTGTTACAGACAAAATAGGATCACATGTATAGCATTCTCGATTGTAGTAATAGAAACTGTCATCACATGGATTAAACGATACTGCAACAGCACATCCGTCTTGTAGGTAATCTACAAA
>PANU01000076.1 GCA_002707745.1 Flavobacteriaceae bacterium
ACTGCCTGTTTAAACTTTTCTCTTTTTAAATTTTGCATATCTTTTTTATCTAATTTCTTTTTATCTTGCTCTACTACCGCTGAATGTATTTTATTTTTTATCTTTTTAGGTAAGTTTTTTTTATGTTTTACATAAATTGAATTCATTTTATATTTTATACATAATATTTTATTTAAATATTTTAAGTTTTATAAATAGGGTCTAATTGCCTTTGTATCATTTCGATACTACAATTTATATAATTATTATATAAAACATTATAAATAGGGTGTACTACACTTACAAATATAAACGATTGTCCATATATTGGCTCTCCTATTACATCTAATGATATATCAAATACACTATCCGTTATATGCCAACTTTGAATAATATCCTTTTTACTACTAAAAGATAGTGTTACTCTTCTATTTAATCTAATTTCAGCACCTCTTAAATCAATTAAACTATTTATTTTTAAATATTTTATTACTGATTCGTGATTAACAGGAACACCCTGAATTATATTGTCTGCTTGATTATAATTAACACTTAATCTATTTAATAATTCTCCGCCTGTTACAGTTTTTACTGATACATTACCCTGTATTATACTAGAAGAAGTAAGAAAATCAACCATTTTAAATTTTGATGTTGATGTTACATTTGATGTTCCTGATAATGTAATAACATTTACTACACTATTTCCTGTAGTATCTAAACCACCAACAGAAACAAGTGCATTATCTCCCGCAAAATCACTCGAAACATTCACTAAATCTTCACCAGTAGCACCTACTAAAGACCATATACCCGGTTCTGTTATTAAACCAGTCCCAATTATAGTTTCCCCAGCATATGAAGGATAATTTTCTAAAAATCCACTTTTTCTATATATTAATTCACCCCCTACTTTTAAATTTATTACATCAGTATAATAATCATTAACATCTCTATTTAAATTTGTTTGTGCGTTTATATCTATTCTATCTCGTATTTGTGAATTTGTAGTAAACTGTGTATATTTTGATAATTCAACCTGTCCCTCTATTGATATATTAGAAGTTATATTTAATGCTTTAAAATAAATAAATTTGTTTCTTTTAGGAAATTGATTAAAAAAATTATAACTATCTATAGAGTTTTCGTGTTCTGTTTGATACACTAAATCCGCGGTTTCAAAATCATTTATGGAATTATAATATACTCCTATCCCCAAAGATTGCCCCCCAGATTCATCTGTATTTGTAGTTCTAAAACTTAAATTTATAACATTAACATTATCACAGTTTATCATAGTATTTGAAGTTAATGATAAATCATATTCATTAGTATCTGTAGAATAAGTTTTAGCAATTGGAATATTCACCTGGTTGTCTTTATATGATGGATTATTAATATTTCTAGAACTTAATAAGTTTTTTCTTACATTTAAATTCGTAATAACATTTGGATTATTCAAAACCATATTTTATATATTTATAAAAAAGATAAAAAAAAATATATTTAAGCAAATTATTAAAATGAAACACTCACTACATTGTTACCAATCGAAAGCATTTTTGAGACTGAAACATAGAAGAACATATCGCGCGCTCCTGATTCAACAACTCTATCATCATCTGATAAACTTGAATATTCAAATTCAATAGCGGATTTCATAACAGTCCCCGCACCAAAGACACCCTGGTTTCCGTTTTTAAAGTCAAATCCTACATAATGCTCTTGTTTAAGTGCTTCAGGGAATTGCGAACTTATAACCTGATCTTTCGAAACAAAAGAACCGCCAGTGCAAGTTTCGACAGGAAATTTAAGCCCCATACCATCTAAATAATCTTTAAACACTTGATATATAATAGCGGAGTTAGTTAATGGTCGTTCGAAATAATTTAATCCATTTATTTTTAATTGTATATTTTCATCACCACAAGCAAGAGAACGCTGATTAGCAAATACAGTTTCTGCTTGACCATCCAAGGGTTTCAATACACAAAGCATTTTATGAACCTCTCTATTCTGGACGTTTAAGCGATATAATTCACTTCTTCGTTCTGTCGCAGGAGTTCCTACCTGAGCACCAGCACCAGCGGGAAGAACACCACGAATTAAATAAGTATCAATTAATGGATACTGTGCGGGTTGGTTTCTTAAACTCATTATCTGCTGTTGCTCCACTTCATCGGGAAGCATAATATGAGTTGAAACTAATTCAATATTATTTAAATCTACACTAACAGATCCCGCAGTTATTGCACCGTTAGGAATAAATGCGTAATCCCTAGAATCATTTGTAAATTCTAATTCAATTATCATCTCCTGATTCTGTAAAAGAAAAACAGGCATAGATGCAGCATTTAAGAAATCCGCACCTAAAAGACGAAGCGGGAGAGAATACGTGGGAGCCCCTGCTGTGCTTATATTGCTTTGTCTCTGATACACAACATTTGCAGCAGTAAAACCAACCGATCCATAAGGATTTAATGTATTTGTTCCATCGCCAAAATCAGTATTCAATAAATAATTACAACCAATAAAATGCTTATGATAATCAGATAATTGTGTTAATGTATTACGAGAATACAAATGAGGGATAATATGAAGAGAAGGGCGTTCAATATCAGTTAATACTTTATTTCCCATAGTAATCCTCATTCTTTTAACTGCACCTAAAGCACCAGATATTAAATTCACGTTGTGATTACTAACACCACCTGTCAAGAATCTAATATTAAAATGACTATCAGCAGTAAGCATACCAGTCTTAGGAACTTTAAAGCTAACACGATTTAATGCTGCAGATGTTGTATCTGCTGGTGTTCTAATAGTATTAATTAATCCTGCTTGTTGTGTTGCCTGATTAGTAGAATCTAATCCAAGTTTAAAATACTTATTCAAATCTACGGACATTTTATATTATATTAAAATAAAAAAAAAATAAATAAAAATTTATTTTGGGTTTTTAATCATTAATTCAATAGAACAATCAGTAATTTCTGTTGCTTCTTGATTTGTTCCCGCTCTTCTTATTTGAACCTTTATATTATTTAGTTTAATAGATTTATTATTATTTAGTGATATAAATTTAAGATTACTTGGTTCAATATTAATATTAACAAAAGTATTATTAATTTCTGTTAAATTACCAGTTAAGAATACACCGGTTCCATATATAATAGTTCTTTCATTACCTAAATTAAAATCTACTGTTGAAGTTGTATTAAATGTTTTAATTGGTAATGATGGAATTTCTATATTATATCTTATATTATCACCGAATATATTCATTATCCCCGCCGATTGTTCCATATAAGTAGGGAATAATCCCGGTAAATATACTGAATCTAAAATTTGACCTGTTTCACTTACTACTGTTGTTCCGGCACCCAATATATTTTTTATTACGCTTCCTGTTGGGAAACCGTAACTATAACTATTTATTACATTAGCACGACCACCCGATTGGTTATCAGCTCGCCCATATAAACCATTACCTGAACCTGTTACATTTCTTAACTGATAACCCGGGGGACAATCTTTAAATATAAAATAAGGCTGTAATCCTAATGTCCCCCTTGATGTTGAATGTCTATCACTTGTTACACAATCAGTTAATAAACCAGAATCTACTATCCTATGCGGTATTTTAATCCCTAAATCTCGACTATCAAATATAACTTCTCCGGGCGTTCCTGCTACAATAGGATTAGCGTCATATGTATTCATTCCTATAACTTGAAAATAATAATCTTTTCCATAACTAAAAGGATTAACATAATTTATTAATTTATTTCTTACAGCATAAACTCTAAAACCTAATTTTATAAATCTATCACTTTGTAATTCAGGCATAGTTATAGGTTGTTGTAGCATAACTTCACAACTTTTAACCATTGTATAATCTTTTAATAATGAATGATTGCACTGTTCAAAAACATCATTTACATACTGTTCTCGACTTTTACCCACTGGAGCCGAAAAAAACTCTTGTTGTAATATCTCATTATGAAATATTTTTAATGTATCACTTACTACATTACTAGAACTTACTTCAGACTGTATTTCTAAACCAAATAAACAGGTTGGAAAATTACTTTCAGCGTCTATATGAATTGTATTCGCAGTATTCCATATATTAGAGGTCATATTTGTATTCATCATACAGCACTGTGTCGCCCCCTGAGAAGATTGAGCTATAGGAGATTGAATATCAAAATATAAAATAGATTGGTCTGTATCTTGATTATGTAAATTTGAATCATTTACAAATGCATACGGTAAAATTGTATTGGCCATAGCAACAAAACTATTAATAGCACCTGCTGATACGTGTGTATTTGGTGTAAATTCTAAATTAGTTAAACCATTTACAGATTTTGCAACATTATGTATAGTGTTTTCATCTGTAGCTGCAGCGGGTAAACCGTGTTCTAATGGTTTCACTTGGTAATCGTTAGTCATCCCTATAAATACAGATCCATCTTGATTAATTCGACCGTTATATTCATATGGTAGAGTTGTAGTGCTAACATTGGAACTGTTATATGTATCTACTTGTTGATTTGAAATTTCAGTTTGAATACGTAAAGAAAAATCATTTACAAATTCACTTTTTGTATAAGTTCCTTTAGGCATAGTAATATCTAATTTTTTAGTAAGATTTGCTAATATTGCGGGTATTTGCACGTTATTAAAAGGTTTATTTGATAAAGGCAAATTAAGACTAGTAAATGCTGAATTTAAATTTATACTTATATTTTCATCTTCAGGTATAACTACTGCTTTTCTTTGAAGATATGCCTTATATAATGCGACCTCGGTATCAGGTTTAATTTCTAATAATTGATTAGCGGATTGTTCGTAAGAATATGCCTTATCACTGTTAATATTTGGATTAAAATTTAAAATTATAGACTGTTTATTTTCTACACTCATAATATTTATATATAAATATAATATTTTTTTTTATTATTTAATTTTTTTTTAACATTGCAGGCAAAGATTTATAACCAAGTATATATATTAACTCGAAATGGTCTAATAAATTAACATCTAATTTATAAATATGTTTCAAATATAATTTTCTAATATCATTTATATTTACACTAAATCCGAATATATTCTCTGATGAATATATAACCGCTCTCTGTATTTCTATATTTTTATATTCTCCAAATGGTGATATATTTCGTTTTAAGAACCATCGCGTCTTATTGTCTTTGTAGTAGTCATTTAAATAAATATCTATTAATTTCGCTAATTTATTATTTGTTATAGGTAATATACGTTTGGGTAATACTGTATTTTTTCTTGAATTATTAAATACGAATGAATATTCTTTTTTTTTTTTATCATTTATTAAATAATTATGAGAATCGTCATCAGGTAAATTTGAACCTGTGTATATTTTCATATTCATATAATTTGAAGATCTTGAAGGAATTATTAAAATAAATAATGATAATATAAGCAAACTTATAAAATCTTTATAATTTAGTTCATATAAATTTTCAGTTTCAATATAATCTATTAAAGTCTGTTTTAAATCTGTAAATTCTACTTTTAAATCAGTATTTTGAAATGTTTTAATTTTTTCTGTTTGAACTTTATCCGCCTGGGTTTTATGATATTTAATATATTTATTTATTAAACCTAATGGTGCATCAATCATTTTTAATATTTTTATACAACAGGATATAGTTTGAAAAAATGTATTTTCTTTATAATTAGTTCCTTGAAAGCATATATGAAGTCTTACAGGGTCTTTACAAAATTCTAATTCTAATTCATTTAAAGGTTTTCCATATACTTTTTCTATTCTTTTTAATGTAGATTTAAAAGTTCTTTTAGAACTCTCGCTCTGATTTTGATATACTTGATTATGTAAATTATCAAAATCTTCAACGGTATATTTATAAAAAAAATTCATATATATATATATTTATATATATATATATATTTAAATATTTATTAACGTGAAACTTTTTCTAAAAGCTTATTAACGTAGTGAATAAAGTTGTTGTAGTTTTGCATTAATTCTTTTATTTCTGTCTTGTTTTTCTTTTTCTTGTGATAATTCTTTTTTTTTATTAATTTCATCTTCGGTTTCATTAATTTCGGTATTTATAGCACTAACAACCTCTGTATTAGATTGTATTTTCGCTTCAACATTTTTTATCATTTTATTAATATTATCAGATAAGGATAAATTGAAATCGAATTTTTCAGTTTCTGCTCTAAATATACTTCTAGATTCTTCAGGAATACTTAATTCAATTCGTTTTGCTTCTTTATCCCATACTCTTTTATATACTTCATTCTCTTCATCTTCTGTTAATTCCTGTTGTTTATCTTTTATTTCAGTTTGTATTTCTTTAATTTCCAAATCTATATTTTTTTTTTCATTATTTTTATTTTCTATTTCTTGGATCATTGTTTCAACTTCATTTATTAATTCAGGGTTATTTTTACAGAATCTCAATTTGCCCCGCATTTGTGACTTCTTTTTTTTACTAATATTTAAAACTTCTATTCTGTCTTTTTGTTGTTGTATTGCTTGTAATTCTAATTCCTTATTTTTTTCTTTTTCTTTTTTTTTATTTTCTTTTTCTACTGCTTTTTCAACTTTATCCTTTTCTTTTTGTTGTTTTTTTAATGCTGCAGCCTTTCGCCTACCTTCTAGCATTTTCGCTTTTTGTTCATCTGTTAATACTCTTTTTGCTCTAGTTTTTACAGGTGTTATATTTGTAGCAAGAGAAGCAGAAGGCGTTATATCAGCCATTATATAATATTATATATTAATAAAAAATAAATAAATGGAAGATAAAAAACGAATCATCGAATTATTAGAATTTATTTTAGATGAAACAATAGAACTAAAAAACAATGTAAATAAAATTAAAAATAAATTAACATCTAAATTATTTTTTATTTCTCAAAATTATAATATTATCGGTAATGATATATTAAAAATAAAAGATGTAAAAAATCATAAAGTTAATAGGGCATATGTTAAAGAAATTCATAAAGATATTAAAAATAAATTAAATGATGGCGAATTGGTTTTAAAATTTAATTAAATATATTATTATAATATAGAATGAATAATTCATTAAAAATAAAACCTGTTGATGTAGATGAAGATGAGTTAAACCTAGAAGAATTAGATCCTTTCATTTTCCCAAGTTGCACTGTAGGTATTGGTTCCGTTGCTTCAGGTAAATCGACATTATTATTTAATTTAGTTAGAATACTCCAACCTGTATTTGGAGATAATGTAATTATATTTAGTCCAACTTTCACTAATGACCCCATAATGAATAAACTAATGGATGATGATTTAATATTACAATATTTCGAAAGTTTTTCAAATGAAACACTACAAAGAGTTTTAAAAGTTATAGGTGAAGACCTTGATCCAAAAAGCAAATATTTAATTATATTTGATGATATACTAGGAATGAAAAATATATCAAATAATATTATGGGAAAAGACTCTAAATTTTTACAGCAATTCGTATCAACATATAGACACGGGGCGGGAATATGTAGAGAAGGACAAATAAGTATTATGTTTTTTATACAACATTATAAATCTCTATTAACTACATTAAGAGTTAATACATCTTATATGATGTTTCTAGGCAAACATTCACAAAAAAATAGAAAGCAATACGCCGAAGAATTATCATATTTAACAGATGGAGATGAGGATAAATTTCACGAAATATGGAATGAATGCAAATCTGGAAAATATGATTTTATAATGATGGATATGAGAAAACAAAAAATATATAAAAATTTAGATAAATTAATGTATTCACAAGAAAATGAATTATCTGGAGAAGATAATAATAAAATAACATAATTTATAAAAAAAATATATATTAAATATATAAATTATGGCTTATGCAGAACGACTAAATAACTTTAACGATACAATCGCTCGAGCAAATGAAACCGCTCAACAGGCTAGTGAATACGCTCAGGGTTTAAAAGAAAAATTACAAGACCCATCAGCGGATTTATTTAGTAAAGTAAATTCTGCAGTAAATACTACTGCGGGAACTACTGGAAGTTTAGCAGGATTATATACTGCATATAAACACGCTAAACTTACCAACTGGTCAACTCAAAAAGATTTATTGGATGTAAAACAGTCATTATTAGATCAAGCAAAATCTAAATTGCCCGGTTCAACCGCCCCATCAAATCCCGGAACACCAGCTCAACAAGTCCCAGAATTAGATAATAGTGCTTTCTCAAGTCAAGCAGGAAGAGTTAAAAGTCTTTCGAATGCTAACGATATAAAATCTCAAATAGCAAATGATCCTATTGCAGGTAAAAATCCAAATATTGCGGGAATGTCTGCCAGTGATAAACAAGATATATTTGATGCTAGAAATAATATTATAGATCAAAATGTAAAACAATTACCCTCACCAGCCGGCCAGGGTGCGAGTGGTTCTGCAGCAGGAAATGCACCACAACCAGCACAAGCACCCGCCGGAGCATCATCTAATCCCGGACAAGCAAACGCCCCAGCACAAGCACAAAATGTATCAACAGATGTAGATAATGCAGCAAATGATGCCAAAAATGCTATTGGTTCAGCGACTACACCAGCCCAACAAACAGGAGCCGTTTTAAATGATGTTGATACCGGAGCCGATTTAAGGTCTGCCCCATCTGCGGTTAGTGGATTACAAGCATTAGCAGGTTCAGGAACACCCGACCCCGCCGGATTATTACCAGGTAATGCTCCAGGTATTATTTCCCAAGCCCGAAACTTAGCAGGGGGAGCAACACAAGCGACTCAGGGAGCAGGTCAAGCAATATCAGGGGTTAGTAACGATGCACAAAGTGCTTTATCAACAGTTGCTAAAGTAGGGGCAAATGTTGGAGAAGATTTAGGCGAAGATGCCTTATCAGGTGTTGCTAGTGGTTTATTAGCATCTGCTCCAGAACTGGGGCCCGCTGGTTTAATAACTGGTGCTGTTGGTGGTTTAATACAGTTAGGTTCTACTATTGCCGGATTATTTGAAAGCAAACCGAAACCACCAGCTCCTCCCCCACCGGTTCCCGTCGTCCAGGCATCTGTTGGTGCGAATTTATCACAAATTCAAAAATAAGAAACTTTTTAAAAAAGTTTTATCAAAATTTTGGTAAAGCTTTTTCTAAAAGCTTAATTCGTGATTCCATAATCCTTTATGAAAATCTATATTTATCCAATCTTTAACCATAGTAAATTTATATTTCATATGATATAAATGATATAACATCGTTAAAACTGATTGGTCTTGTCTATGATTAGTTTTATTTGAACCTTGAGGGCATAATGTATCTTTATTATTACAACATTTAATAAAATCTATAATAAAAGCATTTCCGACAGGATGTTTTAAATTAATACCTAAACAACCACCTGAAACCATATGAAGATGAGTTGGTAATGTAAAACCTATTGATTCTCTTGATCTAGGATGCACGTAAGTTTTAATATCTTCCGCAGAATATGGGGAATAAATTATATTTCTTTCAATTAAATTTTCTATTGTAGATATATTATTATATATAATACACGCGGAATCAATTACTAAAACAACATCTTTTACTTTTAAATTCAATAAACCAGTCCAAACTGCTGATTTAAACCAGTAAGTATTTAAATCTTTTTTCCAATTTTCTTTTATTAAACTCCAATCAATATTACAATATTCAATTTGTTTGTAATTTCTAGATTTTAAAAATATTAATTGTTTATCGGTCATACCTAAATTAACAACTACAACTTTATCATTTTTTCTTAATTGCGGTTGTAATATATTTAAACATTGTCTTAATGATAAATAAAATTTTGAACAAGCAGGAACACAAATTATCATTTTTATATATTATTTATAATTTATTTATGAATATTGAACTAAATAAAATTTTAAATGTCTAATATATAGTAGTAAAACAATATGGGCTATTGTCATTGTGGTGAATATATTGGACTATATGGAGATTTTCATCCTGAATGTAAAAAAATTATTCAAATTTTAGAACTTTATGGAAAAGAAAAAGTTTTAAATGTATTAGAAATTTCTCTTTTAAGAAACGAAAAACAAATCGACAAAAAATTAGAATTTTTGGGCGAATTGAAAACAAAAATAGAAAAAAAAAATTAAATTTATATCCACATTTTTTTTTATTTAATTAAGCTTTAAAAGCTTTCTCCAAAGGTGCAAAATTATTTTTGATAAAACTTTTTATTTATTTATTTTACTTTTCTTTAATAATTGTATGTCTTCGTTTAATTGATCGTTTCCTATACAATTTGATAATTTACCGTGATAATCCATTTTTCCCGTGTGTATCATATACCCCTGGGGATTCATATATAAATCTATACCAATATCACGGCATAATTTACTGAAATAATAATCTTCACTTAAATAAATTTCATTTACTATTCCACAAGGAAAAAAATCATAATGGGGATATTCTCCATACCCGCTCACATTATTTATATATTTTCTTTCAGGATAATTTAGCACTAACAAATCCACAACTGACCTTTTAATTAACATACAGCCAGTAGGTATATCTTTTACTTCAAGATATCCTTTTATACATTTCATAATACTTTTTTCATTTTGAGTATAAACTACAGGATTATAATTCATATCTGATATTTTTGCCTGAAATTCATCATCTCTATTGCTTATATGTTTTTCAACTTTAGACCAGTTTATCATTTTTTTTGGATATGAAACACCACAAACCTCAAAATCACTAATAATTAAATTTAATATGGTTGAGGGATGAAATTGTAAATCAGTATCTAAAAATAATAAATAATTAAATTCTTTTTTTTGGTAAAAATAACTTATGATATTATTTCTTGCTCTTGGTATTAAACTTTCACCATTTAAAAAATAAAAATTATATTTTATATTACATTCTATAAATGCTTTTTGTAATTCTAGACAAGTATTAGCAAAACTACTAAATAACATTCCTCCATAAGCAGGCGAACCGATAAGAATATTTATTTCATTATTTTGTGTATAACGTTTTATATAATGTTTCATTTGTTCAAAATTACTCATTTAGTGTAAAAAAATATTTTAATCAATATTTTTTAACACATCTACTCTATTACAACTCGAACATAATATCCCTCTAATTTTATTATTTATATGTGAATGGTCTAAGTTTTTTTTTCTATCTTTAAAATTGATACCACAATAAAAACATTCTTCGGTATTAACATAAATATCATATATTTCATCCCAGGTATATCCTAAAGTATCCATTTTTTTATGTTTCCAGTTTGTAATCATTATCGATTTTTTATATTTTTGGTTATATTCTTTTTTTGTATATTTTCCATTTCTGTAATAATAATTATATTCTGCTATATATTGTTTATTTTTTTTCGCCCATTCCTGTTTTTGTTTTCTATATAATTTAGGATTTTTATTATAATATTCAGCAGATGGCATATTATATATTATATAAATATTTTTTCTTCTTTATTTAGACGAAAGTTTTTATTTCGCAACCTGGAGATTAGAATACTGGAGATTGGTGTTATACTGGATAAGGGTGTTGCAGGTTTGCACCTGATCCCTGACAACACTATTTACAACTCCATCACTGGTTTTGACAGAACTTTCGGCCTGTAACTGAACTAAATCATTCTGCATAGGTGTGGCGTATGCTTCAAATCCATACTGGTATGAACAACATATACCTTCAACATTCGAGCAACTTCTATTGGTTGTATTAGTTCCATCTCCATAAAAGCCCGATAAGTCAGCATTTGCAACAACTTCATTTTTAGGGGCGACAAGAGAATGAATTGGTGGGTATTGGTCATTTAATCCAACAAGTAAATGATAAACCTGCTCTGCATTACCTGACTGGATTTGGGTGTCTCCACTACTTGCAGCATTAAGCTCAGATACTGGGACTTCATTATCAACCTGGTAATCTTTGGGGAATAGTGTCCCATTTCTTGATTCTCTGTAATTTTTAATACCGACTAAGTTATTCATCTGTGAAGAATTTGTAGCATAATTATTTTTAGAATTATTATTAGGTTGGAATACATAAAATATTTTATCTAAACTGGAAACCTGAGGTTGGAATGCGATAGTATCATTTGAACTCTGGATAACCTGGAGAACATTATCAACCTTTTTAAATGCTACAGACTGGAGAGCATTCGAAACATTAGGGGCAACATATTCATATCTACCAAATAATTTTACATTCTTTAAAGTATATAATGCGTTCGCATCTAGTAAATCTGCAGCAGTAGCCCCATTATTAATATTAAATAAAAAGTTTTCTGTAGAGCTTAACTGAATTTTTATCTCTAAACCACCAATCGCTCCAAGGTTTAAGCGTTGCATATTATCCTTTAATAATCCAGTATCTAACTGAATACTGAAAGGCACACCGTCTTTATCAACTGTAGCACGACCTAATAAATTTCTTACAGTCACAGAGTTTTTGCCCACAACGTCCTGATTAGAACCGGCACCAACAATTAAATCCTTATTGGATGCAGTTGCCTTTTTCATTTTATGAATAATTGGATAATTCAATCTCTGTTCTATTAAACTATTACCATTTCTCGAAGTAATTTCAACTCTATCGATTGCTCCGTGAATGCCACACGTATTATCAATACCCCATTGTTCAGCCCCTGCGGGTTCTAATGGTGTGGTGCTAGTAGTATTAACCTGTAAAGTTCCGGTTAAATGTAAATGATTAGTAGATAGCAAAACATCCTGAAGAGATGGGATAATAAAATTAATAATATCTACTCCATTTCTAGATGAAAATTCTGTAACATTATTTACTGGTGAAATTTCAAAATATCTTTTGTATAAACTCGCCATAATTTGTATAAGTTTATATAAGAAAATAAAAAAATAAAAAATATTTTATATAATAAAAATAAATAAAAACTTTTAAAAAAAGTTTGGACTAAATATAGTAAAATTTTAAAATGTGTAATTGTTGCGAACAATGTAAAAGTTATAAAAGCAAATATTATTTAGTAAATAAAGAGTTAAGAGAAATTAAAAGAAAATGTAAATTATTTCTTAAAAAATGGATTAATAAAGAAAACTAATGTATATCTATCACCTGCCCAATCCATCGTTTCGTGCAATAATTTAGAGCCATTAAATATTAATTTATTGTGCCAAGTTTTATAAATTATATCTTCTATTTTTAATCCACCATTAGAATAATCGCCCAATCCTAATAATAATGATTCGCCTATATTGCGTTTATCTTTATGTGCTTTACATTTTAAATTTTTATTTATTGTGACTGAATTCCAAATAAAAGTTTTTGGAAAATGTAATGAACTAAATTCATCAAATATATCCTGTAGTTGGGGGAATTCTGCCCTACAATTTGTAAAGTAATAATTAGAATTAGGATCTTTTACTCTATCTTCATTTTTCTTATATGCTTTATAAGGTGTTAATCCATATAATAAACTATATGTTTTACCCTTTTTACTATTTAAATAGTGTCTCCGTCTATTATGTTTAAAATTCAATTGTTCTATAAATTCCCATAATATAAAACAGTCTAAATGCCAATCATTTATAAAATATTTTAATTTTACTATTATTTTATTTTTCATTTATTTATTATATTATTTTAATTTTTTACTTAGGCAAAAGAAACAGACATTGTAACTGTTGCAGTCCCAGTGTATTTTAAGCGTAAATACTTAATGGGTGTATTCTGTATAGCACTAAATAAATTACCTGAAGCGTCCGGGAAAATACTCATACCGGAGGCGTAGTAATTACTATTATCAACCGATACCTGAATCTCAACCTCATTTGCAACATCTGTAGAACTGCCAAATATTGTATAACTAGAACCCGCCGAAACATCAACAGCCGTCGATGTATTTGTAGCAATTACAGACTGACCATTTGAAAGATTACCCTGAGAACCCGCTACCGAGCGAGAAACAGGAACTGCCGACTGGTTACTAGCAAGAACAACAGGGAGAGATGCAGCCATTGCCCCCTGACCTATAGCAATAGCAGAACCTCCAATTTTTACTAAATCAACATCTCCCTCACTAGGAGCAACAGAAATAGCAGATTGATTACTAGCAATTGCTACAGGTAAAGAAGCAGTCATAGCCGCTTGACCTATAGCAATAGCAGAACCTCCAACTTTTACTAAATCAACATCTCCTTCACTGGGATTAACAGAAATAGCAGATTGATTACTAGCAATTGCTACAGGTAAAGAAGCAGTCATTGTCCCCTGACCTATAGCAATAGCAGAACCTCCAACTTTTACTAAATCTACATCTCCCTCACTAGGATTAACAGAAATAGCAGATTGATCCGAAGCAATTGCTATCGGTAAAGAAGCCGCCATTGCCCCCTGACCTATAGCAATAGCAGAACCTCCAACTTTTACTAAATCAACGTCTCCTTCACTGGGTGAAACAGAAATTGCCGATTGATCGGAAGCAATTACAACAGGAAAAGATGCAGCCATATTTTTCTGTGCAAGAGATATTGCCGCATTATTCACCTTGACAATATCCACTTCTTCGCCCCCTGTGTTAAACTGGACGTATAAAGGATTAGATGTAGAAACGTCTGCGTTTCCCTGTTGGGCGTTTGCGTCACATTTTAATAAATCTGCGTTACTTTGAGCTACAGTTAAACCAGCAATATCTGGGGAGATATTACTTAAAGACATTTGTATCCTTTGCTCTGCATCAACTAAAAACGAGTTCGCACTAATTCGAGACATATTTTATAGTTTAGAGCAAGATTTTTTTTTGTTAGATTTATTTTATAAATTCCAATAATTATTACCGTGTTCAATTAATTTATAATTTTTTGGTTTAAATTCTGGATAAGTCCAATGTTTATTATAATACTTTGATATTTCAGCTCTATTATCCCATCTACTGCCTTTTAATCCAAATAATAATTGTAATATACCGCCGATATATATAGAATTACGACCTAATTCTTTTATATAATCACAAATCGATAATCCATAAACTCCACAGGCTACTAAATATATATCACACTTACGAGAATTATTTATTTTATGTTTTATAGATTCAAAAGTTTTTATATATGTTATTTTCTCATTACCGCAACCAATAGGAGTTTTTATAAAAGTTAAATTCATATTTGAAATATCATCATTTGGAAATATATTTTTTATATTTTTATATTGTTTTTCAAATTCATTACTAAATCCGCAAATAATACCAATCTTTTTATTTGCCTTTTTAAATGCTTTCATATACATTAACCAAACTTCTAATATTTCTAAATATGGTAATGTGGGAATATATAAATTTAATTTAATTAAATAATCACCAGTTATAGAAAATGAAGGGCAACTCACAACGTGCATATTATAATCAGCATTATATAATGCTTTATTATAATCATTACGCCATTTTTTAAAATCTTTACTATCTCCATTAAATCCAGCATTATTAATTAACATAGGTGTAGGTTTATCGGGAGAATAAAGTAAATTTGATATCTCTGAACCCCCCATCCTAATTATAGATATAGAATTTTTATTTATTAAATCATCGCATAACTTTTGTAATGTTAATACCATTTAGTGTAATTTTATAAAATAAATTGTAAATTATACCGAGGCCATCGTTACATCTGTTTCTGGATTTATATTTTTCTCTATCATCAAAATGAAGCCACTATTTTTTCCAATAACACTATCTGGCACAATGGTGCCATCACTATTTTTTATAACCATCTCGATCTGAGTAATAACTTTTTCTTCTGTATTTACATTTTCCACTCCATCAACGGAATAAATAGTATCATTACTCGAATTTTGCTTACTCATTACACCCAATAAATTCATTGTTTCCCCATTGGAATCCAGACCATTTGGTTTTACTATATTTGAATGAATTAAATAATATGATTTACCTGAATTTAAATCTGGTAGATCATCAGCGTCGAATGATTGACTATCACATAATATTTCAAATTCATTTTTATTTCTAAAAGGTAAATAATCCCTGTATCCTTTTAAAGCACGGTCTGAACCATCGTCGTTTTTGCCATTTGAAGTAAATGTATTCCATATATTAGTTACAACATTTCCCATTTTGCGTGAGATTTTCCCGAATACATATTTATAATAGTTTCTACTGGTGTATCTTTTGCGTCCCCCGATGGTGTAGTATTTTCTGTAAGGGGTATTGAACCCATATTGGCACAGGCCTGAATATCACTAAAATCGAAAGCATTATGAGTAGTAATACCTTTTGATATATGCCTCCCAATTAATCCAGTATCTAAAAATTTTTCATATTGATTTTTTGTCGGTATATTATGATTTAATGTAGTATAAAAATCTAATTGAGTATCTATATTTCCCAATTGTTCATATTTAAAACCTAATCTTGCCCATAAAGTATTTTTAAAAGCATTTCTTGCGTCTTGTTCTGTTTGATAAAATTCGTGGAATTTTTTTCTATGTAAATCATATTCTTTAAATATATATTCTCTGGTATGGACTGTTACATTAGGTTGTAATAATAAATTATCCAATTCTTGTTTTGCATTTTTATAAATATCTGTATTTTTTACTGTAGCACCACAAAAATTATTTACTAATATTCCAGAAGATGCTTCTATGGGATAATGTGGCAATACTACTTCTTGGTCTGGTAAATTAAATTTAGTTGCTTGTTGTCCCGAAAAACTAGAAGCGTGTCCTGTATTTGTAACACTTGGTATTTTATGGGGTTCGTGTAAATTGTTTATACTAAAGCGGGTCGCTCTATTATTTCCATAATCCACAGAAAAAGATTGACAACCAATATATGTATCTTGTAAAATTGAATAACCTTGTTTGTCTAATGCATAAGAAGGTACATCTGAATTTTGTAATTTAGTTACTTCTATATTAGACATTGGAAACCATAGTGTTTGATGACACGCACCAACTGTTGCTTTATATTGATCCCTATCTGTTAAGGGGGGCAATTGATAAATATTACCTGTTGCCCAATATTCATTAGCATCTCTTGTAACTCTTCTATCTAT
>PANU01000077.1 GCA_002707745.1 Flavobacteriaceae bacterium
ACCATGGGCCATTTTTCAGAAAGATAATCTTCTGTTACCGTTGTGGTACTATAACCAAGATGCTTTTCCCATTTTTCACGCAACGTAAGGATGCCAACACGTAGTTCTGCCACCGGGCGCGTAAAAGTAAATGGTAGCAACTGGTTGCGTACGGTGCCGTCAAATAGGATATAGTTCATGGATAGCTTTTTAAAACAAAGTTGAAAACTTACATTTCGTTTAAAATATGTTCAACCTTTTACTGAGTACTTACTACAAAGATACAAGGATTCGTGAAAGTTTACTGACGTTTACTACAGGAACTCCAGCTTTACTTATATTTTCTGTGGTGCCGTATCGCTATAAGCAAAAACTCAAAAATGCAGGTAATAAACATTTAAATACCTGTGCTACCTGCTATCCGACAGCGTCTGGATTTTAAACTGGGATACGTCAAGGAATTAGAGAAAGTGGTATTGGTTGTGATTTTACTGAAAAGGGACAAATTGCTATGGACCCTGACAGCATACCATGAAATAGTAGACCTGTAACACCTCTTACGCTCTATTATGTAAAGATAAATTAATTCTACGGCCACGGAAGTTCTGTGACCAGCATTGGTGATGTAGCGGAAAAAAATTAAGGTATTAAACAAAATGTGAATGTAGCCGATACAAAAATAGCTCCGCAGTTTGATACCGAAGAAGAGATAACCAACTTAGCAGATTTTCTTGAAAATGGATTGTACAATCCCAATATAGCACGCTATGTTCCCGAGTCGGTACTGTCTGGAAACTGCATTCCTACCAACGACCCGCAATCCCAAATAGACCTGAGGTGCAATTAATTACCTTCTGGCTCTGGAAATACAGTAGCTTCATAAGCACCCGCATCTGGAGTGTTTGCATCCCGGGTAGTGCCATTTAAATCGGTTGCTGGCGCTATGCCTCCAAGCCCTATTCCTTCGGCACCAGAAGCACCCTGCTCAATATTGAAGTTATTTAAGTTTGTATTCTCAAATTCGGGGTCTTCGTTTAAAACGGAATTGGTATATAATGCCGTGTTGCTAAAGTCGTATACGGGCACATCGGTAAAATCGTTATTAGGATCTTCAAATTTTATAAGGCTATTGGTAAAATTAAAATTAAATGCCACAGTTGGGTCATTTACCAATCCTAGTTCTCTTTGTTCATTTCCATAGATAATACAGTTATTGAAATTGGCTTCAAATAAGCTTGTATCTAGGGTTAATCCTTCTACCGGAAGGTTATCTATAGCTACAGTAGGAGCATCTCTAAAGCTACTGGTCCAATAATTTGCAAACGTACAGTGGTTAAAAGTATATCTTCCGCCCAGTGCAATGGCTAACGAAGATTGCCCACTGTTGTTTATTACTACATTTTCACCATATACATCACCTGTAACACTTAATATACCATTTACAGCACTATTATAAATTTGTACATTATCCATAGTAAGTGTTCTGTCTCCATCGTTACTATCCATACGGATACCTACAATACCATTTTTAATGGTGGTATAACTAAACTCATTATTAGTACTTCCGGCTGTAAGCCAAATAAAGCCCCATTGGCCTGGTATATCACTGAACGAGGGCTCTAAGCGGTCCCCTTCAAAAATAACTTCATTCTCGAGGGCTTCAGGATCTGTACTTGCTTCGCCGTTTACTTTCATGGAGCCCCCATTAGCGACTAAAATTCCGCTATTGGCGTGAAAATGAATGCGTGCCCCGGGATCTACGGTGAGTGTCCTTCCACCAGGTACTGCAGCAAAACCATAAATTACATACGGTTTCTCATTGGTAAAAGTAAGTTCGTTGTCTTCCAGAAAGAAACCTTCTATTTCAAAAGCGTCCTCACCAGAACCAATGGTAAGCGTTTCTACCATCCCGTTACCAAGGTCGTCGGGAAATAAGAAAACGGCATCTTTTACCAAGGTAACCAGTTCCACTTCCTGCTGATTTCCGCCACTGTCAAAAACTATCTGGTCTGTGTATAAAAACTGGTCGTTGGCAGCGGTAGTAGTAATATCCAGAGTAGTTTCAATAAAAATAAAGATACTATCCTTAGCCATTACGGTAACATTCTGAAACATCTTTCCTGGCAAACCATCTACATTTAAACGGTAGTTGGAGTTTTCTCCCTGTGCCAAACCAACGTTCGGGATGTTTATATCTTCGTCGCTACGATTATACACTTTTAAGTTATAGGTGCTGGAACCAATAGTACTGAAAATGGTATCCAGGAAAACGGTATCCTGAGAAAATTCCAGATTTCCTGTGCTTGCTACAGTTTCAAAATCGTTTCGGCAAGAGCTCCACAAGACAATGCTGGCCAAAAGTGCCAATCCGTACAAATACTTCATTAAGGTATAATTTTATATAAACTACCTCGGGGCAAACCTGCGAGGTATAAGTTGGAAAATAATTTTTGGCTACAAGGAAAGCCTCAAAGCATTTAAATTATTGAGTAAAAATATAACTTTTTTAGAAGGGGATTATTGTTTAAAGGGTAAAATTAGGCACCCCAATAAAATTCACCACAAGTTACTCCGTACAAACCGCCCGTACTACAACCTTATTTGTGGTCTTTGCGTTCGTTCCGTTTTGCTTTTCTTTCAGCCTTTTTACGGTCTTTCTTTATTTTAATGAAAGCATTCGTATTACGCTGGGCAAGTTTGCGTTGCTGCCGCTCTTTAGCAGAGAGAGAATAATAACCGCCTTCCTTATTTCCAAAGGGTTTGATGGTTGGTCCGCTTTCATACATAGAAAAGCCTCCTACTAATATCTCATCCAAAAGTTGTGCATCCTCATGTAACGTTACATTAATGGTGTTTGAAATAGTAGAGATAGCAACTTCTTTCGTTTTAAAGGCAACGTAGATAAATATCAAAGTTTGGTTGGGTTGGGATTCGATTACATACTGCCCATCAAAATCGGTTTGTATGCCCTTGGTCGTTCCTTTTATTAGAACGTTGACGCCAGGCAAGGGTAGCCCGCTATTATCTACAACGGTTCCCGTGATTTTAACAGTAGAGGTTGCTGTGATTTCTGAAGTGGCAGAAACAGTTTTTCTAAGAGCTACTTTACCCATACGGAGAGGCGTACTATTTTGGGTAGAATCTTCTTTTTGTAACATAACATCTTTTCGCATAGCGACAGTACCAACGGGTACTTCTACTGCACTATAACCCCGATACGAATATACCAATGTCTGATTCGCCTGCAATTGTATACTGTACTCCCCGTTGTGTGCTGTTTGGGTGGTTTTGCCTGTTTCTTTAACCGTAACATTAACGCCTTGGATAGGCTTTCCATTAAAACTATACACAACTCCTTTGACCCCAATTTGCATGGTGTGTTTATGAAGGCTACCAATGTGTAAAGAGGTAAATTGTTTAGACGGTTCCCGTTTTTTTGCTGAAATAGAAAAATTACTGGCCAGCAACGTAAAAGGCACTAGTAGAGAAGCCGCAATAGGGGTAAAACGGTGACCACTTTTGCGCTCCAGGGTTAATTCTCTCTCTAATTGTGAGGTTATAAATCTTCCGCAAGCATGTTTATTTTTAAGAACGTGCGCCACAATAGCCTCATCGGTTTTTTCAGTAAAGTCTATAACTTCTTTACTGCATACCTGGCAGTGCTTTCCTTTTTGGGTAGGAGTCATTTTGGCCCAATCTTCATGACAAGGATCTGCTATCTTTAATGTGATGGTCTTTTTCATTGTGCTTTGTTTTGGTTATTGTTATCACAAAGCACTTAAAAAAGGTATCCCTAAAAAAGGATCAATGAGGGAACGGCTTGTTTTGATGAGGGAATGATGGGCACAGCAGTTGTTAGCTTTAATTTTTAAATCTTTTCATCATCTCTAATTCCGTATGAGCCATATTAACTATTAAAAAATAACCTTTTGGAATTGTTTTACTGTTTTCAACTAAATTTTTAAGTTTTAGAAAAGATTCTTCTGCTTTTTTAAAGTCATTATGTAATAGCCAATATTCTCCAAGATATAAATAACCATAAAGTTTTTCCAAGTCTTCACTGTCTGCGGCCAATAAATTATCTATAAGAGGTTTCACTTTGTTGTCATTCTCAAAATTATCATCAAAAAGATACAAGTCAATTAAATGATATGTACCTTTCGCAATGTTCTCCTTTTCAGCACTTTCAGAATAAATGTCCTGGCGATAGACCAGTTTTCCTTTTTCAATTTTGTACCATCTATAAACCGAATTTTCAGAGTCAACTTTTTCTTCAAAAACGCGACTTTTATTGTTAAAATTAGTCGCTAGAACCAGTACGTCTCCAAGTTTTTCTGTGTCTCCAATAAACTGAAATGCTAAACGAGCATCTGGTCCATTATCCTGAGGTATTATAACCAAAACTTTTTGATCTTTTGTTACCGAATAATAAGCATTATACAGTATTGAATACATTTCTTCATCTGTCAGTTGCTTGTATAAATTGGTCATATAAAAAGCGTCGGCAAAAGTTTGATGAACAAAATAAAATTTGTCTATTCCTATTTGGTTTTCAGAAAATAGTTTTCCTTTTTCATATTGAATGTTCTTTTGACCAAAGAAATTGAGAGAATAAAATATTAAACCAAATAGTACGATTCTGTGTATCATAAATCTTTATTCACAATATTTTTAATTAAATAAATTGGTAGCAATAAATTGAAGAAAAAAGGTGTTAAAGCTTTTTATTTTTTCAGCACTTCAATCTTAAATAGTTTATCCCAGTTTTTACCGGTTACATAAAGTATGTTGGGTTCTCCCTTGTAGGCTATTCCGTTTAAGACATCAAGTTCGGCAGTTTGCCCTACTTGTTGTTTTAAGCCTTTTAAATTTACAACGCCTTCTACAGCGCCCGAAACGGGATTCACAATAGCAATAGCATCTTTACGGTAAATATTAGCGTAAATTTTATTATCCACCCATTCCAGCTCGTTTATTGTATCAATTTTACTTTTATTGGTGTACACCTCAATAAATTTTTGTTCGGCCAACGTTTCTTTGTCCAGGTACCAGATTTTTTCGGTACCATCGCTCTTATATATATTTTCGCCATCATTGCACATGCCCCACCCTTGCTTGCTTTTTCCATAGACAAAAGTTCCAGTTTTTTTTAAGGTGTTTTTGTTATAAATAAAGCCGTTGCCACTTCTCCAAGTGAGCTGAAATATTTTATCATCCATAACGGTTAGAGCTTCTGCAAAATACTGATCGCCAATTTCAATTTGCTGTAGTACTTCTCCAGTGGCATAATTGGTTTTTCGCAGCGTAGATCTTTTATACTGACCGGTGCTTTCATACAAGGTATCGTTGTTAAACTCAAGGCCCTGTGTGTATGCTTTCGGATCGTGCGGATACGTTTCCAGCACCGTATACCCATAAATTTCGGGTTTATTGGGAGCAACCACGATAATGTCTTTTTCTACCAGATATTCCTTTCCGGCAACATCAACCCGTACCCCAATAGTATGTGTCCCCATTTTTTGTTGTGCTAACGGAATGGATCCCCCTACTATTTCGGTACCATCAAACATAAAATTTGTGCTTCTCACTTCAACATTTTTCTTGTTATTGAGTGTAACCGCAATACTTTCTGAAGGGGTAAACACCTTCTTTTCCCCTTCAATTTCAATAGCAAAATAATCGTTTGCATTTTTTATTTCCTCCTCGCAACCTATAAAAACGAGTGCTAAAAACATGAAGATGACAGCCTTATAAAATCTCATAATCCTTTTAAATTTTTATGCAAGATAGCCAAAATAATTGATGGCAAAAATGCTTGGAAGTGCATAAAAAGTACCTTATCTTTGCATCGGCAAGTCCTACACAACCAGCTCCTATGGAATCCCCCAGGGCGGGAACGCAGCAAGGGTAAATGGTCGTAGCGGTGTGATGTAGGTAGCTTGCCATTTTTTGTACCCTAAAGTCAGCCCTCACAGGTACTTTTTTTGTACAAATTTGGATTACTACCCGCAAGTGTGCATCTTTGCTATTCATTACATACCTATGCCAAAAGTTATTTTTATTACAGGAGCCTCATCTGGAATTGGCAAAGCCATTGGGTTGCATTTGCACGAAAAAGGCTATACCGTCTTTGGCACGAGTAGAAATCCGTTAAAATACAAAGACACAATTCCTTTTTCTTTGCTGAAACTGGATGTAACAAAGCCCGAAACCATTACCGAAGCCGTTTCAGAAATACTGGCTAAAGCCGGAAAATTGGATGTGCTTGTAAACAATGCAGGCGTTGGCATTACCGGCCCCATTGAAGAAACGCCAACCGACGAAATAAGAAACGCTTTTGAAACAAATTTCTATGGCCCCTTACACCTCATTAAAGCTGTTTTACCTCAAATGCGAAAGCAGCACAACGGGCACATTATTAATGTAACCTCCATTGCCGGATACATGGGACTGCCCTATCGCGGTATTTATAGCGCCACTAAAGCTGCTCTGGAAATAACCACCGAAGCTTACCGGATGGAAACACGGCAGTTTGGAATAAAAATGACCAACATTGCGCCGGGCGATTTTGCAACCAATATTGCTTCGGGCCGTTATCACGCTCCTGTACTGGACGGTTCGCCCTACAAAGATGCCTACGGAGCCACACTGGAAATGATGAACACCCACGTAGACGCAGGAAATGATCCTTCCGATATGGCAAAAGCTGTTCAAAAAATTATTGAAACTAAACACCCAAAAATTCACTATAAAGTGGGTGCTTTTTTACAGAAATTCTCCATTGTCCTAAAACGTGTACTCCCAGACAAAACCTACGAGCGCATGCTGATGAAACATTACAAATTATAAAAGCACCAAAAACAACTTCCAAAGCCAAATAAAACCGGCCCTCTATTGGAGCACAGAAATCCATTTTATTATAAGTTATTGACATTGCTTTTAAGAAGCATCCAGGTTCCTTATTTTTACTGAAACTTAAACACATTGCTATGAAATTTTTCATCGATACTGCCAATCTGGACCAAATACGCGAAGCTCAGGATCTGGGTGTTCTGGACGGCGTTACTACCAATCCGTCGCTAATGGCCAAAGAAGGCATTACGGGACGCAACAACATTCTAAAACATTATGTGGACATCTGCAACATTGTAGATGGCGACGTTTCGGCCGAAGTAATTGCAACAGATTTTGAAGGAATGGTGAAAGAAGGTGAACAACTAGCCGAACTCCACGAGCAAATTGTGGTGAAAGTTCCGATGATTAAAGAAGGTATTAAAGCCATTAAATACTTTAGCGACAACGGGATTAGAACCAACTGCACCTTGGTTTTTTCGGCAGGGCAAGCCTTATTAGCAGCTAAAGCAGGTGCTACCTACGTATCACCTTTTATAGGAAGACTGGACGATATCTCCACAGACGGGCTTAACTTAATTGCTGAAATACGACTTATTTACGACAACTACGGATTTGAAACCCAAATCCTTGCCGCCTCTGTGCGTCATACCATGCACGTGCTGGAATGCGCAAAAATTGGAAGCGATGTAATGACAGGTCCACTCTCCTCTATTGAAGGCTTGCTGAAGCATCCTTTAACCGATATTGGTTTAGAGAAGTTCTTGGCAGATTATAAAAAAGGAAATTAAACCATCCTACTATATATTTGAAAAACCCGTGCCTTTGAAAAAAGAACGGGTTTTATTAGTTTATATTGGTAATGAAACACCTAAATCTCTAGTCTTTTTTACTTTTTTGAAACAAAAATCCAAATGGTTTTAGGGAAGGCACATGTAAGAAAATAACATTAAAAATACCTAACACAGGAATGGCAACTACCATACCTACAATTCCCCAAAGAAGATTACCTAAGATGACTACAAGAATAACAAAAAACGGATTTAAATCTACTTCATCCCCAACTATATATGGCTGAAGAATATAACTCTCTACAAATTGAGCAATGATAAAGGTGAGGGTAATACCTATTAGCACACCAATTTCACCATTAATCAAATACCCAAAAATAATAGCGAGACAATACCCTAAAACATTTCCTAAATAAGGTATAATGGTAAGTATGGAGGCAATGAGTGCTACCAAAATAAAATTACTCACTCCAGAGATTCCCAACCCTATGCTATACACAATCGCCAGGAGTCCAATTAATTTTAATTTTCCCAGCAAATACCCTTGCGCTACACTACTAATTTCCTGTAGTGTCTCTTTTACCTCTTGCTTTTTATTTTCCTTAAAAAATTTTAATATAAACTTTTTGAATTTTGATCGAAATCTCAATAAGAAAAACACATAAATAAAAACCAGTAAATAGGTGCCAAAGAAGCCTACAATTTTAGTTAGGTAGGTAAAAGCACTTCCCCTGTTTTTTGAAGAACCAATAATTTCAAAAGTCCTGAATTTCGTTTTGAACCCTTTAATCTTTTCTTCTGTTACTGGGGTATTATCAATTAAAAAATTAGTAGCGCTTTCAATTTTTGGCTGCATGGTGTCCTTAATAGTCTCCCACTTGTCTACTACATTGTTCATTTGTACAATGACCAATAAAAAAAAGCCTACGGAAACAAGCAATAGGACAATTGTACTAACAAGAGCTGCCAGGTTTTTATTTAAATTCCAACGTTCTAATTTTCGTGTCACAGGGATAAGTAATAACGTTAAAATCAAGGCAACGGTAAGAGGTGCTAAAAACGATTTTGCATACACCAGTCCATATACAGTTAGAACCAAAAATGCAATTAACGCCGCACCAGTATAAAGTAAGGTAGATCTAGATGTTGACATAGTGGTTGTTTTCCTTGAAAATATAAAATATCGGACAGTTGCTTCTTGCCCTTAACAAAACATTATAGCAAGAACAAAAAAAAAAGAGCCCTCAAATAAATGAAGACTCTTATTGGGTGGAAGACCGGGTTCGAACCGGCGACTTCTGGTACCACAAACCAGCGCTCTAACCAGCTGAGCTACAACCACCATTTTACTTTGAGCTACCCGTCCGAACGTGCCTTTTCGGCGCGGGCGGGTAAGCACCATGTACCGCTCTCTTTCAAGAGGTAGCATATTCGCTAAAGCTATTAGTGCTTTAGCGGATGCAAATATACTTCAATTATTGCACGCTCACAATAGCTAATTAATTTTTTTAAATCAAATCGAATATAGAATTTACCGCAGGCAATCGTTCCACAGTAAAACCTTCAGCAGCTTCTGTACCAATAAGTCTTCCCAGGTTTCTATTGCGATACAACAAACTATCGGTTGCATTTTTTGATGAGATGGGCGTATTGGGTTCTTTGGATTTTTCGTCAAAAAACTGACTGCGATACGCAAAAACAGCCTCCATTTTTTTGTCTTCAAATCCAGAAATATCTACTACAACATCCGGCGTAAGTTCTTTCCATTGTATATAATGGTATACTGCTTTGGGTCGCCAAGGATGCTGATGGTTTCTCTGATGAATGGTTTCAATTTTCACCAGACCACTTAAAAAACAAGCATCGCTTACCAGTTTACTTCCTTTCCCATGATCTATATGACGGTCGTCCACTGCGTTGCACAAAATAATTTCAGGTCTGTACTTTCGTATAATTTTAATTACTTCCAGCTGTGTGGCGTGATTATTTTCAAAAAAACCATCTCCAAAACCCAGGTTTTTCCGCAGTGATACTCCCAAAATTTCCGCCGCATTTTTGGCTTCTTTATCTCTGATTTCTGCAGTACCCCGTGTTCCTAATTCCCCTCTAGTTAAATCCAGAATACCTACTTTTTTTCCGTTAGCAATTTCTTTGGCTATGGTACCACCACAGCTCATTTCTACATCGTCCGGATGTGCCCCTATGGCAAGGATGTCTAGTTTCATAAAAGTTTATATTTTTTTTAAGTTCAGAATTATTGCGCTCACCTTACAACTGACAACTGACAACTGACAACCGACAACCGACAACTGATAACTGATAACTGATAACTGATAACTGATAACTGATAACTGATAACTGATAACTGATAACTGATAACTATAATTTAAACCAGTTCTTCTTTTGCAACAACCTTGAAAGCCTGTTCAATATCGGCAATCAGATCTTTCTTTTCTTCTATTCCTACCGAAAATCGCAACAAGCCATCGCTTATACCCTGGTGTGTTCGTTCTTCAGCAGTTAATAAAGAGTGACTTGTTTTTGCAGGCGATAAAATAGTAGACTCTACCCCGGCCAGACTCATAGACTGTTTTATGAGTTGCAAGGCCTGCATAAAAGCGTTGGCATCTACGGAGGAAACAAGTTCAAAAGAAAGCATTCCGCTATACCCTTTCATTTGTTTTTTTGCTAGTTGGTAATCTGGATGATCTTTTAGACCAGGGTAATGCACTTTGTTTACCAAAGGGTGTTTTTGCAACCATTTTGCCATTTTTTTTGCATTTCGGTTTTGTGCTTTTACACGAAGCGCCATGGTTTTTAAACTACGCTCCAATAACCAAACGGTATAATCGCTCAAACTCCCACCCATGTTTTTTGAAAGGTTCCAGATTCGTAGCATGTGCTCTTTACTGGCAGCAACAGCCCCCGCACAAATATCGCTATGCCCGCCCATATATTTGGTCGCGCTATGTATCATAATATCAATACCAAAATTTGCTGGATTTTGGTTTATAGGAGATGCAAACGTATTATCTATCATTGACACCAGATTGTGCTCTTTGGCTAATTTGGCAATCATTCCCAAATCGGTAATAAGCATTAACGGGTTACTGGGGGTTTCAACGTAAATTACCTTAGTATTTTTTTGCAGTGCTTCTCTAAAATTTTCTTCCTTGAATCCATTGGCAAATGTATATTCAATTCCAAATTTCCCAAATTCTTCCACGATAAAGTTATAGGTCCCTCCGTAAAGGGTTTTAGGCAATACAATATGATCTCCTTTTTGAAGGAATGCCAACAAGCAATGGCTTACGGCCGCCATCCCACTTCCAAAAATCATACCCGCTTCAGTATGCTCCAAAGCCGCTATTTTTTTTCCTAATGCTTCCTGATTGGGGGTATTAAAATATCTTGGATACCTTTTAACATCCACATTTTCATAGGCGTAAGAACTACTCATAAATAAAGGTGAAATAGCTCCTTTAAATTGTTCATCTTTTACTTCTCCAACGTGTGTGCAAATAGTATTTACACCCAATTTTTCACTTTTGGCCATTGCGTTATATTTTTAGACGTCTAAGGTATTAATCTTTATGAAGGTTTGCTATATTTAACGAATGAAAATATTGTTAACAAACATAAAAGAGCTCCTTCAAATACGGGAGATTGGATTACTAAAAGTAGCTGGTGATGGAATGAAAAAACTCCCCGGCCTTAGAAATGCGTGGTTATTACTGGAAGATGAAGTAATTAAAAACTTCGGAAGCATGGATAATTTACCTAAAATTTCAGCTGAAAAAACAATAGATTGCTCAGGAAAAATGGTACTCCCCACCTGGTGCGATAGCCATACCCACATTGTGTATGCCGGAAACCGGGAACAGGAATTTGTAGACAGGATTAAAGGGCTAAGCTATCAGGAAATAGCCGAAAAAGGAGGGGGTATTTTAAATAGCGCCAAAAAGCTGCAAGCTACTTCTGAAGAGGATTTATACCAGCAATCGGCTAAACGTCTGGAACAGGTGCTTCGCTCTGGTACCGGCGCCATTGAAATTAAAAGTGGTTATGGACTCACTACCGAAGCTGAAATGAAAATGCTTCGGGTAGCCAAAAAATTAGGAGAACAGTATCCCGTAGCAGTTAAAACAACTTTTTTAGGAGCACACGCAGTACCTACCGAATTTAAAGGAAACAAAGAGGGATACCTCAACAAAATTATTACCGAAATGCTCCCAATAATCTCACGGGAAAAACTTGCAGACTATGTAGATATTTTTTGTGAAGAAGGCTATTTTTCTGTGGAAGACACCCATAAATTATTAACCGCTGGCAATAGCTACGGTCTAACTCCAAAAATTCACGTAAATCAGTTTAACGCTATTGGCGGGGTGCAAGCAGGAGTTATTCATGATGCCCTAAGTGTAGATCACTTAGAGGTTTTAACCGAAGAAGATATTTCGGTATTAAAAGGGAGCGATACTATGCCTGTGGCCCTTCCCTCCTGTTCTTACTTTTTAAGCATTCCGTATACCCCGGGACGAAGGTTAATTGACGCTGGCTTGCCACTAGCACTGGCAACCGATTACAATCCAGGATCCACCCCAAGTGGAAATATGAATTTTGTGGTGTCCACCGCCTGCATAAAAATGAAACTCACGCCAGAAGAAGCTATAAATGCAGCTACTTTAAATGGCGCCTACGCCATGGGACTGAGCGAAACACACGGCAGCATTACTAAAGGAAAAACGGCAAGTGTGATGATTACCAAAGAAATTCCCAGTTACGGATTTTTACCCTACGATTTTGGAAATAACAATATTGAAACCGTTATCATACGCGGAGAAATTATAAAATAAATGCTGAAATTTTACGACAAAGAAATTCTTTTAGCCCATACAAATACGCGTAGTGGGGAACTTAAATTTGGCGAAGCTGCACATACCGTAAATTCGTTTCAAGAACTGGCCAAACACCCACAAAAATATGTCTTGCTGGGTATTCCCGAAGATATTGGCGTGCGAGCCAACCATGGAAAACCTGGCGCTTCACAGGCTTGGCAAACGGCCTTCTCTGCTCTTTGCAACATACAACAAACAAAGTATTGTAATGCTAAAAATGTAATTGTGTTGGGCGAAATAGATTGCTCGCAACAAATGCAGCAAGCTGAAATAGTAGACACGACACAAGCGCACTATCTTGAAAAATTAGGCGAATTGGTCACCCAAATAGATCATCTGGTAGCCAATGTAATTGAAAAAATTGTTGCCTGTGGAAAAGTTCCCATTGTAATTGGTGGGGGCCATAACAATAGCTTTGGAAACTTAAAAGGTACTTCCAAAGGGTTAGGAAAAGCTATTAACTGTATAAATTTTGACGCCCATACCGACTTTCGGGCATTGGAACACAGGCACAGTGGAAACGGCTTTAGTTATGCTAAAGAAAACGGCTTTTTAAATAAATACAGTATTTTCGGGTTGCATCGAAATTACACCTCTCAGGCTGTATTTGATACCATGGCAAAAGCTTCATCAACAATTCAGTTTTCGTTTTTTGAGGACATTTCAGTAAAAAATATCAGCAACTTTACCGAAGCATTGCAAGAAGCTGAAACTTTTTGCACCCAGGAACATTTCGGCTTAGAAATAGATATGGACGCCATTGCCAATATGGGTAGCAGCGCCATGACGCCGAGCGGATTTACCTTAGAGGAATGCAGAAGGTTTCTTCAGTATTTTTCAGCAAACAACAACTGTGCGTATATCCATATCTGCGAAGGCGCACCTAATAGAGAATTATTTCCCGGACAAGTTGCGAAAGCGATTGCCTATCTGGTGAGTGATGTAATTGCCTAAAATAAGAGTAAGGAAAAAACAGTAACGCACAAAAAAGCCTCCGATTTCTCGAAGGCTCTCCTAAATACTATATATAACTAAGAAAGAGAGTTGGCTTACTCGCTATCTTTAGCTTCTTCCTGCTTCGCAGGTTTCTTGAATTTTGCGTACTTGTTCTTAAACTTGTCAATACGTCCTGCAGTATCAATAAGTTTAGACTTCCCAGTGTAAAACGGGTGAGAGGTTCTTGAAATTTCCATTTTTACCAATGGGTACTCTACACCATCAACCTCTAAGGTCTCTTTAGTCTCTGCAGTAGACTTGGTTAAAAACACTTCGTCGTTAGACATGTCTTTAAATGCTACTACTCTGTAATTTGCTGGATGTATATCTTTTTTCATCGTCTTAACTTTTTATCTCAGATTTTGAGTGTGCAAATGTAAGGAATTTTCCAAATGCAGCAATACAAAAAAATAATTTTTTATAGAATAGCTTACTTGTGTGGTAAAAATAAGCATTTGTTGGTGGTATGTAACAATTCATTACTTTTGAACACTAACCCTTCAAACCAAAAAACTTCATAACTCATGGAAACTCAAAAAGCTTCAATTAAAAAAATCGCATTACCGTATGGTGCCATATTAGGTCTCTTTACTGTATTATTAAGTGTAATTGTATATGTCCTGGATCTCACCTATGAGCAACCATGGTGGCAAGGAGCCCTAGGGTTTGTTGCAATGATTGTTTGTATTATTATAGGAATAAAAACCTTTAAAAAAGATAATGCAGGGTTTTTAAGTCTAGGAGAAGCTTTAAAAGTGGGTCTAGGAATATCTTTAATCGCTGGTATATTTGGCGTTGTTTATATGCTGATTTTTGCAAATGTAATTGAGCCTGATTTTGCCACAAATATGCTTGCTGCCACTGAAGATAACATGCTAGAGCAAAACCCTAATATGACACAGGAACAAATAGATATGGCAATGGGAATTTCTGAAACAATGATGAGCCCTCTTATTATTTCTGCAATGTCTATGATAATGACACTATTCTTCGGATTTATTATCTCGCTTATTACAGGTTTGGTTATGAAAGTAAACAGACCCGCACATATGTAGTATATTTGCCCCATGAACCTATCTATTGTCATTCCCCTTCTTAACGAAGAAGAATCACTTACAGAACTATACCATTGGATTGCAAACACCATGCAGTCCAATGGTTTTTTGTATGAAATTATATTTATTGACGATGGCAGTACCGATGGCTCCTGGAAACTCATAGACTCCCTCGCCTCAGAACATCCCGAGGTGAAAGCTATCCGTTTTTTAAAGAACTTCGGAAAATCGCAAGCCTTGCATGCCGGTTTTGCAGTAGCCAAAGGAGATGTGGTAATCACTATGGATGCCGACTTACAGGACAACCCAGAAGAAATACCCGCATTATATCACATGATTACCAATGAAGGTTACGACCTGGTTTCTGGCTGGAAAAAGAAGCGCTACGATTCGGTTATGGCCAAAAACCTGCCTTCCAAACTCTTCAACTTTGCGGCTCGTAAAACCTCTGGTGTCCAATTAAACGATTTTAACTGTGGACTAAAAGCCTACAAAAAAGACGTGATAAAAACCATTGAAGTCACGGGAGATATGCACCGGTACATTCCGGTTTTGGCTAAAAACGCTGGTTTCAACAAAATTGGAGAAAAAGTGGTGCAACACCAGGCCAGAAAATACGGAGCTACAAAATTTGGTGCCGAACGTTTTATACGTGGTTTTTTAGACCTAATTACCATCTGGTTTTTATCAAGTTTTGGAAAACGGCCTATGCACTTGTTTGGTGCCTGGGGAGCGATAATGCTACTCATTGGGTTTTGTTTTGCGCTCTATTTGGGGATTGACAAGCTGTTTATCCATACCACAGGCAGACTCCTTACCGAACGTCCAGAGTTCTTTATTTCCTTAACCGCAATGATTCTTGGAAGTCAGTTTTTCCTGGCTGGTTTTATAGGCGAATTAATCCTTCGGAATAAAAAAGATTCTCAGAATTACCTCATTAAAGAGCAACGCAATGTTGTTTGATGTGGGCTGAATAAAAAGAACCCTTCCGAATTTCGGGTTGAACACTTTACTTTTTCATTGAATTTACTTAACCGAAATTCACCTTCCCTTTATCGCAGCATACTATCATTTCCTTTTCACCTAAAATTTTTAACTGTTAAGGGAAGGAGCTGAATAATTATTTCACTTTCAGTTTCGTCTCTACAAATCCCCCATCCGAATTTCGGATTAAATATTATTTGCCTCATTAACCAACTCACTAATTCCCCAATCCTCCAATTAACCCAATCAATTTCCGTATTTTTGCACCGTTTTAAAGCAAGACAAAACATTCATGATATACGTAGCTCCAGAAATCTTAGAACGTGTAAACGCCTGGCTCACCCCTACTTTCGATGCCAAAACACAGCAAACTATTAAAAACATGATTGCCCACGACCCGGAAGGGCTGGAAGATAGTTTTTATAAAAATTTAGCCTTTGGAACGGGTGGAATGCGTGGTATTATGGGCGTTGGTGATAACCGAATTAATAAGTATACCCTTGGAAAAAACACGCAGGGAATTTCTAATTACCTAAAAAAGCAGTTTCCAGACACACCTTGTAAAGTAGCTATTGCTTACGATTGCCGTCACAATAGTAAAGAACTTGCGCAAGTAGTTGCTCAGGTTTTTGCTGCCAACAATATTCAAGTTTTTCTTTTTTCTGAATTACGCCCAACACCAGAGCTATCTTTTGCAGTAAAACATCTAGGCTGCCAGTGCGGGATCGTGCTTACCGCAAGTCACAATCCGCCAGAATATAACGGTTACAAAGTATACTGGGAGGACGGTGGCCAGTTGGTGCCGCCACAGGATGAGGAAATTATTGCTGAAATAAATTCGTTAACATACGATGCTATTCAATTTGAAGGAAGTAGTGATTTAATTACTTTAATAGCTACTGAAGTAGATGAAGCCTTTGCTCAAGCATCTATAAAAAACGGAAGTTTTAACACTTCAGCAAAAGCAAAAGAAAATCTCAAAATAGTATTTACCTCTTTACACGGAACTTCCATCACTATGATTCCGAAGGTCTTAGAGCAGGCAGGCTATAAAAATGTGTTTGTTGTGGAAGAGCAAGCAACGCCAGACGGAGATTTTCCAACGGTAGCCTCTCCTAATCCAGAAGAGCCGGAAGCACTGGAAATGGCTATAAAGTTAGCCGATGAGAAAAAAGCCGATATTGTAATAGGAACCGACCCAGACTGTGACCGTTTGGGAATTGCCGTTCGGAACAACGAAGGGAAGATGACCATCCTCAACGGAAACCAGGCCATGGTGCTAATGACGCACTTTTTACTTACCCAATGGAAAAAAGCAGGCAAACTAGATGGCAACCAATTTGTAGCTTCCACCATTGTGTCTACACCTATGGTAAAAGCTATTGCTGAAGATTTTGGTGTCGAGTATAAAGAAGGACTTACAGGCTTTAAATGGATAGCCAAAATGGTAAAAGACTTTCCAGAGCTTGATTTTATAGGAGGTGGAGAAGAAAGCTTCGGTTTTATGGTAGGTGATTTTGTTAGAGACAAAGATGCTGTAACCGCTACCCTGTTAGCCTGCGAGATGGCTGCCCAATTAAAAAAAACAAATGGTACCTTATACACCTATCTTTCCGAATTATTTGAAAAATACGGGAATTACAAGGAGGCACTTATTTCTATTGTAAAAAAAGGAAAAAAAGGAGCCGAAGAGATTGTCGCTATGATGAAAAAACTAAGAGAAGCCCCTTTTCACGAAATTTCTGGCAGCCAGGTAATCCGGTTAGAAGATTATGCTACGGGCACTTCCAGGGATTTGACAGATAATTCAGAAAAAATTATTGAAATTCCACGGTCTAATGTATTAATTTACTACACCGAAGACGGCAGTAAAATAGCTGCAAGGCCCAGTGGGACCGAGCCTAAAATTAAGTTTTACATGAGTGTTCATTGTAAGCCCGGCACTAAAAATGCAGAAGAGGTTCTTCAGCAAAAAATTAAAAACATCCAACAACAACTGGCAGTACAATAGATGAAGTATTTTAAAAAAATTATCCGCTACGCCCTGCCTTACAAAACGTATGCTTGGCTAAACATAACAGCTAATATATTTTACGCTTTCTTTGGAACACTGGCTATGGTGTCCTTATTTCCTATGTTAACGGTGCTTTTTGATAAAACCAAACAATTGCGCATTAAACCAGAATGGACAGGACTAAGCAACGCAAAAGATTATGCAGAAGATTACCTCAACTTTTTTGTAACTCAAAAAGCAGATGCAGGGCCTGAAGTCGTACTTTTATTTATGGTAATACTTGTAATTACCATGTTTTTACTTAAAAATTTGTTTGGGTACCTGGCAATGTTCTTCATTACTTTTCTGAGAAACGGAGTGTTAAAAGACCTTCGAAACGATTTGTATAAAAAAACCATAGACCTTCCTGTTTCTTTTTACTCTGAAAAGCGTAAAGGAGATACCATCTCCAGGATAACGGCCGATGTGCAGGAAATCCAGAGTTCTTTTTTATCGCTTCTGGAACTCATTGTACGCGAACCCCTCACTATTTTGTTTGCCATTGTAGCTATGCTATTGATAAGTGTAAAGCTCACCGTTTTTGTTTTTATATTTATCCCCATTTCTGGTGCAATTATTTCATGGATCGGGAAAAGCCTTAAAAGTAAATCGCAACGGGTACAGCAGGAACAAGGCTATTTTCTTTCTATCTTGGATGAAACCCTGGGCGGACTTAAAATTATTAAAGGATTTAATGCCGAAAATATATTTTACACAAAATTCAAGGAGTCCACTTTCAGACTGTTCAAATTTTCCAATACGCTCTTAAACAGACAAAACCTTGCCTCTCCCACAAGCGAATTTTTAGGGATTGTAACTATTGCCATACTATTATGGTACGGCGGGCATATGGTTTTGGTAGAAGGAACCTTAAAAGCTGAAATGTTTATTGTTTACATGGCCTTGGCTTACCAGATCTTAACCCCTGCAAAAGCTATAAGCAAAGCTAGCTACAGCGTCAAAAAAGGAAACGCTGCCGCAGAGCGGGTACTGGATATTTTAGAGACAGAAAGTGCCATACAAGACAAGCCGAATGCACAAGTAAAGGACGACTTTACCTCACAACTCACTTTAGAAAACATTTCTTTTAAATACGAAGAAGAGTATGTTCTAAAAAACTTTAACCTTACGGTTCCAAAAGGACACACAGTTGCCTTAGTTGGTCAAAGCGGAAGTGGAAAAAGTACCATCGCCAATCTCATCACCCGATTTTACGATGTAAATGAAGGTGCCATTAAAATTGATGGCGAGAACATAAAAAACATTACCCAAAAATCGTTACGCGATTTATTAGGCCTGGTAACTCAGGATTCTATTTTGTTTAACGATACCGTAAAAGGAAACCTTTTAGTCGCAAATCCGCAAGCCACCGATACAGAGATCATTGAAGCCTTAAAAATAGCCAACGCCTGGGAGTTTGTGGAAACCCTACCTAACGGGATTAACACCAACGTAGGCGACAGCGGGAACAAATTGAGTGGCGGACAAAAACAACGGTTAAGTATAGCCAGAGCCGTGTTAAAAAATCCACCTATTATGATTTTGGACGAAGCTACTTCAGCCCTGGACACCGAAAGCGAACGCTTAGTGCAGGATGCCCTGGAAAAAATGATGCAACACCGTACTTCTGTAGTAATTGCCCACCGACTTTCTACCATACAGAATGCCGATACTATTGTTGTATTGAGCAAAGGAGAGATTGTAGAACAAGGAAGACACGA
>PANU01000078.1 GCA_002707745.1 Flavobacteriaceae bacterium
ATCGCTTAAACGCTCCATTGAAAAACACTCGAGGTGACGAGATAAAGATAATCTAAACAAAAAACCAATGAAAAAATACACAGAAAAAGAAGTACAGGAAAAGCTAAAAGATTTTGAAGGTTGGGAATATGAAGATAACGCCATACACACAGCGTTTGAGTTTGAGAATTTTAAAGAAACCTTTACTATCATGACCCGTATTGCCTTTGAAGCAGAACGGTTGGAACACCATCCGGACTGGACCAATGTGTATAACAAACTTCACATTACCCTTTCCACACACGATGCAGGAGGCGTAACTGACAAAGATTTTGAATTTGCGGGAGTTATTGACCAGTTAATTGGATAACCCTTTATAAGTGCCTGTGGGCTCCACTACTTTAATTGGAAGATTTGACAGGTTTTTTTCGTGTTCTGCTTTTGCGACCACAATTTGCGTCGTAAAATTCTACGATTTCCTGAAGGCTTTCAAGGTCTTTAAATTGGTATGTGGTTCCTATTTGTGAAGCTAGCTCTTTACATCTTGCAAAGTATTTTTTTAAAATTTTATTGGGGTCTTTAAAAACTACAGAAATGCTAGTTGCATAGCTACTTCCCTTCTTTTGTAAGAATAAATAGCCAATCCCTATTTCAATAAGGCCTTTGTCTGTATCGTCTCTGCCCTGCTTATACACTTTAATATTTTCATAATCAAATACTAGATATCCCAAGGTATATCGCCTGTGTTCTGGTTTCTTTTTAATTTCGTATTTGTCTAAATAATACGCGTAGGTTGTAGTGTCTTTTCTTCTATAAATTTCAAATTTTTCAATATTTCGAAGGGGTATCTTCTTCTTTTTGGTATCGTCGTTTTTTATGTATAAATAAGCATCTCTTGCCGAAATTTGACCTTCTATGGGCTTACCTCTTTTCAAATAGAGTTTTCCAGGCTTATAATCTTTAAAAATTTGGGAATGGGAAGTGGATGTTGTAAATGTGAAAATTAAAAAGAAAGAAATAACGGGTACATAAAATTTCATGAGTATGTATTTTCATGCAATATATATATTTTTTGTATTTGGTACTTGTACTTTGGAATTTCTATATTTGAAATTTGGTAAAACAATGAAGAAGCCTCCTACGTTTGGAGGAATAAAATTTTAAATAATTTTTTATGGGAAGAGCTTTCGAATTCAGAAAAGCAAGAAAAATGAAACGCTGGTCGGCCATGTCCAAAGCGTTTACTCGTATTGGAAAAGATATTGTAATGGCTGTAAAAGAAGGTGGTCCGGATCCGGATACCAACTCCCGCCTGCGTGCTGTGATACAAAACGCCAAGGCAGTAAATATGCCAAAGGACAATGTAGAACGTGCCATAAAACGTGCCAGTGATAAAAGTTTAGGCGACTTTAAAGAAGTGCTTTTTGAAGGTTATGCACAACACGGGATTGCAGTACTTATTGAAACAGCTACAGACAACAATACCCGAACTGTAGCGAATGTCCGGTCTTATTTCAACAAAACGGATGGTAGTTTAGGTACTTCAGGCTCTGTAGTGTTTATGTTTGACCACGTATGTAATTTCAGAATTGATGCCAAAGAACGCGATCTGGAAGAACTGGAATTAGAACTTATCGATTTTGGCGTTGAAGAAATTTTTAAAAACGAAGATGAAGAAGAACCAGGGATTATGATTTATGCCCCATTTGAAAGTTTTGGTGCCATACAATCCTACCTGGAAAAAAATAATATTGAAATTTTATCTTCTGGGTTTGAACGTATTCCGCAGGTAACAAAATCCCTAACTGCCGAACAAGCCGAAGACGTTGAAAAACTAATTGAAAAACTGGAGGAGGACGACGACGTGCAAAATGTATATCACACCATGGAAGAGGCTTCGGACGAATAATTTAAAATTCCAAATAATAAACTCAAGAGGCTGTTTAAAAAGTGTCAAAATCATGATTTTGTCACATGGAGCCTGTCGAAATGTATTGCTAGTCAATACTGTTAAAACTTCGACAAGCTCAGTTTGACAATATGAGTACACTTTTTAGACAGCCTCTTTTATTGCTTTACTAATTTATGAGTACTAGAATTATTAATGGTTACCAGATACAGGCCGTCTGCCCACATAGTTGTATCCACAATTTTTGATGTAGTTCCATTAGTGGTTTCTGAATATACCAGCTTCCCGGTAACATCTACTATGAAAATAGTTTCAATCCCAGTATTAGCACTGGTAATTGTAACTGTATTTGACACCGGATTTGGAAAAAAAGTAATGTCCTGCAATGTATTCTCTGGTACCGATAATGTTCCGGAAGGCCGTACTAAAAGCATGCCTTCTGCCCTATCACTAATTACTATATTGCCGCTTTCAAAATACGGGTACATACTCCACGAGCCGTTAAAACCCGCCTGGTTATTTTCAGGATAACTGTCAAAAAATGCTATTTCCTCCATCGTGCTGTTTTCTATTTCTGAAATATCTATAATACGTAAACCCGCGGCGTTATTTGCCAGATAAAACATATCGCCCAGCACATACCCATTGTGATCGGTTGCTCCTGTAGGGCCATTGTACTGAAAATGAAACTGAGGATTGTCTAAATCTTCAAAATCGAAAATTAACGTTCTGGAGTTTACTCCTGTATCAATTTCATCCAGCTCATCCCCTAACAGAAAAAAACGCTGGTCTTGGGTGAGCCAGCCCTGGTGGGTATAGTTCACATTATCATACCCTATGGTTGCAATAGTAGTTACATTGTTTTTGTCGGTTACATCTTCAATAACCACTTCGGTTTCATTGCTGCCAAAAAGAATTTCCCTTCCCGTATAATCAGTATCCGGGCCGTTATAAATAACTATTTGTGCATCGTGACAATAATTATCTGCTGCATACCCACCTGCTGCAACAGGATTTAGTGGGTCTTGAATATTTATAAAGTGTGGTCCTCCATTAAAGGTGGTGGTCCCCACTACATAGGCAAAACCTGTTTCTTCATTTATTGCAATATTATGTGCTTTGCCAAAGGCATCATAGTATGCATCTTTAGTAAAAGTAACAGGTGGATTGGTAACATCCCGTAATTTGGTAAGATCAAACACCTGCATACCGTGGCCTGTGTCCTCACTTACTATAAAAGCAAAATTAGTATACGTTTTTACATCTCTCCAGGTAGTATGTTCGTTACTTTCTCCTGGCAATTGCCCCAGGTACAACGGGTTTAATGGGTCTGAAATATCAATAAATGCAGTAGCTTCATTTAGGCAAATTAAAGCATATTCTTTCCCGTCCAGCGGATCGGTCCACCCCCAGGAGTCGTTTGCTTTTACCGAGTTCATCGTTGACAACGGGATTTGGGACAATAAATCAAGGTTGTTACACTCAAAAGGTCCCGCCATATTGTTTTCGCAGGGGGTTTGCGCCAGCATACTGAAAGAAACAAGAAATGGAATTAGAGAGTAAAATTTATTCATAACACAGATGTTTTCAGTAAAACTACAAAGAAAAGGTGGGAAGTTTCAAGAATACTCAGGCACTTTACCCACTACCCCGTCATAATATTTTCGAAGTACCGGCATATCCTTTTGAATGTCGCCAGAGGGATAAAAAGCAGGGTTTATTGTAACTGTTTTGGTACTATAATCGAAGGAAACAGGGATAATGGGAACATTGGCCTGCATGGCAATAAAATAAAAACCTGTTTTCCAGTCCAGAACTTTTTTACGGGTTCCTTCCGGAGCTAACGCCAGCCTAAACTCATCTTTATCTTTAAAAACTTCAGCAATAGCTTCCACTTTATTCTGTCCTGGCGTACGATCTAAGGCTGCGCCTCCCATCCACTTAAAATACCAGCCAAAAGGGGAATTAAACAACTCTCTTTTGGCTACATAATTTATTTCAACTTTAAGAATACGTCTTGTAAAAACACCAATATAAAAATCATGCCAACTGGTGTGTGGCACCACAATAATTACAGATTTTTTAATAGTTCTATCAAAATCGCCTGCAATGTTCCAGCCTAAAATCTTCGTGAATATATATTTTGTAAATCCCAAATACGTTGTTGCTACATCTTTAAATATAATGCTTTTACTTTGTCACGGGTCATAATTGTTTCCCAATCGTCTCCAAGTGCATTTTCCCAAAGAGGTACCAAACTTAGTGCAATATCTATCATCGTTTCCATTTGATCTTCGGTAAGATTTGCGCACACATTTTGTGGAATGGAAATGTTGTGGAGTTGTACCATTTCCTTAAAAAGTTTTACATCTTTAGGGTAATATTCTTCCAGGTGGTCAAAAACAATGCAGTTACCCACACCGTGTTTTGTTCCTAACACATAGGATAATCCGTAGCTCATAGCATGTGCCACCCCTACTTGTGAGTAGGCAATACTCATACCTCCATGCCAGGATGCCATCATAAGTTTAGCTCTGGATTCGGCTTCCGAAAGGGTTTCGGTTAAAAATATTTCTTTGCAAAGATCGTATGCTTTTTCACCATAACTTTCGCTAAAGGCATTGAGGAAGGTTCCGTTTAAGGATTCTACACAATGAATAAAGCAGTCCATTCCCGTAAAGAACCATTGGTTTTTAGGCACTCCTATGGTAAGGTCCGGATCTAAAACTACCTGATCGTATGGTGTGAAATCGCTATTAAGTCCTAACTTCTTTTCCGGACCTGTTAAAATAGCAGTTCTTGAAACTTCGGCACCTGTTCCAGAAATGGTTGGAATTCCTACGTGATACAATCCTTTGTTTTTTAGCAGATCCCATCCCTGGTAGTCTGCGGCGCTTCCTTTGTTTGTTAATAGCAAAGAAACTGCCTTGGCAAGATCCAGCACACTTCCGCCACCAATACCAATAATTCCGGAAGGCATATACGTAAATTCGCTTTTTATATTCTTTACAATCGTATCAACTTGTTCAGTTTTAGGTTCTTCCAGCGTAGAGACAAAAATAAGTTTGTCATTAAAACGAAGGGTAAGTTTGTCCAGAAAGGATTCATTCTTTTTAAAAACATCGTCTACCAGATAAATAAATGGAGCTTGTTCTTTTCGTTTTGGGGCTAAAATTGCAGGCAATTGATCGAAACTTCCTTGTCCGAAAATAACTTTGGGTACCATTGGGAAGTTTCGGTATTTATTGTTTACTGAAGTATTAGAACTTTCTTTTAAAACTCTGTTGGCGCGCACCAGATCTTCTGGTGTGTCAATTTCTATCCCCTCGCTATTGTTAATAGCCATTTTAATGTTTTTACCATATTCCAGATAGCGAATGCATTCAATCTTTTCGGCTGCTTCCAGGGCACGCATTGGCAATGTGTAAAAATCCATTAATGCTTCCTTTCTGAATGCATAAATGCCCTTGTGTTTATAATATTGTACCGCAATATTCTTGTCGCGCGGATATGGAATTGGTGATCTTGAAAAGTATTGTGCAAAATTATCTTTATCTACAACAACTTTAACCGCATTGGGGTCGCTTATTTCTTTCCAGTCATAAATTTCGGTCATTAACGAGGCAAGATCGATTTTTTCTGCATCGGCTCCTTTAAAAACTGCCAGCACCTGCTCCAGTCCCATTCTATTGGTAAAAGGTTCGTCTCCTTGCACATTCACAATAATATCTACCTCCATGTTCTCAACAGCTTCAGCAATACGATCGCTACCACAATCGTGTTCCTTTATACTCATAATGGCTTTACCACCGTTAAGTTCAATTTCATTATATATTATTTCGCTATCGGTAACAACATATACTTCATCAAAAAGCTCTGTTTTTTTAGTAGCTTCATAGGTTCTAACGATTACAGGTTTGCCACCTAAATCTTGCATTAATTTTCCCGGAAATCTGGATGCCCCGTATCGTGCAGGGATCATTGCAATTATTTTCAAATCTTACTCTTTATTTTTTTGTTGAAGTAAACAAAAGTATGTAATTAATATGAGTAGCAGATGCAATATACCGTAAAAGGTTTACTATTCATTTTCAAAAAATTCGTTTTTGAAGCCAATTAAATACAATTTTTCCTTTGCTCGTGTAATAGCTGTATACAACCACCGAAGGTATTCTTTATCTATGCCATTGGGTAAATAAGGTTGTTCTACAAAAACAGTGTCCCATTGACCTCCTTGCGATTTGTGACAGGTAATGGCATAGGAAAATTTTACTTGCAATGCATTAAAGTATTTGTTTTTTTTCACAGCCATAAACTTTTTATACTTGCTTTTTTCTTCTTCGTAATCTTTTAATACTTCCTGGTATAACGCATTGGATTCTTCATAAGTAAGTGAGGAGGTTTCGGAAACTAAGGTGTCTAACAGCAAAACTGTTTCCAAAGGCTTCATGGCTGGGTAGTCTATCATTTGTATGGAAACTTCAGCAAAACGGAAACCATAGAGCTCTTTAATACTGAAAATTTCTAAGACCTTTACAATATCTCCGTTGGCAATAAACCCGGCGTTTGAAGTTGGTTTTACCCAGAAATAATTGTTTTTTACCACCATTAAATAATCTCCTGCCGATAGTTCTTCTTCCTGAAACAAAATACGGTTGCGTATGTTCTGATTGTACAAATTTGCCCGCTTGTTGGAACGTACAATAATGACTGTTTCTTCATTACCTTTAGTATGGTAGCAATCGCTAATAGCATCCAACAATTCATGGCCATCCTGCGGGCGAATAACCTCCGGAAAGTTACGTTCAGAAAAGGTAAAACTTTCGTAAAAACCACTATCCAGACATTCCCTAAGCTTCGTAGCATTGTACAATATGCCACTATCTGTTTGTTGCCGAACTACTTCATCCAGTTCTATACCTATAACATCTTTATGGTAATAGTTTTCCAGGGTTTGCGCATCCAGAGCCGGGCTTAAGGAAAGCTTGACGGGTGGCAACTGTGCCGTATCTCCAATGAGCAGTAATTTGCAATTGTCTCCACTATATACATATTCCATAAGATCATCCAGTAGCGATCCGTTTTCAAAAAATTTGGATTCTTTAGCTACATCGGGTATCATAGAAGCCTCATCTACAATAAAAAGAATATTTTTTCCTTTGTTTTTCTGAAGTGTAAACGACACACCACCGCCCCGTTCGCTTTTAGGCTGGTAAATTTTTTTATGAATAGTAAGTGCCTGTTTTCCAGAATAATTACTAATAACTTTTGCAGCACGACCCGTAGGAGCCAACAATGAAAATGATAACTGTGCTTTCCATATATTTTTAACCAGGGTTCCTACCAACGTCGTTTTTCCCGTACCTGCATAACCGGTTAATAAAAATACCTGGTCATTTCCTTTGCGCAGTACAAATTTGGATAACAACTGCAGGGTAACCTCCTGTTTTGCAGTAGGGGTATGTGCAAAATCGTGTTTTAACAAACTATAAAAGCGGGAACTGTCCATAAAACCAAGCAACTTGAAAGGCTAAAGATAGGCAGGTTTTTTTCGGAATTTAGAATACCAAACAAAAAAAAATTGTAGATTTGTGACAGACCAAAACGAATAAACTTTTAAACTAAACTATCGTATCTGATGAAAATTATACTTCAAATTGTGCTCTGGATTGCCATTATATTCTTAGGATGGAAACTATATGGCTCTATTACCGGCCCTATTGAATTCAACAAAATTAAAGAAGCACGTTATAAAAAAGTAATTGTAAACCTACAGGATATTCAAGCAGCACAGTTGGCTCACCAGTCTATTATTGGTGATTTTACAGGAAGTTTTGATAGTTTGGTTCAGTTTATTGATACCGCAAAATTTGCAATCACACAAAGACGTGACACAAGTTATGCCGATGTAGAAAAGAACAAAGCCTATGGTATAGATGAAGGGTATTATATTACTGAAATCATCACAGATACCTTAAGTTATACTTCTGTGAAAGATTCATTATATAATGGTGGTGACCGTTACAAAACAATGATGAATATTCCCGTAAAAGGAGTAGATGATAAAATAGAAATGAAAGCAGGTACATACGTTAAAAATGATGTATCCTACTCTGTTTTTGAAGCTAAAGTTGCTAAAAAAACAATCCTTTCAGACTTAGACAAAGACTTGCTTTCTCAAGAATTGAATGTTGTTTCTGTAGATGGGGTAAATGGTGAGTACATTAAAGTAGGTTCCCTTAACGAAATTAATACAAGTGGAAACTGGCCAAAAAACTTAGAAGCTGCAAAAAAACAATAACATAGCAACCACACATAACAGACTGTCCGTTCAAGTAACTTTGACCGGACTTTCTTTTTTGGTTTCAACTCCTAAAGCTGAGGCGGTTTTCTTTTCTGAAAAAATATTTCCATCGCAATACACTCCACAGGAACTATTGCTGGAAATTGAAAAAGAAATAACCAGCAATGATGTTTTGAAACAATGCGAAGAAGTGTGTATTATTTATGCCAATACAACTTATACTCTAGTTCCAGACGCGTTATTTGATGACAAACGACTAAGTGAGTATCTCAAATTTAATTCAAAAATACTGGCAGGAGATTATATAGCATACGACACTTTAACTGCACAAAGTATCCATGTAGTTTATGTACCCTTAATAAATGTAAACAACTATCTCTTTGATACCTTTGGGAGTTTTAAATACTATCATGCTACATCGGTCCTGCTACAATATGTGTTTGAAAAATTACCTGTAAAATCTGCTACTAAAGCCTTTATCCAGGTTTACGATGGTCATTTCGATTTACTCATTCTAAAAAACGGCTCTCTTCTTCTTTGTAATTCGTATAGTTATAAAACTCCAGAAGATCTTGCTTACTATGTATTGTTTGCAATAGAACAATTACAGCTAAAGCCGGAAACAATAGAAACCAGTGTTTTGGGTGCTATCGAAGAGACCGATCCCAATTTTGAAATATTATATACCTACATACGGAACCTGTCGGTGCTAAATGTAACTGGCTTTACAGTAACACCTCAGGCAAAACCTCACCAACAATTACTATTAAAGAATTGCTTTTAAATGCGAATAATTTCAGGTACACATAAAGGGAAGCGACTCACGGCACCAAAAACATTGCCGGTACGTCCCACGACAGATTTTGCAAAAGAAGCACTATTTAATATCCTGAATAATCAGATATATTTTCAGAATGTTCGCTTTTTAGATCTTTTTTCGGGCACAGGAAATATTAGTTTCGAATTTGCCTCGCGGGGCTGTGAAGACATAACAAGTGTAGATACTCACTATGGTTGTGTAAAATACATTCAGCAAATTGCCGAAGAGTTATCCTTTCAAATTAACGCCGTGAAGAGTGATGTTTTTAAATATATTGAATTTTCTCACGCACCCTTCGATGTAATATTTGCAGATCCTCCATATAATTTTGAGTTACAGACCTTAACAGAGTTAGTAGGAAATATCTTTCAGAATAATTTGTTGGAATCTGAAGGAATTCTTATCATTGAACACACAAAACACCTGGATTTAAGCCAAATTGCTCATTTTAAGGAAGCTAGAAAATATGGTGGGTCTGTGTTTAGTTTTTTTACCTAAACTTAGTGAAAATTATCCCTGTCCCTCAAAAGTATCCCTCTGGAAAAAACCCAGATCTTATTGGCATGGATTTAATTTCAATCCATTACTATTGTAAATTAAATTTCTATGAATACAAAATCCCCTCACAAAACCATTGTATTATCTTTTACTACCCTTACTATATACGACAACTTTTTAGTGTCTACCATACACGAAGGCAAGCTTTTTGACACTCCTCAATTAGAACAATTACAGGAAATTTTTGACATTTATTTCCCTGCTAAAAACTTTGGTTTTATTGCCAATAGAAAGTACGACTACACCGTAAACCCTGTGTGTTACACAAATACTTCGGCAATAGACAGGATGGTAGGTATGGCGGTGCTATGCTATAGTGACGCAAATTACCAGACCGCAAAATTCACCAAACCATTTTTTAGAAAGCCCTTAGAAGCTTTTTTCAGTTTTAAAGAATGTGAAGACTGGATTAATCAATTGCTTTTAAAATAGTTAGTAAAGGGTATCGTAAAATTTACTACCTTTTGCCTGCTTAAACGCAATTAAAAATGACCCCCTCTAAAACTATCGATTTAGAATTTGTAACCATCCAGATTCAGGAACATTTTGTTATTTCTACAATAGCAGAAGGCGTAACAATAGATGACGCAAAACTTAACAAAATGTTCGAGATATTTACCCTTTATTATAAGCACAGACCCTTTGTTTCTATTGCCAACCGTACATACGACTATACTGTAAATCCAAATTTATTGAGTACAAGAAGGCATCCAGAGCTTATTGCACTTGCTGTTGTTTGTTACAATAAAGCTACTAAGGATATCGCATTATTTGAACAGGAATTTTATACAGGAACCTATAAAATTTTTGAAACCCTCAACGATGCAAAAAACTGGTCTGCACAATTTTTGGAAGAATATTTAAAAAAAGCAGGCCTGTAAGCCGGATTCTGTACCCCGAAGGTTGTTCGGGGTCCTTATCATTTATCTGGGTGTTATATTACTACAACACTCTATCTGCCTACCCTCCAGCACGGGCGGGAACCCTTAACGCTGGTATACGTGGCATTTCACCGCCTAGAGTTTACCTGATTTCACTACAGCATTACCTGTACATTCTTTCTGCTGCACTTGTCCTATCCCGATCCCGATAGCTATCGGGACGGGACGACGGCCGTTAGCCGCTATGCTTCCCTATGGTGTCCGGACTTTCCTTCCCGAGACCAACTCGGAACGATAAGGCGGCCTGCTACTGCAAAAGTAAGTCAATGTTAATAAATAGCGTAAAAACCTGCTTCGTATTTTTCTAAAAGTAACCCTGCATACTTATATTTGTTTACTCGATAATCGAGTTTTATACGCTTCGAGGTAAGCTTCGAAGCAAAAAATTTTTTCCAACTAATGCCTCGCAGGCTTTCCTCAAGGTTGTTTGCTTCTATGGAACACTTTATAGTATCGGCCCGAAAGTACAGACCCACCGTTTTTAAAGACGTTGTAGGACAACAAGCTATTACCAATACGCTTGAAAATGCCATAGAGAATAATCACTTAGCACAGGCACTCTTATTTACAGGACCACGAGGTGTAGGAAAAACAACCTGCGCGAGGATTCTGGCAAAGAAAATTAACCAGGACGGTACTGAAAAAAAAGACGAAGATTTTGCTTTCAATATTTTTGAGCTGGATGCCGCCTCCAACAACTCGGTAGATGATATACGAAGCCTGATAGACCAGGTGCGTATTCCCCCACAAGTTGGAAAATATAAAGTGTATATTATTGATGAGGTGCATATGTTGTCTTCAGCAGCATTTAATGCATTTTTAAAAACCTTAGAAGAACCTCCTAAGCATGCAATTTTTATACTTGCTACTACTGAAAAGCATAAAATAATACCCACCATCCTTTCCCGTTGCCAGATTTTCGATTTTAGAAGAATTACTGTGCAGGATATAAAAGGACATTTATCCGACGTTGCGAAAGCCGAAAATATACAGGCAGAAGACGATGCCCTGCACGTAATTGCCCAGAAAGCAGATGGCGCCTTACGGGACGCACTTTCAATTTTTGATCGTGTTGTAAGCTTTAGCGGAAATACCCTTACCCGGGAAGCCGTTACCGAAAATTTGAACGTATTAGACTATACTTACTATTTCAACAGTACAGATTTGCTACTGGAAAATAATATTCCTCAGGTATTGATAGCCTATAACGAAATTCTTTCCAAAGGGTTTGACGGACATCATTTTATAATGGGGCTGGCGTCCCACTTTAGGGATTTATTGGTGTGCAAAAATCAGGAAACCATTGCGCTACTGGAAGTAGGTGAACAAGTAAAAGCAATGTATTTTGAACAATCCAAAAAAACAACACCAGCATTTTTAATGGAAGGGATTGCTATTGCAAATGATTGCGACCTCAAGTATAAAACCAGCCGGAACCAACGCCTATTGGTAGAATTATGTTTACTGCAATTAGCCTCCCTAACGGCTAAAGGTGAAAAAAAAAAGCCTAGTGTAAACGGAGAACGCTTTGTGTTGCCACCTTCACATTTTAAAGACGTAACGCCTTCGGTTAAAGAAAAACTGGATGTCCCCAAAATTGAAAGGCAAGCTGTCGCAACTCATTCAAAGTTAGTTGAAGACAATTTAGAGACATCACAAACGCAAAATGTAGCCCATAAACCAGCTACTGAAAATGCATCTGAACCCATTTCTGAAAAGGCTACTGAAACTTCCGCAGTAAAAACCACTGAAATACTTACACAGCAGGAAGAAAAGCCAAAAGGTGTTATAGAAAGACCACAAATTCAGGCTGAACGTAATACTGAAAAAGTTTCGGCACTTTCGCTGAAAAGAATTCGGAAAAAGAAAG
>PANU01000079.1 GCA_002707745.1 Flavobacteriaceae bacterium
ATAGTGCCGAATTTCCGGGTCTTTCTGCCGAATATTTTGCTGAAATTTCCGTGCAAGAAAAATACAGCAACAAGGAAGTTTTCTCTATAAGCTGTCAAAATTATCTTTATACCGGAGGCGCACACGGTTATGGAGCCGTTTCTTTTTTAAATTTTAATCCACAAACAGGCAAGCAATTATATTACGAAGACGTTTTTGAAAATGTTTCAGATTTTGAAGCTTTAGCCGAAAAACTATTTAGACAACAGCAAGAAATTCCTAAAGAAGGTTCCATTAATGCCACTGGTTTTTGGTTTGAAGACGACCGTTTTTACCTTCCTGAAACATTCGGCATTTCAAAAGAGTTTATCACCTTGCAATACAACCAATACGATATTGCATCGTATGCCGCCGGACCTATCGTTGTTGAAATTCCTATTGCTAGAGTGAACGATTTGTTGACCATTTCGGTTGAATAACATCAAGCAAACAGGTTACACGCACTTTAATAAAGCCATGATATACCCCAAATGAATCCCTTCATGAAAATTATTGAACTCCATGGCTTCTGTGGCACTTGTTAATGTAGTTTTTGTGGTTACCGTATACTCGTTATAGGTTTTAAAAACCCCGTCCACCAGGTCGGTTTCGGTTTGCTTTAATAGATCGAACAATTGCTTTTTACACGTATCAACCTCAGCCTGGGTTGCATCACTTTCAGGTTTAGTCCCTTTTTTATAACCTGCAATTTCTTTGGCAGAAATATATAAAGGCAAATTAGACAGTCCGTATACCAGCATTTGTTGTACAACCACACAATGCTTGATGTTCCAAAAAATAGTGTTGTTAAAACCTTCAGGGATTGTGTTCAGTTTTTCCAGGCTTAAGGTATCTAAAAAGTGATAAAAGATTTTTCGTGTCTTTAAAGTAATGTCAAAAGTGAAGTCCATAACGTTAATTTTCCTCTAAAATACAGGAATTACTGTATAAAATGGTCTTATTTTGCAGGGAAGATTCTGAAAACCAAACGTGATGAAAAAGGTATATTATTTGAGCACCTGCGATACGTGCAAACGCATTATGAAAGAGATTAAGATTCCTCAGTCTTTTATAACCCAAGATTTAAAAACCCAAGGCATTACCGAAGATGAAGTGGAAGAATTGGTAAATATGACCGATAGCTACGAGGCACTTATCAATAAAAGAGCACGTCTTTACAAAGAACGAAAATTGAAAGATAAAAAATTACTGGATGAAGACTACTTAAACCTCATTCTGGAGCATTATACCTTTTTAAAACGTCCCGTAATAGTAAATAATGACCAGATATTTATAGGAAACAGTAAAAAAACAGTGGAGGCTGCAAAAAAGTCTATCCATGGCACTGGTAAATAACAAACTTTTTTACTTGTGAACCCAAGAGTTTTAGCCCTTCTTGCCGCTACTGCAGCCAGCACTATTTATGGAATAAACCACACCATAGCTAAAGGACTTATGCCCAGTATTATTGGACCTTATGGGTTTATTTTATTGCGGGTAAGTGGTGCAGCAATTGTATTCTGGGGGATAAGTTTTTTGTATCCTCCTGAAAAAATTGAGAAGAAAGATTGGTTTCGAATTTTTGGATGTGCTGTTTTTGGGATGGTGTTAAACATGAATATGTTTTTTAAAGGCCTGGAACTCTCAACTCCTATAAACAGCAGTGTTGTTATAACCATATCTCCGGTTTTGTTGCTTATTTTAGCTGCCTTTATCTTAAAAGAGCGCATTACGCTACAAAAAGGTTTCGGGATTTTATTAGGGCTTGCAGGTGCGCTGGCGCTCGTACTTTTTGGAGCAAAAACACAACCCGATGCGCCTAATATTCCGTTAGGAAATTTGCTGTTTATGGTAAATGCTGCTTCGTATGCTTTTTACCTCATCCTGGTGAAGCCTTTGGTAGCAAAATACAACTCTATTACTTTAATGAAGTTTTTATTTTTAATTGCGCTGGTTATAAATATTCCCATAGGTTTTTCACAGTTTTCTGAAGTAGCCTGGTTTTCATTGGAATTTTCCGCCTTATGGAAACTTACCTTTGTGGTACTAGGAACTACGGTACTTACCTATCTTTTTAATATTTATGCGCTTAAACAATTAAGTCCTTCCGTAATAGGCGTTTTTATGTATTTACAACCGCTTATTGCGGTAGCTTTTGCCATTATTGTAGGAGCCGACTCGTTATCTCCAGTAAGAATTTTGGCTGCAATTTTAATCTTTACAGGTGTTTTTCTTACTACCCGTAAAAAAAGAGTTTCCGCAACAAAAGCTTAACCTAAAAGCAAAATTAAAGTCGTATCTTTAAAGTCCTAATTTTTAAAACGATACCTCATGAAAACTGAAGAAATTGCAAACAATCTGGTAAAATGGTGTAACGCAGGCGAAGAGCATAAATGCTATGAGCAATTGTACAGCCCCAATATTGTAAGTATAGAAATGCAAGGAAGCGAACACCAGGTAGCCAATGGCATGGAAGAAGTACAGAAAAAAGGCGAATGGTGGCAACAGAACTTTGAAGTCCACAGTACCCAAACCAGCGAACCCACCGTGGCCGACAATTGGTTTAGCGTACGTCACGAGATGGATGTAACCCACAAACCCAGTGGTCAACGCAACAAAATGCAAGAGCTAGGAGTGTACGAAGTTAAAGATGGAAAAATTGTAAAAGAGCAGTTTTTTTATAATACCGAACAATAGCAACCTCTGCTTATAACTAAACAAAAGTATTCAGGACTCCGCTCCAACACTAAGCACTTCTTCTAATTGTGCAGTTACTGGGCGGAGCTTATATGCTCTGGTACTTGGCCGTGCTTTCTGGTGTCTTCTTTGGTGATGGTATAAAAATCTTTCGTTTTTTCCAATTTGTTAAGGTTGTCAAGAAGTTCCTTTGGTAGTGCACGTAATTTACGCTTTGTTAAATCTATCCAGCCTGCCATCATCTCGCAACGCGCTAAGTTTCTACCTTTTTGATCGTAAAAATTATGAAGGAAAGAAAAATACATTCCATCTTCACTAATCCCCTTTAATTGTAACGAAACTTTTATAGGATTCCCTGGAAATACTTCTTTAAAGTAAAACATATGCTCATAAAATACCACAGGACCAATGTTGTGTTCCTCCATTTTTTCCTGTCCAAAGCCGTGTTCCCACATATAACTTAAGCGGGTGTGACTCATGTAATTTATGTAGGCACTATTGGCCAGATGGCGGTTGGCATCAATATCGTTCCATCTTACTTCAAATTGTTTTGTGTACATAGCTTTTCCTTATTTATGGCCTAACTTAAGCCGAATAACTTCGTTTTATTGTAATAGTATCGTTTTTAATAAAATTCGCAACAGTAGTATAAACCTGTTCGCTTTTCAAATCGTGCTTTAGTCCTTCAGTAAAAAGAGTTTCAATGTTATTGTTTTTCTGAAGTGCTTTATTGATAGGAGCAAATGGAGTTACGGTATCAGTTTTATCATGAACTACTAAAATTGGGCGGTCTACCTTTCTAAAAAATTGTTCCATATAAATATCCTGATGCGGAACTTTTAAAATTGAATTTGCCTTTATTTTCAAATTACCCATCACTTTTTCCGAAAGCCCTAATATAGTCTGAAAGTAACTAAAAATAGCATCCATTCCCGAAGGAGATCCCATTATTACAAAGCGTTGCACAGGTAGTTTCATGTCAAACAAATAGCTATACGCCACTACCAAACCGCCCAAGCTATGAGATATCAAGGTTTCTATAGTCCCCGCTTGTTCAATGGCCTTCACAACAGATTTTCTGTAAATTTCCAGATTTAAGTGGTTGCCTTTTGCCATTCCATGTCCTGGCGCATCAATGGCGTACACAGTGAATTTGTTTAGGTCTAGCCTGTCTATATAGGTTTGCCATCTCTGGCTATGGCTCATCCAGCCATGTAAAAACAATACATTTCTTGGACCATTCCCCCAGCGGTGTAACACTGCAGAATGTCCGTCTACATCAAGAAATGTAGTATTGGCTTTTGCTATAAATTCCTTTCCTTTTTCTGAAAAACCTACAGCTCTTACCTTACAAAAAAGTGTAAATGAAAACGCGGTACTCCATTTTGGAAAAATAAGGGTTGTGCTATTTATAAAAAACCCTATTAATTTTGTGATTATCTGTCTCATATGTAGTTAGATACCAGTTGGTGTCTTTAAATTCAAATTTTTTTATTCTGAAATTTCCTGAACCAATTTCTTTAAATGCAAAATAGTTTTTGAAATTGCATCTGTAGTACGTTCTAATTTGCTCATCATAATTCCGCCTTCCAGGGTAGCAATAAAAATTGTTGCATAAAAGGATGCATCTGTAGTAGCATTTACTTGTTTATTTACAATGCCATTTGTAATTATCTTTTCTAAAGATGCTTTTAACTGTGCCAACATTTGAAACGTTTGTTGCCTTAAGGCGTTGTTGGTGTCGTCTGCTTCTATAGCTGCATTCATTAATGGGCAACCTCCTTTATATACCGGCGTGTGCATATATTTTTCAAAAAAAGCAAAGGTGGCATCCATTTTTAACTGAAACGTAGGCGCTGCCTGGATGTCTTGTCCCAATTCGGTAAACATTAAGGTTCCCAATGCACGTAACGCCTGTTGCTCTAGGTCGCTTTTACTATCAAAATGACGGTAAATAGCTCCTTTTGTTAACCCCGTAGCCCTCGTAATATCGCTAATAGAGGTTGCCTTATACCCTTGTGTGTTAAAAAGGTTTGCGCTTTCTTTAAGGATCAATTCTCTTGTGGTTTGTGCATTTCGCATAGACAAAGATACCGATTGGTATCTAAATAAGTTCTTATTTAACAAAATTTTGATTTGTATATTCGCGAAGTTCTACATAAAATTATTTTAGCAGTCATTTTATGCCCTTAATCACATCCTCTTATCACGCAAAAGGCCTATTTAAAAGCGGTCACTTTTCTACCATCTATTCAGCAAAACTGCGACCTATTCCAACAGTTATCCAAGAGCGAAAACGTTTAGAGTTAAGTGATGGTGATTTTATAGATATAGATTGGTCTTTTTCTGAAAAAAAAACTACCAAAGTTGCTGTTCTTCTTCACGGTCTTGAAGGAAACGCACAACGCGTCTACATAAAAGCCCAGGCCAAGCTATTAAATAAGAACGGATGGGACGTAGCAGCTATGAACCACCGTGGTTGTAGCGGCGAAGAAAACAGATTGTACCTTTCCTATAATTCTGGCAGGACAGAAGACCTAGAAGAACTTATTGCGCATCTATTAAAAAATTATGATTATAGCGCTATTTCATTAATTGGATTTAGTCTGGGCGGAAATGTATTGCTGAAATATCTTGGAGAAAGAGAAGCGGTTCCTGAGATAATTAAAAATGGGGTTGCTATTTCCACACCCTTGTATTTGCGCGGGGCTTTAGAACAGCTTATAAAGCCTGAAAACATGGTGTATAGTAAAACATTTATAAACGATTTACGCAGAAAATACAAACGTAAAATGACCTACTTTCCCAATGCTATGAATGCTGAAGAGTTAAAAAAGATTCAGAATTTACTGGACTTTGACAACTATTACACAGCCAAAGCCCACGGGTTTCAGGATGCATACGATTATTATACAAAAAGCAGCAGCCTGCAATACCTGCCTAACATTAAAGTTCCGGTACTAATTCTGAATGCCCAAAACGATAGTTTTTTATCGCCAGAATGTTATCCCATTGAAATTGCAAAAAATTCAGAAAATATTTATCTTGAGAGTCCGAAACATGGTGGGCACGTAGGGTTTCACGTGAGCAATAAAGTATATTATTCAGAAAAAAGAACACTGGAATTTATCGATGAGTAACGAACAACAACTTTGGTTTGGATTGGGATATCTGGCCTTTATGGTGGTACTGCTATACCTGTTTAAAAAAAATCCTCCCAAAAAAATAAATTGGTTGTACGGCTACCGTACGCGCCGTTCTATGGCAAATAAAAAAGTATGGCATGCCGCAAACAAGTATAGCCTCTCCAAGATGTTTTACTGGCAAGTGTACTGCCTGCCACTTCCCGTTATTGGATGTTTTTTGTATCCCGCACACAATCTTTTAGTGACACTTATAATTCACACCGTGGCACTTCTGGCAATAATCCCTGCCACCGAAATATATCTCAACAAACATTTCGACAAAAACGGAAACCCAAAGTGACTTAGTAAAGGCATAGTAATTACGTATCTTTGCAACAAATTTGTGAATTATGATTCAATCTATGACTGGCTATGGAAAGCACGTGATCCAGCTTCCTTCCAAAAAAATTACTGTCGAAATAAAATCGCTCAACAGTAAAAATCTAGATTTAAACACCCGTGTCCCTTCTTCCTATCGCGAAAAAGAACTGCACATTAGAAACATGCTAGCCAAATCCCTCACCAGAGGAAAAGTAGATTTTAACCTGTTTATAGAAATGACGGGCGAAGCAACCAATTCCAGAGTAAACGAAGCGGTAGTAAAAGAATACATCGCTCAGCTTAAAAATGTTGTAAACGGAGACGAAACCGAATTGTTAAAAATGGCAGTGCGCATGCCAGATTCCCTCAAAACAGAACGTGAAGAGATAAACGACAATGAGTTTGCTGAAATTTTAGACGCCGTAACGGAAGCCCTAAAAGAAATAAATACCTATAGAAGTGATGAAGGAGCCGTGCTAAAACAAGATTTCCTGGAACGAATAGATAGCATTGAAAACTTGCTGAACCAGGTTCTAAACATAGACAGTGATCGTATAGCCAATGTAAAAGAACGCTTACACAGTGCCGTAAGCGAGCTAAAAGAAAAAGTAGATGAAAATAGATTTGAACAGGAATTAATCTACTATCTGGAAAAATACGACATTACCGAAGAAAAAGTACGCTTGCAAAACCACCTTAACTACTTTCGAGATGCTATAAATAGTGAAGATTCCAACGGAAAAAAACTAGGATTTATTACTCAGGAAATAGGCAGGGAAATTAATACCATTGGCTCCAAGAGCAACTTTGCCCCTATGCAGCAACTGGTTGTACAAATGAAAGATGAACTGGAAAAAATAAAGGAACAAGCCCTCAACGTATTATAATGAAAAAAGGAGGAAAATTAATTGTATTCTCGGCACCTTCAGGTAGCGGAAAAACTACCATCGTACGGCATTTATTAAAAATAGAAGCGCTGAATTTAGAATTTTCTGTTTCAGCCACTTCCCGTGCGCCACGCGGAGAAGAAGCACACGGAAAGGATTATTATTTTTTAACCCTTAAAGATTTCAAACAAAAAATGAAATCGGAAGAATTTTTGGAATGGGAAGAAGTGTACCGGGACAATTTTTACGGCACCCTGTATAGTGAAGTAGAGCGTATCTGGGAAATGGGCAAGAATGTAATTTTTGATATAGATGTGGTAGGCGGTCTTCGGATAAAGAAAAAATATCCAGAACGTACGTTAGCGGTTTTTATAAAACCCCCAAGTGTAGAAGAACTAAAAAAACGCTTAAAAAAACGTTCTACTGAAAGTGACGAAAAAATAAATATGCGCATTGCAAAAGCAAGTGTAGAAATGGCAACAGCCCCGCAATTCGATTTTATAATTGAAAACGACCATCTGGAACATGCGCTGGATGAAGCCGAAAAACTGGTTTCCGAACATATTGCAAAACCTATTTTTAAAGATGTCACTGAAGAAGAATAAAACTCCCCATTCCAACCAGAAAAGACAAATAGGCCTCTACTTTGGAACTTTTAACCCCATCCACGTTGGTCATCTTACCATTGCCAACCACATGGTGGAGTTTGGGGGGCTGGACGAAGTATGGATGGTGGTAACGCCCCATAACCCGCATAAAAAGAAAAGTTCACTACTGGACAATCACCACCGTATAGCAATGGTAGATATTGCCCTGGAGCACTATCCTAAAATTAAATCCAGTAAAATTGAGTTTGATCTTCCCCAGCCTAATTATACCGTACATACCCTGGCAGTTCTGGAAGAAAAATATCCGGAACAACAATTTTGTTTACTTATGGGAGAGGACAACTTAAAGAGCCTTCACAAGTGGAAAAATTATGAAGTCATCCTGGAACGCTACCCCATATACGTGTACCCAAGAATTTCAAAAAACGAAGATACACCCTCAGCTTCCCTTAAGAGCGAACGTAAAGTAACTGCAAATACACCTAATATACATTTGATAAAAGCTCCCATTATGGAACTTTCGTCTACATTTATTCGAAAAGGAATTAAAAACGGGAAGAATATACGTCCCATGCTTCCGCAGCATGTTTGGGAATATCTGGATGAAATGAATTTTTATCGCTAGCGCATAGTTTAAGCATTACTTAAAAGTTGCTTATTTTAATACTCTAACTACGCTATTGTGCAATAAAAAACCGCCCTTTTATTCAAGATTGAATTTCGGGGCGGTCATAACCAACCAAAAAGTTATATATATTTTTAAATTACATTCATTCAACTAAAGTAACTTAGTTGTAACAGTACTCTATATTAAGACTTACATTGATGCAATTTGCTTATCAATAGCAGCTTTTGGAATTCTTAATTTTCCCCTGCTTTCTTTATATTGAATATATCCACGACCTCCAAATGTATACGTTGTTCCAGAAGTTTCGTGAAACAGTTCAATAGTGTTGTCATTAATAACGTTCAACTCAAAGTATTCATTGCCCAAATAATCATAATCCAGTGTTAAATATTTTAAATACCTGTTTCCAGGGACATCTTCTACGTTATAAATTCCAGTATAATCCCAAAACAGATTATTAATATCACTTCCAACAGGATCTTGCGAGCTCTGGAAATTTCCATCACCACTTCCTGGTAAAAACTGAAGAAAATGTTCATTGTCAAATTCGTTAGGTGCGCCGCCTTCGGTAGAAAGTTTTTCCCAGGTGAAATACTCTTGTACAAAATAGTGGATGTTTTCATAAAACAGTAAATCGTAATCGAAAGTGCTGCGTTGGTAGCCCACTAAAACATACCGTAATCCGTTTGCTGGATTGTACAGTTCAATTTCTGAATCGTTTAATTGGGTAACATCAAACGTTACAAAACCATCAATATCGTGAGAAATATCTAAAATAAAATCGTAAGCATCGTAATACCCAATAGGAATTCCATACCCATACCCCTGATCCCCAATACCTACTAAATTGTTATTTGCCAACACCTCTCCATTTCTAAAAGACAGTGTAAATGCTATTTGCATAAATGGAATTTGTCCTGAAGCATTAGAACGATTTATATCTACATACCAAAGTTCATACGTCTGGAGCAATTGGTTTAATGTAATAGAAGGTTCGGGTGCTACGTAAGGATCTGCCACCACTACAGTTTCTTCTACATAGCAAGAACTAAAAACAGTAGCTAAAAGGGCAACACTAAAAATAATTTTCAATATCTTCATAACCGTTCATTTTGTGCTTCAGAAAAAATAACTTTTGAAAAGCGATTGTTGCAAATTGAAAATCTAAAAACGTGCCAAAATTTTAGTGTGTTGAATTTCAGTAGTTTAAATAGAATTTTATTTTGTGTATTTTTGAATTCTCCCCGCAGTCCTTTCTAAAGAAAGTGGAACTGTTTGACTAATTTTTTAATTATTCTGGGGTTCAATTAACTTAGAAGGAATATGACCAACCAACCAAAATTTGCTGTTTTTGGCGGCGGTAGCTGGGCTACGGCTATTGTAAAAATGCTTTGTGAAAACCAAAATGAAGTAGGCTGGTATATGCGCAATACTTATGCGCTGGAGCATATTAAAAAAGAACAGCACAACCCTAATTATTTGTCATCGGTAGAATTTGACCCAAAAAAGTTAAAATTAAGTAACGATATTAATGAACTGGTTCGTTATGCCGACTATCTTATTTTTGTAATCCCTTCCGCTTTTATACATGCCGAATTGGAAAAACTTACGGCCTCCCTGGAGGGGAAAATAATTTTTTCAGCTATTAAAGGAATCGTTCCAGAAAGTAGCTTGATTGTAGGGGATCATTTTTATACGCATTATAACATTCCTTTTAAAAATATAGGGGTAATTACAGGCCCCTGTCATGCCGAAGAAGTAGCTTTGGAACGCCTTTCTTACCTCACCATTGCCTGTGCAGATAACGATAAAGCTGAAGTGGTGGCAAATGCCCTGCGTTGCGATTACATAAAATGCACTACAAGCGACGATATTATTGGCACCGAATATGCCGCTATGCTTAAAAATATTTACGCCCTGGCCGCAGGAATTGCACATGGTCTTGGCTACGGCGATAACTTCCAGAGCGTCCTTATGAGCAACGCCATACGCGAGATGAAACGCTATGTAAAAAAAGTGCATAAAATGAAGCGTGACATTAATGACTCTGCCTATTTGGGAGATTTATTGGTAACAGGATATTCTACCTTTAGCCGAAACCGTCTCTTCGGAAATATGATTGGCAAGGGCTATACTGTAAAAAGTGCCCAAATGGAAATGAATATGGTGGCAGAAGGTTACTACGCCACCAAGAGCGCCTACGAACTCAATCAGGCCAAAAAGAAAAAGAAGGCAAAAACCCCCATTATAAATGCAGTCTACAGCATTTTGTATGAAGGGAAAGATCCTAAGCGGGTGATGCAAAAATTAACCGAAAAGTTAGATTAACCCCCGCCCCCTTTTTAACATACTTCTAAAATTCTACCCTTTCATTATTTGGCAAGGAAAATGTTTTTTCTCAAAGAACAAATCCTAGAATACTAGTGAGTTAGACACTACGTATAAACACGTATTTTTAACAAGAGGCTAGGAAATTAACAAATTTTAACGTTTTTTTGTACTACTAACTAAATCAAATTTTTCAATTATGAAAAAATTATTTCTTATTACATTACTTATTGTTCTTAGCAATCATTGTATGATTGCTCAAAGTTTTGTTAATGGAAGTTTTGAAACAACAACTTCTACTGGATGTGATTATAACAATAGTATTGCAGCTTTTAATGCTGCAATGAGTAATGTTGTTATGTTTGCTGGAACAGAAACAGACATACAGGAGGATGGCTGTTTTGTAACTAATTTACCAGATGGTGTTAAAGTTGTAGGTTTAGCAGCAAGCGACGCAATCAATTTAGAATTAACATCTCCGTTAATAATTGGAACAAATTACACATTAACCTTCTCAAAACATTCAAATTCTTTAAATGGTACGTTTGGAGATCTGGAAATAGGAGCAAGTACAGATGCTAACGTTATGGGCGCAATTATACAAACGGTATCTCCAGGGCCTCCAGACACTTGGATACAAGAATCATTTTCCTTTACAGCCCCAAATAATACAACACATATTTCTGTAAGAAATGTATCTACAGGATATTGGAATCAAATAGATAATTTTTCCTTTGGAATTGTTGCAAACACTCCACCAACAGCAGTATGTCAGGACATCACCGTACAATTAGACGCAACAGGAAATGCAACTATTGCAGCTGTAGCTGTAGATGGAGGCAGTACAGATCCTGATGGTGATACACTTACTTTTTCTATAGATCAGAGTACTTTCGACTGTAGTAATGTAGGTCCCACCACCGTTACCCTAACAGTAAATGATGGTAACGGAGGGACAGATACCTGTACCGCTACCGTAACAGTAGAGGACAACATTGATCCAGTAATTACCTGCCCCGCAGACATAACAGTAAGTAATGACCCCGGAGATTGTGGGGCTGTGGTAAATTATACTATGCCAACAGCTATGGATAATTGTTCTACTCCCCCTGCCTTTGTTACTTTACAGTTTGAAGGAGGGACCACTTTTGGCTCGCCTTATACTGAAGCAGGAATGGTTTTAACTGGTAATGGTGGTTCGCATATAGACGCGCCTTGGCCAGTATGTAGTGGACAGGGAGCCTTAATTCACGCTTCAACTTCTAATACTTGGTCTTATAACGGAGGGGCTGTCTTTACACCCGAAAGTACCGACATTTGTGGGGATCCATCTACATTTTTATTTACAGCAATACCATCGGGAGATACGTTTGTTCCAACGTTAACAGGTACAAATTTTTTCCCAGACACCCCGGGATGGACAGATATTACTGGTATGACATGGGCAAACACCACAAGTGGTGATGATTCTATGGATAACTTTGTGTTTAACTCAAACCCGGCTGGACTGACGATTACTCAAACCGCAGGTCTGGCAAGTGGAAGCCAATTCCCTGTAGGAACAACTACGAATACTTTTATGGCAACAGATGCGGCTGGAAATACAGCAACGTGTAGCTTTGATGTAACAGTAACCGACGATGAAAACCCGGTAGTTACCTGCCCCGCAGATATTACAGTAAGTAACGACCCTGGCAATTGTGGTGCTGTAGTGAACTTTACACCCACAGCTACCGATAATTGTATGGGTACAACTATAAGCAGTGTTCCTGCATCTGGAAGCAACTTTCCGGTGGGAACAACCTTAGTAACCGTAACAGCTACAGATGCGTCGGGTAATACAAATAGCTGTACATTTAATGTGATTGTAAATGATACCGAAGACCCGGTATTAGCAGCTTGTCCTGGAACCATAACAGTAAGCAATGATCCAGGAGAATGTGGAGCAATTGTAAGTTTTACATTGCCTACCGCTACAGATAATTGCCCTGCAGCAACGGTAACTAGTGTACCAGCGTCAGGAAGCAACTTTCCTGTAGGGACCACTATAGTTACTGTAACAGCTACAGATGCTTCAGGAAATACAGACTCCTGTACTTTTGACGTGATCGTAAACGATACCGAAGACCCGGTAATCACCTGCCCGGGAGATATCACGGTAAGTAATGACCCCGGAGATTGTGGTGCTGTAGTAACCTATACCACTCCAATGGCCACAGACAATTGTAGCGGTGGTGGTGCTTCAAGTCTTACTTTCAACCTAACAGGCACTATTGAAACATTCACTGTCCCTGTTGGCGTTACTTCTATAAGTATCGAAGCCTTAGGTGCTGGAGGAGGATCCTTTCTGGACGGTGATGGACAAGGCGGCAGAGGAGCTACCATGGTAGGTGACTTTGCTGTAACCCCGGGTCAAGTACTCGAGATATTGGTTGGAGGCCAAGGAAGTGTAGCTCCTGGAGCCACATATGGTGCTGGTGGAGGAGGTGGCTCTTTCGTGGTGGACCAAGCAACCGGAAACCCATTGATCATTGCCGGTGGTGGTGGTGGCGTTGATGGAAGCGACGGTGGACCCGTTGCAGTTGTAAATGCAGATGCAAATATTTTAGAAAACGGATTTGATGGAAATAGTCAATTTGGCAACAGTCCAAATAGTTACGGAGTAGGTGGTACAGCTGGCCAAGGAGGCGGATATACAACTGGTCCCAGTGGACAAGGTTGTGCAGGAAATGGAGGGGGACTCCTTACCGACGGAGTAACCGCTGGTTGTGGTAATTCTGGAGGTGGTTTATCTTACTTAAACGGTGGAACCGGAGGTGTAGGAGGTTGTATTGCAATAATAACCGGTGGCTTTGGCGGCGGCGGCGGCGGCGGATGCTCTGGCGGCGGCGGCGGCGGCGGCTATTCTGGTGGCGGAGCCTCTTGGGATAATCCTACCAATGGTGGTGGTGGTGGATCTTTTAATAGCGGAACCAACCAATCAAATACCGCTGGATTACAAACCGGAAATGGTCAAGTTACAATTTCTTATGGAGCTGGCCCAGCAGCAGTCTTAACAATAACACAAACAGCTGGTCTCCCAAGTGGAAGTACCTTCCCTGTAGGAACTACCACCAATACTTTTGAAGTAACCGATGGTGCTGGTAATACTGCAACATGTAACTTTGATGTGACAGTAACCGATGATGAAAATCCAGTAGCAACTTGTGCAGCTCCTTTTACAGTACAATTAGACGCAAATGGTGCTGCAAGTATTGTAGTAGCAGATATTAATGCAGGAAGCACAGATAATTGTGGCATTGCAACTACAACTATCTCACAGGATACTTTTGACTGTAGCGATGTAGGTCCTAACACAATTACATTAACAGTTACCGATGTAAACGGAAATTCTAGTACGTGTACCACAACAGTAACTGTTGAAGACAATATAGCACCTGTTGCTGTGTGTATGGATATTACTGTTCAATTAGATGCAACTGGTATGGTAACTATTTTACCTCAAGATGTTGACGGGGGCTCTACAGATGCCTGCGGAATAGATACTTTAAGTGTCGATATAGACACCTTCGATTGTTCAAACATAGGTGCAAATAATGTAACCTTAACAGTAACCGATGTTAATGGAAATAGTAGCAGTTGTGTTGCTGTCGTAACTGTGGAAGACAATATCGCTCCATTGATGAACTGCCCAGCAGATTTCACCGTGGGGACCGATTCGGAAGAATTGTGCGCTGCAGCTGTTTACTTTGCAGATCCGATCCCACTGGACAACTGTGGTAACGCAACCGTAGCCCAGACAGCAGGATTGCCAAGCGGCAGTATGTTCCCGCTAGGGGTGAGTGTGGTGGAGTTCACCGCAACAGATGGCAACGGAAACATTACCGTGTGTAGCTTTAGCATTACTGTGGTAGATGACGATGCGCCTGTGGCTGTTTGCCAGGATATCTCAGTACAATTGGATGCTACAGGAACTGTAACGATCCTACCAGCCGATGTAGACGGAGGCAGTACAGATAACTGTGCCATAGACACCCTGAGCATAGACATAGACACCTTTACCTGTGCAGAACTGGGGCCTAATACTGTAACCTTAACTGTGACCGATACCGCTGGACTTACAAGTACCTGTACGGCCATTGTTACTGTAGAGAACGGTGTGGCACCAACAGCTGTTTGTCAGGATGCAACGGTACAGTTGGACGCACTGGGAATGGTAACCATTTTGGATGCTTCTATCTTTGAC
>PANU01000080.1 GCA_002707745.1 Flavobacteriaceae bacterium
AGGAATGCACCCCAAGGAAAAAGCCGATACCATTACCGTAATGGAAAAAATTGGTCACTTTTTAGACGATGCTGTTCGCAAACTCTATAAAAAAGCAAAGGCAAAAGGAATGACTAAAATTGAAGCATCTCCCTTTATTGCTGAAAATTTAAAATTAGCTAAAATCTTAAAAAAATCTGCTAAAAACTGGGATGGCGGGTATGCTATGGCTGGTTTATTAGGTCATGGAGATGCTTTCGTGCTTCGTGATCCAGCTGGAATTAGACCTGCCTATTATTATAAAGATGACGAAGTAATTGTAGTGGCCAGTGAGCGTCCTGTGATTCAAACGGTATTTAACGTGCCTTTTGAAAGTGTTCAGGAAATTGAACCAGGACACGCCTTGTTGATGAAGAAAGACGGATCTATGTCCATGCAAGAAATTTTAGAACCTTTAGAACGCAAATCCTGCTCATTTGAGCGCATTTATTTTTCTCGTGGAAGTGATGCCGAAATTTACCAGGAACGAAAAGAACTGGGCAGATTAATTATGCCGAAAGTATTGGAAAACATAAATTACGATACCGAAAATACCGTTTTCTCCTTTATTCCCAATACGGCTGAAACTTCGTTTTATGGAATGCTGGATGCTGCCCAGAACGAACTTAACAAACAAAAAAACGAGGCTATATTAAAAGAGGCTGAAAATTTAACCGAAGAACGCTTGTTAGAAATTCAGTCGCATAAAATCAGAACTGAAAAAATTGCCATAAAAGATGTTAAGCTAAGAACCTTTATTACAGACGATAGCTCCCGTGACGATTTGGTTGCCCACGTGTATGATGTAACCTACGGGGTAGTAAAACCCAACGACAATTTAGTAATTATAGACGACAGTATAGTACGCGGAACTACTCTTAAGAAGAGTATTTTAAAAATGCTGGACCGTTTGCAACCCCAACAAATAATTGTAGTTTCTTCAGCTCCACAAATTCGATATCCAGATTGCTATGGAATAGATATGGCCAGGCTGGAAGACCTGGTTGCTTTTAATGCTGCTTTAGAATTGCATAAAGAGCGTGGAACAGCAGGTATTATTGAAGAAATATATGAAAAGTGCAAAAAACAATTAAAATTAAATGACGCCGAAGTTATAAATCACGTAAAAGACTTATACGAACCGTTTAGTGATGAGGAAATTTCAGATAAAATTGCTGAAATCATTTCAGAAGAAACCATAAACGCAAAGGTAAAATTAATCTTCCAATCGGTAGATGACCTGCACAAAGCATGTCCTAAAAACCTTGGCGATTGGTATTTTACAGGTAATTACCCCACTGTTGGAGGTAACAGAGTAGTAAATAGAGCCTACATAAACTTTTATGAGGGTAATCCTGAACGCGCCTACTAAATGTTAAAATTTTTTATTTAAAATACATTTAAACGGATTTTATTTTCGCTTTATCTAAAAGTAGGAAAACCCTTAAAATTATTTTATAAAAAAAATTATATTTGAATACTACCATAGCATAAGTAGGTTAAGTTACTGGTAGATTTGGGGCAAAAAAGGTGGATTCTTTCTACCTTTTTTTTATGCCCAAAATCTTGGGGTGGCGAGCAGAATCCCATTTAAAGTTTTAAACTGAAACTTTCTGACTACAACACACGTACCCTATAGTCTCAATGTAGAGCTAGCGAGCCGTTTCACACGTCCATCAGATGCTTTCTACCTTTTTTTATATCCAAAATCGCAGGAAAGTGGGCGGAATTTTAAATGAAATAACCAATACATCTTATAATTGTGATAAACAAAAGCGCAACACACTGCTTTTCAACGAATAAAAGAACCCTTCATCTAAAAGATTCCTTTAAAAAAAATAGAATATCATATATTTGATGTATACCATAGCATAAGTAGGTTAAGTTCATGGTAGATTTGGGGCAAAAAGAGGTGGATATTTTCCACCTTTTTTTATGCACAAATCTCTGGGGTGGCGAGCAAAAACCTATTCAAAATTGTAAGTGGCAATGCTACTAACTGGTAGCCTCAATACGTACTCTACAGCGAGCCATTTCCTCCCCTATCAGAGATTTTCCACCTTTTTTTATGCCCAAATCTGTGGGGGGGGGCATGAAATATCTAATGTAGGCCTTTGTTTTTTAAAGTTCATAAAAAAACCTCTTTCAGGATTTCTGAAAGAGGTTATATATTAAGAATAAAAAGGCTTATTTATTCTGCATATATCTTTTAGATACTTCGTCCCAGTCTATAAGGTTAAAAAAAGCTTCCACATAATCTGGACGCTTATTCTGGTAATTCAGGTAGTATGCGTGCTCCCAGACATCAAGTCCAAGAATAGGAGTTCCTCCGCAGCCTACTTTAGGCATTATTGGATTATCCTGGTTTGGAGTGCTACATACTTCAACATTACCGCCATCATGTACACACAGCCACGCCCATCCAGAACCAAATTGTGTTTTGGCAGCTTCTGAAAATTTCTCTTTAAAATCTGCAAAGCTTCCAAAGGCACTTTTTATAGCACTTTGTAATTCTCCTGTAGGTTCTCCTCCTCCATCTGGGGACATTACTTCCCAGAAAAGTCTATGGTTGTAAAAGCCACCGCCATTGTTTCGTACTGCTTTATTTTCCATATCGAGGTTAATCAATATATTTTCTATGGTCTTTCCTTCCATATCTGTACCTTCAATAGCTTTATTGAGCTTATCGGTATACCCTTGGTGGTGCTTCCCATGGTGAATTTTCATGGTTTTTTCATCTATATGAGGCTCTAAAGCATCGTGCGCGTATTTTAATTTCGGTAATTCGAATGACATAATTCTTCGTTTTTTTGGTTCTACTTATTTTATAATTGTAAATATACGTATTACTCAAGCTTAGGAGTGTTATAGAATTTATAAGATTTCTATCCAGCTATAGAATTTTTTGATACACTTAATCTAGTCTATATAATTTGTATTTTTATAAAAATTTCTTTTTGATTTCAACAACTCCATTTACTATTTACAATGCTTCTGCCGGAAGTGGTAAAACCTTTACGCTGGTTAAGCAATACTTAAAAGAATTGTTAACCGCTCCCGGAGCGGACAGTTACAAAAATCTGTTGGCCATTACATTTACCAACAAGGCTGTGGCTGAAATGAAAGAGCGCATTATTAAAACTCTGGTTGCTTTTTCCAATCCTGCTTCAACAGAAGAGACTCCAACCATGCTTTTACAGATTGCTGAGGAGACCGGAAAAGACATTACTACACTTCAACAAAAGTCGAAACGTACTCTTTCACATTTACTTCACCATTACGCACAATTCAGTGTAGAGACCATAGATCATTTTAACCACAGGGTTATTCGCACATTTGCTCGCGATTTAAAACTCCCGGCTCATTTTGAAGTTAGCCTGGATACTCCGCAACTTATCCTGGAAGCCGTAGACCAGTTAATAGCCAAAGCAGGTAATGACAAAGCGATAACAAATGTCTTGGTGCAATTTGCACTTCACAAAACCGATGAAGATAAGTCCTGGGATATTGCAAACGATATCGCAAACACTGCCTCTTTATTGCTAAATGAAAATGATGCAGCTCACCTCAAAAAATTTGAAACTGCTACGCTGGAAGATTTTCAAAAATTTCAAAAATCAATTCAGAAAAGAAAAGACACCTTACTTTTAAACGTATCAAATCTTGCAAACCAGACCTTGGAGCTTATTGCTGAAGCAGGCATAAAAACAACCGATTTTAGTGGTGGGAGTCGGGCTTATTTTCCGGCGTATTTAGAAAAATTAGCGCACGGTAATATCGCGGTATCTTTTGGAGCAGTCTGGCAGGAAACTATGGGTGAAAAACCTATGTATCCAAAAACTAAAACAAGTGAAAGCATTGCCGGAGCCATAGACGCTTTGGTGCCAAAATTTATAGCCGTTTTTCAGCAAACAAAGCAAGCGATTGCTGAAATATGGTTTTGTGATAATGTGCTTAAAAATCTCACGCCTCTTTCGGTAATAAATCTGGTACAGCAAGAATTTGAAGCTTTAAAAGAACAGTATAATGTATTGCCTATTTCAGAATTTAATGCCCTTATATATGAGGAAATTAAAGACCAGCCCGCTCCATTTATTTACGAACGATTGGGTGACCGCTATCGCCACTTTTTTATTGACGAGTTTCAGGACACATCATTATTACAATGGCAAAATTTAATTCCGCTTATAGATAACGCACTCTCGCAACAATATGAAAACAACCAACAGGGGAGTCTGTTGTTGGTTGGAGATGCCAAACAAGCTATTTATCGCTGGAGAGGCGGTTTGCCAGAACAGTTTATGAGTTTGTATGGAGACGGAAATCCGTTTTCTATCCTCGATAAAAAAGTGAAAAATCTAGACACTAATTACAGAAGCTGTAAAGAGGTAATAGATTTTAACAACAGGTTTTTTAGCTTTATTGCTAGATATTTTGGGGACGCTGTACATCAAAACCTCTACAAAATTGGCAACCAGCAAAAGTATAATTCAAAACCTCATGGATATGTTCAAATTGAGTTTATTGAGGCAGAAAACAAAGAGGAAGCGCACGACTTGTATGGACAACAACTAAATAAAACCATTTCAGAGTTAACAAAAAACGGCTACGCTCTGGAAGACATTTGCATTCTTACCAGAACCAAAAGCAATGGAATTGCCTTAAGCACCCGTTTAATGGAGGCCGGTATTAAGGTCGTGTCATCCGAAACGTTGCTTTTACAATATTCGCCCTTAGTACAATGTATTATAAATGCATTGGCTTTTGCTGTTTTTCCTGCCAACGAAATGGCAAAAGTTTTGTTGCTAGAATACATTCACAGTGCCTTTAAACCCCACCTGCCAAAACATGAGTTTTTAAGCCAATTGTTACCTTTAAAAGGAGCCGTTTTTACAGAAAAATTAAACGCTCACGGAATTTCCTTTTCACTAGCTGAAATTGGCTCTAAGTCCCTGTATCAATCCTGCGAGTACATTATAAGTGCTTTACACCTCCATAAAAAAGCAGATGCGTATTTATTTACCTTCATGGATTTTGTATTGGATTTTGAAAGTAACCCCCAGGCAGGTAAAATTAATTTTTTAGAACATTGGGAGCAGAAAAAAGCATCAGCAAGCATTCCTTCTGGGGCTACTCATAATGCAGTGACAGTAATGACCATCCATAAATCGAAAGGTCTTGAGTTTCCAATTGTTTTGTTCCCGTATGCTACTACCGAAATATATGGGGAAATTAATCCAAAAGCTTGGTTTCCTATGGCACACGAGCAGTTTGACGAGGTTCTTATAAATTACAAAAGCGAAGTGGAGGCCTACGGGGAACAAGGGCAACAACTATATCAGGAACGGCAAAATACTTTAGAACTAGATAATTTTAATCTCTTATACGTTACCCTTACCCGCACCGTGGAGCAACTTTATATTTTTTCTGAAAAGCCCTCTAAACAAATTTCCGATCCCCCAAAAGATTTTAGCCAGGCACTTATAGCTTTTTTAACCCATCAAAACCAATGGAACGATTCGCAACTGGTCTATTCTTTCGGAAATTTTGTAAAAACTTCTCAGTCTCATACTAAACTAACAGAAAAAACTGCTGGCATCTCCGTCGTGCCTGTTTATATTTCTTCTACGCCCGAAAACCATCAGTTAAGTGTTGCCAGTGCTGAAGCTTCCCTATGGGAAAGTGATGCTGCTCTTGCCATTGATTTTGGGAATTTACTACACGATACAATGGAGAAAATAAAAGTAAAAAGTGACATAGCTACTGTGTTCTCTAAGTATGAAGAACGCGGAATTCTTCCAAAGGAAAAATTAAACCAACTAAAAAAACTGGTACACACCATAACCAACCATCCAGACCTAAGACATCTTTTTAAAGACTCCCTAGACAAAAACACTATTTTTAATGAACGGGATATTATTACAAGAGAACAAAAAATGGTTCGGCCGGATCGTCTCAATTTTTTTGATGGTAAGCAGGTAACCCTTGCAGATTATAAAACGGGGGGAGCATCAGAAAATCATAAAGCTCAATTACAAGTGTATACACAAGCTCTTGAAGACATGGGGTTTTTAGTTACATCTCGAATCCTAATTTATGTGGATGAAATGACTATTTCAATAAATAAAATATAACTTTACAAGCGATAAAACAACCAGTTATGTACGGAAAAATCAAAGAACATTTACAACAAGAATTACAAGAAATAAAAGACAACGGACTTTATAAAAAAGAACGCATTATCACCTCTCCGCAGGACGCTGTTATAAAAATTTCTACAGGAGAAGAAGTTATTAACTTTTGTGCCAACAATTACTTAGGTCTTTCATCCAACAAAGAAGTTATTCAGGCTGCAAAAGATGTAATGGACACCCATGGTTTTGGGATGTCATCGGTACGCTTTATTTGTGGAACACAGGACATTCACAAAACGTTGGAAGCTAAAATTGCCGAATATTATAAAACTGAAGACACTATCCTGTACGCAGCCGCTTTTGATGCCAACGGAGGTGTTTTTGAACCCCTTTTAACTGCAGAAGATGCCATTATCTCAGATTCCTTAAATCACGCCTCTATTATCGATGGGGTTCGTTTATGTAAAGCAGCAAGGTATCGCTACGAAAACAGCAATATGGAAGACCTGGAAACACAATTAAAAGCTGCCAACGAAAATGGAGCGCGTTTTAAAATTATTGTGACCGATGGCGTATTTTCTATGGACGGCATTGTAGCGCCGCTGGATAAAATTTGTGACCTGGCAGAAAAATACGATGCGTTAGTGATGATAGATGAATGTCATGCCGCTGGTTTTATTGGTGAAACAGGTCGTGGTACTCTTGAAGAAAAAGATGTAATGGGTCGTATTGATATTATTACTGGAACCCTGGGAAAAGCTTTGGGAGGTGCCATGGGAGGTTACACTACGGGTAAAAAGGAAATTATTGAAATCCTCCGCCAGAGATCCAGACCTTATTTGTTTTCAAATTCTTTAGCTCCTGCAATTGTAGGTGCCTCTATTAAGGTATTCGAAATGCTGGCAACAGATACCACATTACGCGACAAACTTGAAGAAAACACCAATTACTTTAAAAAGGGCATGAAAGCAGCAGGATTCGATATTGTGGATGGAGATTCGGCCATTGTTCCAGTGATGTTGTATGATGCCAAATTATCACAAAATATGGCAGACATGCTCCTTAAAGAAGGAATATACGTCATAGGATTTTTCTATCCGGTAGTACCAAAAGGCAAAGCGCGTATACGGGTTCAGTTGTCTGCTGCACACAATAAAATGCATTTAGACAAAGCTATTGCAGCGTTTAAAAAAGTAGGATTATCACTGGGTGTAATTAGCTAACCCTAGCTATTACTTTGAAAGCAGGTGTATTGTATTTATGAAAAATTTAATAGATTTGCTTTTGTTTATAAGTTTTAACAACTTACTTTTGTTCCATTAACACTTAAAAATTAAACAATCGAATATGAAACATCTTAACAGTATTTTAGTTGCTGCCCTCCTTCTTATAGGTGTTGGTGTAGCTAACGCACAGGACGAAAACAATCCTTGGGCAGTGAGTGCCGGTATAAACGCAGTAGACGTTTTCCCGACAGGAATTGACGATGAAGGACGCTTTATGGCCATGCTTCCAGACGGAACTGAGCTTAAAGGAGAAATGTTTGACGAGTATTTTAACGCAAACGATCACTGGAACATCCTTCCATCGGTTTCAAGAGTATCTGTAGGTAGATATATTGGTAGTGGTTTTTCTTTTACCGCTGTTGGTACTATCAACAAAATCAACAAAATTGGTGATCTTAGAATTGAAGACCAAACCTATTATGGTGTTGATGGAGAGATTAAATATAGCTTAAGAGACTTACTTAACGGCCCAGGTGGATGGTTTGATCCATCTCTTGGTGTTGGTGGTGGTTATACTTGGGTAGACGATATAGGTTTTGGTACCGCTAACGGTATTGCAAACGTACGTTTCTGGTTAGGTGAAAATTTTGCTTTCCAGGTACAGTCTACTTACAAGCATGCATTCGAGGATTCATATGGTATCCAGCATTTCCAGCATTCTGCAGGTTTTATGTTTAAGTTTGGTGGAAAAGATACCGATGGTGATGGTATCTACGATGTAGACGATGAGTGTCCAGAAGTTCCTGGTCTTCCAGAATTTAATGGGTGTCCAGATACTGATGGTGACGGTATTGAAGACAGAAACGATGCTTGTCCTAACACTCCAGGTTTAGCTGAATTTAACGGATGTCCAGATACTGATGGTGACGGTATTCCAGATCCACAAGATGCTTGTCCTACAGTAGCAGGTCTTGCTTCTATGAACGGTTGTCCAGATGCAGACGGTGATGGTATCACTGATGCTGAAGATGCGTGTCCTAACGAAGCTGGTCCTAAGTCTAACAACGGTTGTCCTTACGAAGATCGTGATGGTGACGGTGTATTAGATAAAGATGACGAATGTCCAGACGTTCCTGGTACTGTTGCAAACAACGGATGTCCAGAAGTAACTGTTGAAATTATCAACCAGTTGAACGAGTACTCTAAAACTATCTTGTTCGATTATGATAAAGCGACGATCCGTCAGGAATCTTACGACGCACTTCAGAGCATCGCAGACATTATGAAAGAATACCCAACTGCAAACTTCCACGTGGAAGGACATACAGACAGTAGAGGTAGTGATTCATACAACGAGAAATTATCTCGTGAGCGTGCAGCTTCTGTTATGCAATACTTAACTACAGTTGGTATTCCAGCAAACAGATTGACTTCTGAAGGATACGGTGAAACCCGTCCAATTGCTACCAACAATACCAAAGCTGGTAGACAACAGAACAGACGTGTTGAAATTTCTTTGAAGAAATAAGAAACACCTCAAATAAATAAATTGAAACGCCTCCTTTTTAGGGGGCGTTTCTTATTTTTAGGGTATGCTAACATTCCTTGAAGAAACCCTACTGCATATTCAGCAAAAACAGGAAGACCTGTCCAAATGTATCTTTATACTCCCCAGTAAAAGGGCTGGGGGATTTCTTAAAAATTATATGAGAAAACAGGCGTCTAAAACTATGTTTTTGCCTAAAATAATAAGTATAGAAGACCTTATACAAGAACTCTCAGGGCTAGAGATTATAGATGCAACCGAATTGCTTTTTAAAAGCTACGAAGTGTATAAAAGCGCCACTTCTTTTAAAGAAAAGGAATCTTTTGAAAGCTACTCCAGCTGGGCAATTACCCTTCTTAACGATTTTAATGAAGTAGATAGGTACCTCTTGGACCCAAATCAGTTTTTCGATTATCTGGGAAGTATTAAATCTTTAGAACGGTGGAATGTTACTACAGAAAAATCCAGCTTTATAAAAAACTATCTGGCCTTCTGGCAACAACTTCCTGAGTTTTACTTTAATCTAAAAGACACCCTAATTGCACAAAATATAGCATACCAGGGACTCGTATACAGAGAGGCTGTAGCTAATACCGAGCATTATTTACAAGCTCATCCTCACCAAAAGCATATATTCATAGGTTTTAACGCATTAAACACAGCCGAACAGCAACTTATTCAGGCTTTTCTGGAAACAGGCTATAGCGATGTATATTGGGACGTAGAAAAAGTGTTTGTGGAGAACCCACACCATAGTGCTTCCCTTTTCTTTAGAAATTATAGTAAAAATTGGCCCTACTTTAAAACAATTACTCCAAAATTGGTGTCCAATAATTTTACACAACCCAAAACTATAAAGAGTGTAACCTGTTCAAAAAATAGTGCGCAACTTAAATACACAGGACACCTGCTGGAGGCATACTCCCCAGAAAAACTAAATACTACTGCTATTGTCCTTGCAGATGAGTCCTTATTAGTACCCCTTTTACATTCATTACCAGACAATGTAACACAGGTTAACGTAACCATGGGAGCGGCCTTAAAAAACTTTCCTGCTACCATCTTTTTTGAAACATGGCTGGCCATTCATAAAAAGACTTCAAAAGATTTTTATTTTAGGGATGTACTCAAAATTATTGCACATCCGCTTGCAGCTCAACTGATAAGCAATCAGGCTATCATTGATAAAATTACCTGGCAAAACAGAAGCCACTATAGTCTGGATCAGTTACAACAACTAGCAAAGAAAGAGGACAAAAGCACGCTGGCATTACTTTTTACACCGTTACAGGATCATCCGCAAAAAGCCCTGCGCACCATTCTTGCCATTATTCAAAAATTAAAAAACAATTCTTCTGGATCCAGTATTGAAAAGGTTGTATTACACAAACTGTTCAGCATTGTTGAAACACTTGTTGCGTTAGGCAACACCTATGAGCATTTAAAAACAATAACTACACTTCAGGAGTTATTTATAGAGCTTATTACTGTTACCACTATAGACTTTAAAGGCGAAGCATTTGAGGGATTACAAATTATGGGGGTTTTGGAAACCCGGGTCTTGGATTTTGAAAATATAATTATTCTTTCGGTAAATGAAGGAATACTACCAGCTGGAAAATCGAATGCCTCATTTATAACGTACGATCTAAAAAAGCAATTTAAGCTTCCCTCTTATATTGAAAAGGACGCAATATATACCTATCATTTTTATCACATGTTGCATCGTGCCAACGAAATTACCTTGTTGCACACCACTTTTACAGATGGCTTAAACAGTGGTGAAAAAAGCCGCTTTATCCTTCAGTTAGAGATTGAAGGGTTGCCTCAGCATACGTTTTTAGAACAAAGTGTTACACCAGGTGTATCGTTTCAGCAAACCCCCTTAAAAACGTTTGAAAAGACGCTAAAAGTTTTAGAAAGAATACAAAAAATAGCCGAAAAAGGATTTTCTCCCTCGGCACTTACCAACTATATAAGAAATCCAATAGATTTCTACTATCAAAAAATTTTAAAGGTAACCGAGTTTAACGAAGTAGAAGAAACTGTTGCGTATAACACCCTGGGAACTATTGTTCACGACACCCTTGAGCATTTATATAAACCCTACTTAAATACTTTTTTAACCCTGGAAATACTTCAAACTATGAAATCCAAGGTAGCAACTGGGATTGCGACACAATTTTCTGAAAGTTTTAAGGGAGGGGATATTTCAAAAGGGAAAAACCTTATTATTTTTGAAGTAGCCAAGCGCTATGTTGAAAACCTCATTACCTACGATCTAAATGAAATTATGAATGGAAATGCCATAAAAATTCTTCAAATTGAAAGTGATTTAACCCTGGATCTTACCATTTCTGAACTGGATTTTCCTGTTAAAATTCACGGAAAAGTAGACCGTATAGACAATTACAACGGGCAATTGCGAATTATAGATTACAAAACCGGAAACGTACAACAAGGCGATCTTGAAGTGGTAGATTGGGCAGACCTTTCCGTAGAAAATAAATTTAGCAAAGCATTTCAGGTATTAACCTATGCCCTAATGCGTCACGGAAATGAACCCTTTGAAACTGCAGAAGCGGGAATTATTTCGTTTAAAAATATGGCCGGTGGATTTTTAAAATTCGGTAAAAAAGATGCTGCCAGAAGCAGAAACAAAGACCAGACTATTACAAATGAAACGTTACAGCTTTTTACTGAAGAATTAAAAAAACTGATTCTGGAAATTTGTGATCCCGAGATTCCCTTTACAGAAAAAGAAATAGAATGAGTTATGACACACTATTCAAACCACGTATTAGAACGCAGCGGAAAAAAATCAATAATATACGATGTCATTTTTGAGCCTACCCAGCAGCCCAAACCTATTGTTATTTTTTGCCACGGTTATAAGGGCTTTAAAGATTGGGGTGCCTGGAATCTGGTTGCTGAAACATTTGCTAAAGCAGGGTTTTTCTTTGTAAAATTTAATTTTTCACACAATGGCAGTACCGTTGAACAGCCCATAGATTTCCCCGACCTTGAAGCTTTTGCACAAAATAATTATAGCAAAGAGCTGGAAGATCTGGAGGCAATACTAGACCATATCACCATTACTAAATCATTTCATAAAGAAACTGCCGTACATAATATATCTGTAATTGGCCATAGTCGTGGGGGTGGGATTGCACTCATTAAAGCTGAAGAAGATGCACGCATAAAAAAAGTGGTAACCTGGGCAGGAGTAAGTGATTATAAAATTAGATTCCAGGAAGACTCTAAAGGTTTTAAAATCTGGAAAAAAACAGGTAGGATGTATGTAGAAAATGGTCGAACCAGGCAACAAATGCCACACGACTGGCAATTTTATGAAGATTTCAAACAAAATGAACAACGGCTTACTATAAAACGCGCTATGACAGCACTTCAAAAGCCATGCTTACTTATTCACGGAAAAAAAGATACAACTGTATCACTAACAGAGGCAAAAAAATTAAAAAGATGGAATTCTAATGCCCAGCTTGAGATTATTGAAGGTGCCAATCACGTTTTTGGAGCCAGTCATCCCTGGAAAAAAGGGTCTTTACCAAAACATTTACACGAAGTTGTAGGTATTACCAGTACTTTTTTAACCAACTGATCTCTTTAAAAGGTAGTTTCGACTCACAAAAGTAAGCTCATTTTTATTTAATCCTGTCTTGGAATAGTTAGAAAACCTTCTTCAAAAAAGGCTGGAAGCCTCTCCTCCGAAACATCTTGTAAAAAACAAAAAAGACAAACCGATTAAAGTCTGTCCTTTTCTGTGGAGAATATCGGAGTCCCTTCGACGATTTGTTCGTGCCTTACAAAGCTCAGGACAGGCTTCTCCTCCGAAACATCTTGTAAAAAACAAAAAGGACAAACCGATTAAAGTTTGTCCTTTTCTGTGGAGAATATCGGAGTCGAACCGATGACCTTTTGGCTGCCAGCCAAACGCTCTAGCCAGCTGAGCTAATCCCCCATTTTTTAAATACTAGCGGGTCAAATATACTAAAATTACTCTCTCTCTTTTAAAATTAACAGAGGTTTTGTAGTGTGAAACTCTTTCTTCAATATTTCGTTGTTGGATTTCCACAGTTTACGTAAAAATCCATTTTTATTTTTTCGGCGTAATACGCATAGCATCTCAGGGTTAATGGTATTAAAGTGCTCTACAATCCCTTCAAAAACCGTACTGTTTTCAGTAACGGTAAGTGTACCGTTCAGTTTTTTTACTTCATCACTCAGTTCCCTGTCGTTTTCGGCAGTATCTGGCGTTATTACTTGTAGCAAGTGAAGTTTCGACTTAAAGATAGCAAGCATGGATTCTAATGTTTCTGAAGTTCCCTTTGAACGAATGGGCGCATTTTTAAATGCCAGTAATATGTTGTCAAACTTTCTAAAAAGATGGTCTTTAGGAACTATTAAAAGCGGTATTTCGGTATCCCGAATAATTTTTCCTGTTGTTTTACCCAGGTAAACCTCATCCTTAATATCGATACTTTGAGGGGAAAGTATTATTAAATCAATATGTAATACGCTGCATAATTGATTAATTCCCTCAAAGATATCACCAGAAATTGCTTTTGAAACCACTTGTACTCCCTTAGTGGTAGGCACTTCGTCTAACACCGTGCGAAGCGTAGTTTCCATGTTTTCATCTTTAATACATGTTACATAAACTCTTGCGCCCGATATGGCAGCAAAGTTAATCGCATACAAAAGGTTGTTTTTTCCGTTCTCTACAGATCCTATAGGGACCAAAATATTTTTCATAAAATTTCAGATTGATTCTGACAACGTCAGAAAATGCGTGCAAATTTATAGCTTTTTAGCTTAACAGCTGTAAAGACAACAACTTAAATTATTCCTGCACCCTTAAAACCAATAAAGGTTTACTGGTATGAAACTCTTTTTTAAGAACAACATTTTTCTCCCAGAGTTTTTTGAAAAACCCACGTTTGCGACGTACTACGCAAAGCATATCTGGATTATGACTTTGAAAGTGCTCTAAAACCGCCTGAAATGTAGTTGCATTTTGAGTCTTGGTATAGGAAGCTTGTAGCTTGGTTAGTTTATTACTTACTTTTTTCATCTCCTCGGTACTTTCTGGGGTTTCTACATGGAGCAGGTTTATTTCGGTGCCAAAATTAGTTGCAAATTTTTTAAGAGCTTCCAACATTTTTTTATCTTTAAATTCCCCGTTTTTAAATGCCATTAAAATAGTTTTCGGTTGTTCAAAAGTAGCTCCTTCCGGCACTATTAATATGGGAATATTGGTCTGTTTCATAATTTTACCCGAGGTATTTCCCAAATACACTTCTTCGCGTATAGAGTTGCTTCGAGGTGAAAGCACCATTAAATCTACCGGTACATGCTTGTTAAACCTGTTAATGGTTTCTACGACACTTCCTTTAATAGGGTGCGAAATTACCGTAACATCGCGCTTGTTAACTTTGCTTAACACTTCTTCAAGCCGGTTCTCACTATCTTCTTTTAAAATAGTATTTACCTTACTCAAACCCCCAACCTTGCTAAATTCCTGAAACACAGAAATTACATACACATACGCATCTACTTCCTGGGCCAGATCTATGGCATATTGTAAATTGCTCACTGCATTATCACTTGCACCAATAGGGACTAATATATTTTTCATACCAAAAAGCTATCTTTATTTTTGTGCAAAATTAATCCTTCTATATGATTAGGAAAGCGAATCCATCAGAAATTATTCAATTACTCTCAATTACAGCCGCTTGTGCAAAAAAAATGGTTGCTGAAGGTATTTTTCAATGGGATGAAAAGTATCCAAATAAAGAGGCCTTCGAAAAGGACAGCAAGAGAGATGAGTTATTTGTCCTTTTAGCTGAAGAAACCATTATTGGATGTATTACAATTTCTTCAAAAAAAGATGAGGAATACAATACCATAGATTGGCTAACAAAAGACGACCTAAACTACTACATCCACCGGTTGGCGGTACATCCAGATTTTCAGCACCAGGGGTATGCAAAACAATTAATGGATTTCGCCGAAGCTTTTGCTGTGCAACAAAATGCACTTTCGGTACGTCTCGATACCTTCAGCAAAAACAAAAGAAATCAGCGTTTTTATGAGGCCCGGGGCTACCAGAAACTAGGCGATGTGTATTTTCCAAGGCAGGCAACATTTCCTTTTCATTGTTATGAACTAGTTTTATAAACGGATCTTTTATTTTCATCTGGGTAAAAATGTTTTTAAACACTAATTGATTGAAAATACTAATTACAAAGTATAGCTTTGCGGCACAAGATGGGTGCAACAGATATTTCTTTTAAACGAATCCAACAACTTGCCATACCAGCTATCATTGCTGGAATTGCCGAGCCTGTACTTTCCAGTACCGATGCTGCTGTGGTGGGAAACATCCCAGAATTTGGCACCGAAAGTTTAGCAGCTGTAGGGATTGTAGGCACATTTCTCTCTGCACTTATTTGGATTTTAGGACAAACCCGCAGTGCTATATCGGCTATTATCTCACAAAATCTGGGAGCTGGTACTATTGAAGATTTAAAAAGCTTTCCCGCGCAAGCCGTTTTTTTTAATATAGCACTAAGCATTATAGTTCTGGGCGGCACGTATTTTTTTGTGGAAGAAATATTTACACTCTTAAATGCTGAAGGAATAATTTTATCTTTTAGTATCGATTACTATAATATTAGGGTGTGGGGATTCCCATTAACGCTCTTTACTTTTGCTGTTTTTGGAATATTCCGCGGACTTCAAAATACTTTTTGGCCTATGATTATTGCGGCCATTGGTGCAAGCTTAAACATTGCATTAGATTTTGCTCTGGTCTATGGTGTAGAAGGGTATATTGCACCCTTAGGAGTTGTAGGTGCAGCCTGGGCAAGCTTGATTGCACAAATTGTAATGGCGCTCCTTTCACTTATTTTAGTATTGAAAAAAACCAGCGTATCCTTAAAAATCACCTTCCCTTTTCATCCTGAAATGCGTAGACTGGTTGGCATGAGTTTTAATCTTTTTTTGCGCTCGCTTGCTCTAAATGCTGCTTTAATATTGTCTACCAGAGAAGCTGCTGCTCTGGGTAAAGAGTACATTGCTGCCCACACTATTGCTTTTAATATCTGGATATTCACCGCATTCTTTTTAGATGGCTATGGAGCAGCAGGAAATATTTTAGGCGGAAAAATACTGGGAGAGCGTAATTTTAAAAATCTATGGAAGCTTACCAAAAAAGTAAGCTTGTACAACATTGGTGTTTCCATCTTATTGGCATTGTTGGGGCTATTGCTATACGAACCCTTGGGCATACTTTTTAATAAAGACCCCAAAGTACTTTCTCTTTTCTACGGAATGTTTTTTATGGTGCTTATATGTTTGCCATTTAATGCCATTGCGTTTACGCTGGATTCAATTTTCAAGGGTTTAGGAGAAATGAGATATCTTCGGAATGTCTTGTTAACAGCCACAGTATTTGGCTTTATTCCGGTGTTGTACATCTCAAAATTTCAAAACTGGGAACTTACAGGTATCTGGTTAGCGCTTATAGTTTGGGTGGCTTGGCGCGGCGTAGCGCTTATTATTAAGTATTATAGAAAATATCTGCCTTTGGCAACTTAAATCAATACTTATAGATTGTTTATATTCTGTCTAACAACTGGGTCCTAAAAGGTATCCCAGGATTCTGCCGCCAGAAATAGCTAAAATTAAATGTTTCGTGCTTCTTTACACCTTGCAAAGTGTCATGCTTTCTAGCGCGTTTTTAACCATCCTGTAATACTAAGTCGTTCTCCAGCTTTTACTGGTTTTACTTCGTGTTCCAGTATCTGACTTTCAAAAAAAACTATGCGCCCGGGTAAGGGTAAAATTTCTATTTCTTTTTTCCCTTCAGGATATATAACAAGCTCGCCCCCATTGGAAGCAGGCCAAATTGCCTCATTTAGGTAACATACAACAGAGAGGCGCCTCCTGTCGTCATTCATAAAAGTATCCAGGTGTCTCTTATAAAACGTTCCGGTTGGATAAATTGCATAATGAAATTCTTTTTGAACTATCCCCAGAAAGCAAGTTCTATTGAGATAGGCTATAAAGGTATTTATTTTTTCAAAAAAAAGTTGCTCTGCCGGGGTTTGCTGTAATTCATTTATCCATAAAATAAAATCACCTCGCACACTTCGGTCTATCTCTTCATTGGTTCTATTTCCAATTGCCGATTTCTTAAACCTGTCTTCTTCATATTTTGCAAGTAACGAATTGCGAAACAGCGCTACCTCTTCTTCTGTAAAAAAAGAATCTACAATACTATACTGTCTCGCCAGTAAATCGTTAATAATTATTTCGTATTGAGGGATGGTTGCTGTTTCCAGCTGCTCAAAAAGTTCCATGTGCTACGTTTTTAAAAAGCCGGCAAATATATAGCAGAAAATCATATGTTTTACAAAACTTTTCCTAAACGCTTCCATGGTTTCCAAAACCTTCGTGTTTGCGCTTTTTTATTGCTCATTCAGGCTTCACTACATTTTACAAAAATTAGGCTATTTTTGACCTTAAATTTAACGTGTAATGGAAATAATAGAATTTATTGGCGGACCAGGACTCTTTTTAATACTGGGCGTTATGGTAATTGTCGTAGTGCTTATTAGTAAACTTCGCAACAGAAGATAGCCTAATGGCAACTATTCTTAATTAATATTTTAAACAATTAAAAAGATGGATATTCTCGAATTTTTAAATGGTAAAGGCGGCATGCTTATCTTAGCAGGGATTGTTGTATTTGCACTTATATTTCAGCAGTATAAAAAATGGAAATACTTTAAAAGACCTAAAAACAAGAAATAACTACCATAAGGTTTCATTCACGTATCTTTGCAGTAGTAGGCAACTTGAAACAACTAAACTGTCGTTTGTATAAAACAGAACGGCCATTGAACGAAATCCCGATATGAGTCACATACGCATTACCAAACAATTTTCTTTTGAAACCGGCCACGCTTTATACGGATACGATGGCAAGTGCAGAAATGTACACGGCCACAGTTACAAGCTTTCGGTTACTGTTATTGGAACTCCAATTAACGACACGAACAATGTAAAATACGGTATGGTAATTGACTTTGGTGATCTTAAGAAAATTGTAAAGGAAGAAATTGTAGATGTGTTTGATCACGCTACGGTTTTTAATAAAAACACGCCCCATGTAGAATTAGCTAAAGAGTTAAAAGACAGGGGACATAATGTATTGCTGGTAAATTACCAGCCCACCAGTGAAATGATGGTAATAGACTTTGCTGAAAAAATAAAACAACGTTTACCCGGAAATATCCAGCTACATTCATTGAAGTTACAGGAAACTGCAACCAGCTATGCCCAATGGTTTGCTGGGGACAATCCTTCGACTCCGCTCAGGGTACCAGAAACTGATTAATAAATTTAAAAAAATTACACACTGGGCGAAGCCGAAGTGTTCTTTACATCATGCAAATCCCACCAGGAAAAAAAATATATTTCTCTAGCGACAACCACTTGGGCGCTCCTACGGCTGCTGAAAGCTTACCGCGCGAAAAGAAATTTGTACGTTGGCTGGATGAAATTAAAGAAGATGCAGCTGCAATATTCTTGCTGGGTGACCTTTTCGATTTTTGGTTTGAATACAAAACTGTAGTCCCAAAAGGATTTGTAAGAGTGTTGGGAAAGCTGGCAGAATTAAGCGATAGTGGCATACCAATTCATTTTTTTGTGGGTAATCACGACTTATGGATGGGCGACTATTTTGAAACCGAACTCAACATTCCTACTTATAGAGAACCCAAAGAATTTACCTTTAATAACAAGACTTTTTTTATTGGCCATGGCGATGGTAAAGGCCCAGGTGACAAAGGTTACAAACGGATGAAAAAAGTGTTTCAGAATCCTGTTTTTAACTGGTTGTTTCACTGGTTTCATCCTGCGTTCGGGATGAAAATAGCCCACTATCTTTCCGTAAAAAATAAACTGATCTCTGGCGAAGAAGACAAAAAATTTTTAGGAGAACAAAACGAATGGCTTGCACTTTATGCCAAACGTAAGCTCGAAACCAAACACTACGATTACTTTGTCTTTGGACACCGACACCTCAACATGGAAATACGTGTTGGTGAGAATGCTACCTATTACAATTTGGGCGACTGGATTACCCAATATACGTATGGCGTATTTGACGGGGAGGAATTTAAAATTAAAACTTTTGAAGAAGAAACTACGCCTTAATATCTTTTAATCGTAATTGGAGCGTTACGTTGCCTTGCCATTCATTTTCATCAATCACATATGCCGCATTAAACGGTTTGCCGTTGCAGGCAATGTCGTGTTTGGCACCCAGCCCAAAACCAATTCCTGTAAATTGAATACTGTTGCCTTGCTTTACCACTACCCGCAAATGACTTTTATCTTCGCCCACACATTTTCCATATCCAACGTCTCTAAGGTGCTGTGTCATAAAAACTGGGGTCATATTTCCGGGGCCAAATGGGGCAAATTGTTTTAAAATTCTGTAAAACTTTGGGGTAATGTTATCAAAGTCTATTTCGGCATCTATAGTGAGTTCCGGTTTTAATAGTTGTGGATCTATAGTTTCTGAAACCACTTTTTCAAATTCAGCTTTAAAATTTCCGAAGTCTTCTTCCAACAATGTTAAACCTGCGGCGTATTTATGGCCTCCAAATTGTTCAATATAGGTTGCACAGGCTTCTAGCGCATTGTACACATCAAAACCCTTTACAGAACGGGCGCTGGCCGCCAGTTTCTCGCCACTTCTGGTAAAAACCAAGGTGGGACGGTAATAGGTTTCCGTTAATCTGGATGCCACAATACCAATTACACCTTTGTGCCAGCTTTCGTGATAAACTACCGTTGTCAGGCGATCTTCTTCCTTATTTTCTGAAATTTGATGTAAGGCTTCTTCGGTGATACGCTTATCTGCATCACGTCTATCTGTATTAAATTGCTCAATTTCGGCAGCCCAAACAATTGCTTTGTTTATGTCGGTTTCCGTGAGTAGGGTAACAGCGTGATTCCCATGTTTCATCCTACCTGCCGCATTAATCCTGGGAGCTATGATAAAAACGACATCAGTTATGGTAAGTTCGGTTTTTTTAACTTGCTTTAAAATGGCCTGAAATCCAGTACGCGGATTGCTATTTATCACCTTCAACCCATAATGCGCTAAGATTCTGTTTTCACCTGTAATGGGGACTATATCTGCCCCAATAGCGGTGGCGACTAAGTCTAAGTACAATAGTAAGTCATCGATAGTTTGATTTCGGTTCTTGCCTAGTGCCTGAATGAGTTTAAACCCTACACCGCAACCACATAATTCTTTAAAAGGGTACTCACAGTCCTCACGTTTTGGATCTAAAACCGCTACAGCTTTTGGTAATGATACTCCCGGTCTGTGGTGATCACAAATAATAAAATCGATGTTTCTTTCTGAAGCGTATGCTACTTTTTCTATGGCCTTTACGCCACAATCCAGGGCAATAATTAAGCTGAAATTATTGTCATCTGCAAAATCGATTCCCTGGTAGGACACTCCATAACCTTCGTCATAGCGGTCTGGAATGTAAGTAGCGACGTTTGGGTAATAGCTTTTTAAATAGGAAGACATAAGGGCAACACTGGTGGTGCCGTCCACATCATAATCTCCAAAGACCAAGATGTTTTCATCATTGGCAATGGCTGCTTCAATTCTTTCAACTGCCTTTTCCATGTCCTTCATTGAGTAGGGATCATGCAGGTCTTCTAGAGAAGGTCTAAAGAATTTCTTGGCTTGTTCAAAGGTTTCAATTCCTCGTTGTAGCAATAAAGAGGCAATTATATTGTTTACACCCAACGCAGTAGCAAGGGTTTCAATTTTTTCTTCGGAAGGTTTTGGTTTAAGGGTCCAGCGCATGTGATCAAATTCCAAGTTTCAAATTTCAAATTTCAAAAAAAATGAAGCGCTAAAATTTGAGTATTGAAAACTATGTATTGTGGGAAGTCTTTGTAAAGTTACTTCAAATTTGGGAATTAACTACATATTTGGATGCTATAGATTTACCAATTATCTAATAAATAGTGAAAAAAATACCCAAAATAATTTCATCATATCCCCTAATCCAAGTCAAAATTTCGAGACTGTTTCTTATACCAAATACAATTTAACCAACAAGCCTTATAAAATTACAGACGCGACAGGGAAAGTTGTTAGAAATGGCTTTTTAGAAACAGAAAACCCAACCATATCTATGGAAGGGTTCGCTACTGGTTTGTATTATCTTATTATAGAAAACACTACTGTTAAACTAGTGAAGCAATAAAGCTTAATTTTTAAAAGCCCTAAAATCCAATGCCACCGCAAGGGTTACTTCTTTTGTATCACCTTCGTTTAGGGTTACAGCAACAAAATTGTTGGTTACATCGCCACTAATAGAAGATACGGAATTAACATATATGGTTTCCGTAGAACTGTCTGAAAAAAGCCCGGGTATATCCAATACAATTACGGAAGTTCCCGAAGCATCTACCATCCCCAACTGACTGGCAATAGATAAATTATAATCCTGTTCTGCTTGTGTTTGCGAATTAACAATGAAATCGTCCCAATCGTTTTGATCATATATTGGAACTTCTATCCCGTTTGCAAAAAAATCACCTTCAATATCACTAAAAGTAAGACCGTTCTCGTCTTCTATTCTCAATACAATTGATGTCTCTACGGGTTCCTGATTTGCACCTCCATCGTCATCTTTGGAACAGGAAAATAAACTAATAAACACTACTAAGGCTATAACTTTTTTCATAATTGTTATTTTAAATTTTTTGGTAAAAATATACATCCCCATTATTCTTTACAACTTAAAATAGATTTAAGATATAAGAGCTACAAATACTGCATTCATAAACATAAAAAAAGCCCCCATTGGAGGCTTATATTTATAGTAATAATACTACTAATGAACGATAATAGGATCTGCATTTCCATCAGGATCTCCATTCACAGTACCATCGGTACTTGCGTTTCCTAATAAGAACACCCCAGCGGCGTGTGGTGTAGCCATTGAGGTTCCGCTAATCGTATTATAGCCACCCTTTTTCCATGTAGATTTTACAGAAACTCCAGGAGCACAGTAATCTATAGGTGGGTTTGCAAAATTAGAGAAGCTCGCCCAGTTATCGCCCTGACTCATAGCAGAAATAGTATAAATACCGTTTCCATTCAATCGCCCTGGTGAGACATTGTTTGTGTTTTGTGACTCATTACCTGCCGCCAAGCAAAACTTAATAGCCCCTGCAGCATTGGAGATAGCTGCTTCCAGTGCAGTAGAGATAGGACCTCCTAAGCTCATATTAGCTACATCTCCGCTATTTCCATTTGCACCTACATGATCTACTCCTGCAATCACTCCAGAATACGAGCCAGAACCTCTGCGGTCAAGAACTTTTACTGGAATAACAGTAGCGCCTGGCGCAACACCAATTACTCCAAAAGAGTTGTTTTTAGCAGCAATAGTACCGGCAACATGCGATCCATGTCCATTTAAGTCGTCCATAGAGGCATCTCTACCAGAAGTAAATGCAGTAAACCCTCGGGAAGCATCTACAACTAGATCACTATGCTCTAAATCTATCCCAGAATCAAGAATCCAGGCTACGCCACTACCCGTGTAATTACTAACTCCATTTACTCTTGTGATTCCCCAAGGCGTCTCTTGCTCGGAGCCACCGCCACCGCCGCCGCCTGGTTCGCATGGGCCTCCGTTTGGTGTTCCGCAAGGGGGAGCAAACTGAACAATTCTATCCTGTTCTATAAAGGCCACTCTGGAATCGTTTTCTAACATCGCTACTTGCTTCTTATTAAGTCGCAGTGTTACGCCATTTATAGATTTACTGTAAACGTGAAGTATTTCATTTTCTGCCTGGCGACTAGATCCTAAAATAGCATTGGTAAGTGCTACCACAGCATCATTAGCTGCCTGATGGGACGTTCGTCCTGCTCCTAGATCTCCTGTAACAGTTGTGTTGTATACCACAATATATTGCCCGGGGATGTTAACAGATGCTCCTTTTACATTTTCGAGGCTGCTATGAAGGTATTCCATATTTACCCCCTCAAACTCTGTATCGTTGATTTCTGTTGAAGTGTCTTCTTTTCCACAAGAGACCATCATTATACTAATGGCGCATGCAATTCCGGAAAGTTTTAAAAATTTCTTAGTCATAATGTTAAATTTGTTATGTTAAGAAGCCAATATAGAAAATATGTTTCGATATTATCATTTTTTTATTCCTTTTTCGACCAACTACATTTTATAAAAAATTCTCTCGAAAAATTGTACTTTTGAGTTTAAATTATAACATATGCCCTTAGTAACCCCACTGTCCCCGGATCACGATAAAAACACTCAGGAACTGGCAGAATTTTTTAATGAAACCCTTGGATTTTGCCCTAATAGTGTTCTAACTATGCAACGCAGGCCAGCCATTAGCCGCGCGTTTATAAACCTGAATAAAGCCGTTATGGCCAATGAAGGTAATGTTACCTCTGCTCTTAAAAGAATGATCGCCTGGGTAAGCAGCAACGCAACAGGTTGCCGGTATTGTCAGGCACATGCTATTAGAGCAGCAGAGCGTTATGGAGCCGAACAGGAACAATTAGATAATATATGGGAATACCGTACGCACCCATCTTTTAACGAAGCTGAACGCGCTGCGCTGGATTTTTCTTTAGCCGCCAGCCAGGTGCCCAATGCTGTGGATGAAAAGATAAAAAAGCGCCTCTACCAACACTGGAATGAAGGGGAAATTGTGGAAATGCTGGGAGTTATTTCATTGTTCGGTTACCTGAACCGTTGGAATGATAGCATGGGAACATCTATAGAAGATGGCGCTGTGGAAAGTGGTGAACAATACTTAGGCAAACACGGTTGGGAAAAAGGAAAACATATTTAATGTTCCCAAGCTTTATGGTGGTTGTTTTAAAAACTTTGCGTTTCGAAGAACAGATAATGGCGCTGTGGAAAGTGGAGCGCAGTCTTTAGAAAAACAAGGTTGGAAAAAAGCAAAATATCTGTAGCAATTAAACCTAATAGGAAATAGAACTTTAAAATTATAAAATGAGCTTCACATACATATGGCTAAAATTTACAATCCTACTTGCTTTATTGTGGGGGTTAAGCTCCTGCAATAATATTCCTGAAGCTATTATGCTGGCAAATACAGAAAGGGTGGATACGCTGGATTTTAATGAGTATAAATATGTAATTGATAAAAAAAACAGGCGTGGTTACGTAACTATGGAAAACGAAGTTATGGAAGGCCGCTATGTAATTAAACGCAATGGAATTATGGTTGAAGAGTTTACTATTGAAGGTGGCTTTTTAAATGGGAAACGAATTTTATATTATGAAAACGGCTTGCCAGAAAGTATTGAAACTTATAAAACCAGCTTGCAACACGGCCCTGTAACAACTTTTTATAGTAGTGGTTCTATTAAATCTGAAACATCCTACACCAACGGTACAGCAAATGTTGAAGAAACACAATATGATGAAACTGGAGCCATCACATTAAAAAAACTTGAACAGGATGGCGTTGTTTATGAGCATAGCTACATGGATGGCAACAGAATGGTTTCAATATTTGAAAAAACAATAGAAAACCAGATATACGAGCTTATCATAAAATACGATTCCTTTGGCACCATACAACTTATTATGTGAAAACTAGGTGCAGACGACGCTCCCATGCTTTATATTTTTGATACAGACTTTAACCAAGTAGATAGCTTTAACGGACAGGAAGATCCCATAAAAGCTCAACAATACCTTTCTGTATTTCAGTCGTGGAAATAGATAAAAGCAAGCATTTTATTCTGGCTTTTTACTATTTTTTTCCACCTAAAATTACCACAAGCTCTCCCTTTGGAGGTTTTGCTTCATAATGCCTTAATACTTCAGATACGGTGCCTCGTATGGTTTCTTCATGAAGCTTAGTAATTTCTCGTGAAACTGAAACTTGTCTGTCTGCTCCAAAATAGTCGACAAACTGTCCCAGGGTTTTTACCAATTTATGAGGTGATTCGTAAAAAATAATAGTCCGCGTTTCTTCAGCTAGCAGTTGCAGACGGGTTTGGCGTCCTTTCTTTACCGGTAAAAAGCCTTCAAAGACAAATTTATCATTAGGCAGGCCACTGTTTACCAATGCTGGTACAAAAGCGGTTGCTCCAGGTAAACAATCCACTTCTATCCCTGCTGTTATACAGGCTCTTGTAAGTAAAAATCCTGGATCACTAATGGCCGGAGTTCCCGCATCGCTTATTAATGCTATGTTGTCTCCGGCCTGGATTCGTTTTACGATGCCATCCACAGTTTTATGCTCGTTATGCATATGGTGGGAGTGCATCTGGGTTGTAATATTGAAGTGTTTTAGTAATTTACCGCTAGTACGGGTATCTTCAGCTAAAATAAGATCTACTTCCTGCAAAACTTCGATGGCTCTAAAAGTGATGTCTTTTAAGTTTCCAATAGGCGTGGGAACAAGGTAGAGTTTCATTTTGAAGTCATAATTTTTAAACAAAAGAATTAATATGCTCTCAAACTAATCTATAAAGCCTGGTGGGTTATTATCCCAAAAGGTTTGAGTGGTACTTGGATGTTGGTCTATATTAGAATTATCAAAAGTATATTGATTTGGGTAAGGATAAGTTCTTGGAAAAGGAGCGTTATTCACAAAGGGAGCAACAAAATCTGGTTTCCCTGTTCTTCTATATAAATTATACGCCTCCAGGCCGTTTCCAAATGATGCAACAAAGGCTTCTTTGCTAATGATCGCAAGTTTTTCATTTACTGATGCCGTATTAAAGCTATTCATTACTTGCGTAATATATGCTTCTATAACTGTGTTCGTCATAGCATAATCTTCGGACGTATTTGGATCTATGGTAGAAATTCCTTGGTCAAAACTCCTAACTTTTTCCATGGATTGACGAATGCCGTTTTCTAAATATGACGCAGCATCACCTGTAGTTCCTAATGTTAAATTGTTTTCTGCCAATAAAAAGTTTATCTGGGAAGAAAGTAGCATTGGAAAAATCCCTCTTCCATCTAAAGTATTA
>PANU01000081.1 GCA_002707745.1 Flavobacteriaceae bacterium
CAGCTTTACGCGACAGGATGGAGATCATTAATGTAACCGGCTACACTATTGAAGAAAAAGTAGAAATAGCCAAAAAGCATTTACTTCCAAAGCAATTAAAAGAACATGGTTTGTCCAGTAAAGATTTACAAATAGGCAAACCACAACTGGAAAAGATTGTAGAAGGGTATACCCGTGAAAGCGGTGTACGAGGCCTGGAAAAACAAATTGCAAAAATGGTGCGACACGCAGCTATGAAAATTGCAATGGAAGAGGACTACACCAAAAAAGTTACCAACGAGACCATTCTGGAAGCTTTAAAAGCACCAAGGATGGAACGGAATAAGTACGAAAATAATGATGTAGCGGGCGTAGTAACTGGTTTGGCCTGGACGCGTGTGGGTGGCGACATACTCTTTATAGAGTCTACACTGTCTAAAGGAAAAGGAACGCTTAATATGACCGGAAATCTCGGGAAAGTGATGAAAGAGTCTGCTACCATTGCCTTAGAGTACATAAAATCCAATGCAGAATTGCTTGGGATTTCACCAGATATATTTGAAAAATACAATGTGCATATTCACGTACCAGAAGGCGCCACACCAAAAGATGGTCCAAGCGCAGGAATTACCATGCTTACCTCTTTGGTTTCTTTATTTACACAGCGTAAAGTAAAGAAAAGCATTGCAATGACAGGGGAAATTACATTACGCGGAAAAGTATTGCCCGTAGGTGGAATTAAAGAAAAAATCCTGGCAGCAAAACGTGCAAAAATTAAGGAAATTTTACTCTGTGAGGACAATAAACGTGATATAGACGAAATAAAACCAGAATATTTAAAAGGTCTTACGTTTCATTACGTAAAAGAGATGAGTGATGTTTTGGACTTAGCGCTTACAAAACAGAAAGTTAAAAATGCTAAATCACTCTAATTAGGTGTTTCAAATGCTGAATTTATAATTCTGAATACAGAATTAGTGATTTCCACAAAAATAAATTAGTATTGCAGTCGTTAACTCCTTTAGGAAACACAATCTCGCGCCCATGCTAAAAAAGGTTTTATTGCTACTTGCTGTCGCTACGGCTTTTCCCGCCGTTGCACAAATAGGGGGGCGTGCAACCTATCAGTTTTTAGATTTAGTAACATCTACACGTCAAGCTGCACTGGGTGGGAAAAATATTACCAATTACGATTACGACCCTACCCAGGCAATGTATAATCCGGCAACCATTAATGCTGAAATGGATAACCAATTGGCGCTTAATTATGCCAATTATATTGGTGATGTTAACTACGGGACTGCTACCTATGCATATTTATGGGACAGACGTACCCAGGTATTACACACAGGAGTAACCTATATTAACTATGGTAGTTTTGACGGCTACGATGAAAACGGAAATCCAACCGATAGCTTTAGCGGTGGAGAAATTGCACTTTCTTTTGGTTATGCTAAAAACGTAGCGTTTACCAACTTTCATGTAGGAGGAAATGCGAAGTTTATATCTTCGAAGCTGGAACAATATACTTCGTTTGGGGTAGCTTTAGATATTGGTGTGTTTTACTTATACGAAGCCTGGGATTTGCACATTACGGGTGTGGCAAGAAATGTGGGTACACAAATTACACCTTATGAAAATACCTACGAAAAATTACCTTTTGAACTTGTGTTTGGTCTCTCACAAACACTGGAGAATATACCAATCCGTTGGCATTTCACCTTGGAAAATATGCAACAATGGAACATAGCCTTTGCCAATCCCAATCGCGATGAAACAGATTTGGAAGGCGAGGTAACTTCAGAAAACATTGGGCTTATAGACAATGCATTCCGCCATATGATTTTTGCTATTGAAATTTTTCCGGAGAGTGGATTTAATCTCCGTTTGGGTTACAATGTGCGTAGGGCAGAAGAACTTCGTATTGTAGACCAGCGTTCTTTTGCAGGTTTAACAGCAGGATTTTCTATAAAGATTAATAAATTACGATTGAGTTATGCCTATTCCCGTTTTAACAGCGCAGCTACCACAAGTACATTCGGACTTAACATAAACCTGCAATAATGCATAAAATTACCATTGCCATAGATGGATATTCTTCTACCGGGAAAAGTACGGTTGCCAAACAACTGGCAGATTGGCTGGAATATGTATATGTAGATACAGGTGCTATGTACCGGGCGGTGACACTGTTTGCTATGCAGAATGACATGATTATTGAAGAAAAAGTGAATACTTCAAAATTAATTGCTGCTTTGCCCGCTATTCAGTTAGAATTTAAAAAAAATACCAGTAATGGTAAAGCTGAAATATTCTTAAATGGTAAAAACGTTGAAAAGGATATCCGTCATTTACATGTTTCAGAATATGTAAGTCCTGTGGCAACCATTTCAGAAGTACGCCGAAAACTGGTAGAACAACAAAAAAAAATGGGTGAGGGGAAAGGAGTCGTGATGGATGGCCGCGATATAGGTACCGTAGTATTTCCCAATGCCGAGCTTAAAATATTTATGACCGCTTCTGCAGAACAAAGAGCGCAACGCCGCTATAATGAACTGTTGGAACGTGGCGATGATGTTATGTATCAGGACGTATTGGAAAACGTCCAGGAACGAGATCATATTGACACCACACGGAAAGACTCCCCGCTACGCAAAGCCAAAGACGCCATTGAAATTGATAATAGCGAAATGAACATGGAAGATCAATTTCACACCATACTACAGCTGGCTAAGGATAGGATTGCGGGCAGAGTATAGTTCAAGGTTTAAAATTTTGAAATAATTATTAAATTAACTGCTTTCCCCTACAGTTACTGATTTTAAAATGCTATTTCTATTTGTTTACCGCGTTCTGGGAGAAGGTGGATTTCGAAAATGATACCTAATGAGAAGCAGAATTCTTATCCCGAAATTCGGAAGAGGGAAAGCGCTAATTAGGTTTTTCTTTTAATCTACTTTTACAAACTTCAAAATTTCATCTCCGTTAACATTATAAAAATAGAGGTGGAGGTTTTTTAATGTATAGGAGGTTGTGTTGCTCAAGGCTTCTGCAAATGCATTGGAGACTTCCATATTGGGACACATCATTTTGGTGCTGCCAATTCTGGAAAAGCTAATTTGGGTTTCGGTAAGATTCTCTATTTCACCAAAAATACTGTTGCAGCCGTCGTTTCCTCCAATTCGCTTATCGGCTACAAATAGTTCCAAAATAGGTTGTTTATTGGGTTTTTGGTGGGTTTTTGCAGTAATTTTTTTCCCATGCAAGGCCTGGAGTGCCCATATATCGTGTAATCTAAAAGTGGGATCCTGCTTCATTTCTATTACATTTAACAGTTTATGACTAAGGGTAGATGCATCGGCAGGAACAGTAGCCGGATCTTTTTGTTCTTCTAAAACTGAAATTTTATAAATATATCCCTGCTGATAGTCGAAGCCTTCAATGGTCCCATAAAAATTGGTCCAGGAAGTATCAGTTGCATTCTTTTTAATCTGAAAGCATTGCATTTTCCCAACACCTTCACAGGGCACTTTTGCACTGTTAATAATGTATGTAACTGTATTCGAATTTTCATTAGGAGAATCTCCACAGGAATTAATGGCAAGTATGGCAAAAAAAAGAGTAGCTATAAATTTCATGAGTTCTTCATTTCCATAAAGTTAAGGAGCAAAGCTGTTTTAAAGAAATTTTTATAAAAAGTTTAGTATTTCAACTTTCGATCTATATATGCCTGCTAATTTTGAATTTGATATGCTAGGTTAATCCTACTAAGGATACATTACAAGATCAAATTTCATAATTTTGAATTTTCAGTAGTAAACCTTGCGTCAAAACACTTTGATTTTCAAAAGAAAAACACTATTTTTGCACCCCTTTTAGCGACAGAATCAAGTGTAAAAGGAATATATAAAAAATAAAAACTAAACCCTTCTGTGGGATAGTCGCGGTACCTACTTGAAAGAACACAGGATACAAATCTGATTTATTTTAGAATACCTGAAATAATGACGAGCACAAAACAAATGGCTGATAAAGCAAAAACAAAAGAAGAAGCAGTAGAAAAAGCTGCTGAGAACACGGTGGACAATTCGGTAGCAGTAAAAGATGCTAAGAAACCTACCCGAACCAAAAAAGCTGTAAAAGCGGAGGACATGGAAGATATGGCTGAAGCAAAAGTTGGACAGAGCCTGGAAACTCCTAAGGAAGAAGTATCTCCACAGCAAGCCAACCCGGCAAAATTTCTTGCAGATTTTAACTGGCACAACTACGAAGAGGGGATAGACCCGGTAGACGGCCAGCAACTACAGGAATTTGAAAAATTAGTAGCAGAAAATTTCGTAGACACTTTGGATGACGAAGTTGTTGAAGGAGAAGTAATCCACATTTCAGATCGTGATGCCATTATCGACATCAACGCGAAGAGTGAAGGGGTAATTTCTTTAAACGAGTTTCGTTACAACCCAGACTTAAAAGTAGGGGATAAAGTAGAAGTATTAATAGATGTACGTGAGGACAGCACAGGACAATTAATTCTGTCTCACCGTAAAGCACGTACCATCAAAGCTTGGGATCGTGTAAACGCAGCTCACGACGAAGGTACCATTGTAAACGGTTTTGTAAAGTGCAGAACGAAAGGTGGTATGATTGTAGACGTATTTGGAATTGAGGCGTTCTTGCCAGGTTCACAAATAGATGTGAAGCCAATTCGCGATTACGATGTTTACGTAGGAAAAACAATGGAATTTAAAGTGGTGAAAATTAACCACGAATTCAAAAACGTTGTAGTTTCTCACAAAGCGTTGATCGAAGCAGATATCGAAGAACAGAAAAAAGAAATCATCGGGCAGCTTGAAAAAGGTCAGGTATTGGAAGGTGTTGTTAAAAACATTACATCTTACGGAGTATTTGTGGATCTTGGAGGTGTTGATGGTTTGGTACACATTACAGACCTTTCTTGGTCACGTATCAACCACCCGAACGAGATTGTAGAGCTGGATCAAAAACTAAACGTGGTAATCTTGGACTTCGACGAAGACAAGACACGTATCCAGTTAGGATTGAAGCAATTAAACGCACACCCTTGGGAAGCGTTGGGTGACGAGCTTAAAGTTGGTGACAAAGTAGAAGGTAAAGTAGTTGTTATTGCAGACTACGGTGCGTTTGTTGAAGTTACCGAAGGAGTAGAAGGATTAATCCACGTTTCTGAAATGTCTTGGTCTACACACTTACGTAGCGCACAGGACTTTGTAAATGTAGGAGATAAAGTAGAAGCTCAAGTATTAACCCTGGATAGAGAAGAGCGTAAAATGAGTCTTGGAATTAAGCAATTAACACCAGACCCATGGACAGATATTACTACCAAGTACCCAGTTGGTTCACGCCACACAGGGATTGTACGTAACTTCACCAACTTTGGTGTGTTTGTAGAACTGGAAGAAGGTATCGACGGACTTATTTACATTAGCGATCTTTCCTGGACTAAGAAAGTGAAGCATCCTAGTGAGTTTACCAATATTGGTGATAAATTAGAGGTTGTTGTTTTAGAACTGGATGTGGAAGGCCGTAAGTTAAGCTTAGGTCACAAGCAAACCGAAGACAACCCGTGGGATAAATACGAAGATGAATTTAAAGTAGGATCTAAGCACACAGCAGCTATCGACGAGATGGTAGACAAAGGAGCGGTGATTAACTTTAACGAAGACATCTCTGCATTTGTACCAAAACGTCACTTAGAGAAAGAAGACGGAACCGACCTTAACAAAGGTGAGGAAGCCGAATTCCAGATCATTGAGTTCAATAAAGAATTCAAGAAAGTGGTAGCGTCTCACATGACGATTCACAAAGAAGAAGAAGCAAAAATTGTAAAGCAAGCTGCTAAAAAAGCTGCTGCACAAGCAGAAGAAGCAAAACCAACATTAGGTGATGCCAATTCTAAATTGCAAGAATTGAAAGACAAAATGGACGGGAAGAAGTAATTCCGGAACATTTTTGAAATAGTTGAAAGCCCCTTCTTACCGATAGTTATCGGGATTGGAAGGGGCTTTTTTTATTGGTTCTTTTTTACTTTTCATTAATTAATATATCTTGAGCGTTTAAAGTTTTTTTATATGAAGTGTCATGCGATATTTTCAGTTTTACTGTTCACTATAGTGCTTATTTCCTGTAAAAGCAGTAAGCCGGAAATAACCGAAAACCAATCAACCATACTGGTTCAGGTAACAGAAGAAACAGCAGTTTCAGCATTAGAAACAAATTTTAAAACATATGGATTGAAGTACTTAAAAGTAGTGAGCAGACCTATGTTTATTTACCTGTTCAGTTACAATGCCGAAAAAATTTCAGAAGCACAACTAATCATACTTTTGAAACAGGAAGAAAACGTAACAGAAGTACAATCCAATAAAGATATTGAACCAAGAAAACCAAACAAACCATGAAAAAATTAGGAATTGTCCTGTTCGCACTGGCGGCTGTGTTGCAAAGTAATGCACAAAAAACAAATTATGTTGAAAATGAAATACTGGTAAAATTGCGCAGACAAGTTTCGGCGACTGAGCTTGTAGAACAAGTAGCAGATGTAGTCATCCAGGAATCACGGCTTGTGTCAAGACCTATGAATATCTGGTTATTGAAAATTGAACCAACTATGACCGAAAGTACGGCAATAGGCAAGCTATACCAAAACGAAAATGTGTTGGTAGCCCAAAAAAACCATAAAATAGTTTCGCGTGCCACCGAACCGGATGACCCTCTCTTTGACGATCAATGGCAGTACAAGCAGGCTAGCGATGGAGATATAGACGCAGACGAAGCCTGGGATATCACTACAGGAGGAACTACGATGAACGGTAACGTGATAGTTGCAGCAGTATTGGATGATGGAATAGATTTAAACCACGAAGATTTTGAAGACAATCTGTGGACCAACGAGAGTGAAATTCCAGATAATGGTATGGATGATGATAACAATACTTATGTAGATGATTATAAAGGATGGAGCACTGTGTCCAACAGCGATGCTATTTCTGGAGGAAGTCACGGTACACCAGTTGCGGGTATTATTGGTGCCAAAGGAAATAATGGGGTAGGTGTTTCTGGTGTTAATTGGGATGTAAAAATTATGGTTATCAAAAATAATTTTAACACCAATGAAGCAAAAGTTATCGAAGCGTACAGCTATGCTTTAGAAGCAAGAATACTTTATAATGAGTCTGATGGAGCCGAAGGAGCTTTTGTGGTTTCTACAAATGCTTCTTGGGGAGTAGATTTTGGAGACCCTGCAGATGCACCCTTATGGTGTGGTTTGTACGATACGCTTGGAGAAAACGGTATTTTAAGCTGTGGGGCTACCATAAATGGAAATTTTAATGTAGATGTGGTAGGTGATTTACCAACAGCTTGCCCCAGTGAATATTTAATTACCGTTACCAATATGGATATTTCAGATATGAAAGTATCAAATGCTGGGTATGGAGCAGAAACTATCGACTTAGGAGCTCACGGTGCTGGCGCCTATACTACAACGTTAGGAAATGGATATGGCGGTTTTGGTGGTACTTCTGGTGCAACACCCCACGTAACGGGTGCAATAGCACTATTATATTCGGCTCCTTGTCAGGGATTTGCAGATTTAGCAATTTCAGATCCGGCACAGGCAGCTAAAGATGTTAGAGATTATATTTTTGCCGGGGTAGATCCAAATCCTTCCCTTGAAGGAATAACAACTACCGGCGGGAGATTAAATTTAAAAAATGCATTACAAGAACTTATGGTTGGAGCAGGGTGTGAAGAACTAGCCGTAGAAGAATTTGACATGTCGAAAGTCGCAATGTTTCCAAACCCGTCTACCAGTACGCTAACAATTGTTCATAACAACCAAAGTAGTTTAGCAACGGTCACTATCCACAGTTTGGACGGACGATTAATTCAAAATTTAACTGAAATAGCTGATACTACCATTCATATTTCATCTCTTGCCGCAGGAGCCTATCTAGTAAGCGCAACTTTTAAAGGAGATACTACCGTTTACTCAAAATTAGTGGTAAAAGAATAGCTATAATAGTGTATATCTCGAAAATAAAAAAAATCCCACCGTTACAGTGGGATTTTTAATATAAAGCAAGTAGCTATTAGCTTGCTGTCTTTTTCAACTCAGCGTATTTATCGCTTATCGATTTATTAATGTCTCCAGCAGTTTCTTTAATCTTGTTTCCTGCTTCATTTACGCGTCCTTTAAGTTGCGCTCTTTCTTCTGGTGACATGGTTTTGTATTTCCAATATGCCAATCCGCCTGCGATTCCTGCTCCAATAAGCGCAAGTAATCCTGTTTTCTGATTTCTGTTCATAGTCAAAGTTGTTTTTCTGTTCAAATTCATACACAAATGTAAGACGTTTAAGCCCTTTAACCATGCGGTTTAATACAACTTTAGCTTAAATTAAAGTTAAAACCACTCCAATACGTATCCTAAAACAACATACAGGATGATAAAAACAAAAATAGTCCCAATACAACCGCATTTCCCGCCGCCAATTTTCTTAGCGCCCCAGGCAGCACCAATAATTTGCAATAATTTTTTCATAAGCATTTTTAATTTAATTAATCTTCTTTTACCGCTCCTCTGGAGAGAACAGAATCGTTTTTGGACGATTCTGGGTAAGGACTCTTAATTTTCAATATAAGGAGCTCCTGCATTTTGCAACTCTGTATACAGCGCATCTAAAGCAGCTTGTGATAATTTTAATTGTGCTAAAGAGCTTGAAATTTGTGCTTTTACAATTTGTAATTGCTGGTTATGTGAGGTGGTTGGCCCATAGGTGGAACGTTCAATCCCTCTGTAAATAGCAAACATACGGTCTCCTAATGTAGGCTTTCCTTTTTCACCAATTTCATTACGGGCGTAGTTTCCGTTTAATTCGGTTTGCAGGGTTTGTAGGTCTTTTAAAACCTTTGCAATACGCTCATTCATTGCTCCTGGAGTAATTCGGCTACGCATTAATGCCGTTTGCATGGCTTTGGCACGGTTTATAGATTTTTCCAGCCCCATATTTAATTGGGCTACGGAGCGTTGAGTTGCTTCATAGGTTCTCCAGAATTCTGACGCTTTTTGAGGTGTAACGGTTTTTATAGAACTTTCATTTAAAGGCTTTACCACAAAAGTTTCAGCATCGGACAATTTTGTTACGTTTCCGTTGTCATTTAAATACATAGTCACTTTATAGTCTCCCGGAGGGGCCAATAAGCCGGACGTATTTTCATCTTTGTCGGTTTCTCTTTGTTGCAGGCTAATAGGATCTAACGAAGGGTATCGCAAGTCCCATGCTATTCTGTTGATTCCCTTTTTTGCAGGTGCGGTAATATTTCGCACTACATTCCCCTGCATATCGGTTACCGTAAATACAAGTTTTGGTTCAGTTTCCAGCACTTCCTTTTCCAGGGCTTCCCAACCTGCAAAAGGAACGTCTGAATTTGTCATATTTTTTTCTTTGGCTTTGCGCTTTGCTTTAGAAGTTTCGTAGTTATCTTTCAAGTAATAGGTAAATAACGCTCCAAAATCCGGATTGGGTGCTATGAAATGATTGTCACCCTGACTTCCTTTATCAGCCTCAAAACTTAAATGCGATTTTGGGATATACCACCAGGCATCTCGAACAGGAAATAGCATGGCTTTTTCATTCTGAAGGTTATCTTCTGAAATTTCCCGTAATGCAGTATAATCATCCAGAATATAAAACCCACGCCCAAAAGAAGCACCTACCAAATCGTTTTCCCGTCGTTGAATTGCCAAATCCCTGAATGAAATAGTAGGCACACCACCTTTCATCATGGTCCAGTGTTTTCCACCATTGATGGAAACATAAATTCCAAATTCTGAAGCTAAGAATAATAAATTGGGTTGTACGTGATCCTGTACGATACGCCAAACCAATGTTCTGTCTGGAATGTTATTTCTAAGCGAAGTCCATGTTTTACCCTTATCGGTACTTTTCACCAAATATGGGGTAAAATCGCCGTATTTATGATTGTCCAGTACTACATATACGGTACTGGCATCAAACAAATCTGCTTTAATGTCGTTTACAAACGCTGTAGCAGGCACACCAGGCATACTTCCCACATTTATTTTTCGCCAGGAACCACCATCGTTTTCAGAAATTTGAATACTGCCATCATCAGTTCCTGCGTAGAGCAGCCCTTTTTGTACCGGCGATTCGGCTAAAGATGTAATGGTATTGTAATTAGACATGGCGTACACATCCCAGGGCGCATCCCAGGATTGTTGTTTTCCATAAATAGGAAGGGTAATTCGTTCTTCATTCTTAGTAAGATCTCCTGATATAGCTGTCCATTCATCGCCACGGTTTTCACTTTTCCAAACGCGTTGTGAGGCAAAATAAATAGTCGTAGGGTTGTGTGGACTCACTAAAATAGGGGCATCCCAGTTAAAGCGTTCGGTTTTTTCATTGGCCGCTGCCTGGGGTTGAATATCTGTTACTTCTCCTGTTTTCATGTCGATACGAGAAAGGGTGCCTTCCTGTCTTTCAGCATACATAATATCTGGGTTCCCCGGTTCGGTAGCAGGTTGATGGCCATCCCAGTTTAAAATTACCCGCCAATCGCTGTTTTGAATCCCTTGCATACTGTTGGTACGCGACGGACCACTTTCGGTACTGTTATCCTGTGTGCCCCCAAAAACGTTGTAAAATGGTTCGGCATCGTCTACAGCAACTTTGTAAAACTGAGTAACAGGTAAATTTTCTATATATTTCCACGTTTTGGTATGGTCAAAACTTTCATACAATCCCCCGTCTGAACCTACAAGTAAATAATCGGGATCGCTCATTTTAAAAGCAATGGCATGATTGTCGCCGTGTTTGTTTTTTTCGTTCATCCGGTAGAAGTTCTTACCGCCATCTTCTGAAATTTGAAGATTGTTATCCATTAAATACAACACACCTTCGTGATGCGGGGAAGCATATAATTCCTGATAATAATGGGGTCCCGTTCCGCCGGAAACTGTAGCCGATTGTTTTTCCCAGGACTGCCCGCCATTTTCTGAACGATACAAACCTCCTGTTCTGCGTTCTTCTTCTACAGCTGCATAGATTACATCCGGATTTTGAGGAGAAATTGCCAAGCCTGTTTTTCCCATCCAGGTATCTGGTAATCCCGTTTTTAGTTCGGTCCACGTATCACCCCCGTCTGTACTTTTATATAAACCTGTACCCGGACCTCCGCCAACATAGGCTGCAACGGTTCTGTGGCGTTGCCATGTTGCTGCATATAGAATATCTGGATTGTCTGGGTCTATTTCAAGGTCGGTCGCACCCACCCACTCATTGTCGCCTAAGGTTTTGTTCCATGTTTGTCCGCCATCGGTTGTTTTGTAAACACCTCTATCCCCACCTTTGCTCCATAGGGGGCCTTGTGCAGTTACCCATACGGTATCACTATCTTCCGGGTGAACAATAATTCTGGAAATGTGTTCACTGTTTTTTAAGCCCACATTAATCCATGTTTGTCCGCCGTCCATACTTTTATAAACGCCATCACCATAACCTACGTGGCGACCACCGCTGTCTTCCCCGGAGCCTACCCAGACAATATTCGGATTTTGAGGATCCAGTGTTATGGTACCAATAGAGTAGGTGGGTTGGTCATCAAAAATGGGAGTCCACGTGGTTCCTGAGTTTACAGTTTTCCATACTCCTCCGGAGCCTACGGCAATGTACCAGATATTTTCGTTATTGGGATGTATTTCAATATCGGCAATACGACCGCTCATAAAGGCAGGTCCAATACTTCGAAATTTTAAACCACTAAGTACGGAGTCTAAAACGGAAGACGAAGTAATGGTTGTTTTCTGCTTTTTCTTCCGCTGTGCGGTTGTTTCCGCAGGGAATAAAAAGGTAATAGCTATTGAAAAAAGGAGTAGGTAACGTAATTTCATAAAGATGATTTATTGGTTTTCTTTAAAAATATTCAAATTCCAATTATGAAATTGAGCCACGAAAAGAATTAACTATTTTTTTAACACCATTCTAACATTTCGGTCTTTATAAATTAATTGGATAAATTCCTATAATTAGGAAATATTCCATAATTTTGAAATATGGAAATAATCTCTTCTGGCAAATTAAAAGGAGCAGCATATCGTCATGCTCCCGAAGTCTCAAAACAGACAGGGTTTCCCAGTGCTGCCACACATTATCTGGAAACACCTATAGATCTTCATAAAGAATTGGCAATACACAAAGATGCTACTTTTTATGTACGGATAGGAAGTGATACCTGGTCGCAATTTAATATTCTGAAAAACGATGTATTAATAGTGGACCGGTCGCTTACACCAAACTTTAATGACCTGGCATTAATGATACAGGAGGGTGAGTTTACTGTAAATCGCCTTGTTTTTAATAGGGAACAGGAGGAATTTACGCTTTGGGGAGTAATTACGTACATTATACACTACGCCAGATGATAGCCATGGTAGACTGTAATAGCTTTTATGCCTCTTGCGAACAAGTATTCAGGCCAGATTTATGGGGAAAACCTGTGGTGGTACTCAGCAATAATGACGGCTGTATTATTGCGGCCAATACCGAAGCCAAAGCATTAACACATATTGCTATGTTTGAGCCTGTTTTTAAAATTAAGGATGTACTTATAAAAAATAAAGTGATTTTTTTTTCTTCAAACTATACGCTGTATGGTGAAATGTCGCAACGTGTAATGAATATTCTGGGCGATTTTTCTCCTTCGGTAGAAGTGTATAGCATAGACGAAGCATTTGTAGATGTATTGGGTGTTACTGAAAATTTAGATGCTTATGGAACTAAGATAAAAGAACGAATTTTTAAATATACGGGACTTCCTGTGGGTGTTGGGATAGCACCTACCAAGGTTTTGGCAAAACTGGCCAATAAAATGGCAAAGAAAATTCCGGATACAAACCATGTTTTTATCATTGATACCGAAGAAAAGCGTTTGCAAGCGTTGCGGTGGGCAAAAACCAAAGATGTTTGGGGACTGGGAAGAAAGCATGTGCAACGGCTGGAAAAAATTAATGTGTTTAGTGCGTATCAATTTACACAGGTACCGCTGCAGTGGGTACGTAAAGAAATGACCGTAGTAGGGGAGCGACTTTGGCGGGAGCTACGAGGCGAATCCTGTATTGAGTTTGCTACTATGCCTAAACCTAAAAAAGCAATTGGAACGGCAAAGTCTTTTGGGATTAAACTGCCAGATCTAGAGCGAATTGAAGAAGCCTGTGCTTATTATATAAGTGAAGTTGCCGAGGTATTGCGTGCCCAAAATTCCTGTGCTACCTATGTACAGGTATTTGTGATGACCAATTATCACAGCAATGTAGACAAGCAGTACTCCAATAGTAAGACGGTGACAATGCCCATCCCAACCAACGACACTTTTGCACTTATTAAAGAAGCAAGAAAAGCACTACACCTTATTTACAAACCAGGGTATCGCTACAAAAAAGTAGGAGTAAATCTTACGGGGTTGATTCCGCAGGAATATGTGCAGGGAAATTTATTTTTACCTTCAAAACTGAATGATAAAAATTTAATTCGCACTTTCGATATGCTGAACAATAAATACGGAAAGTCTACCGTAGCTTCAGCCATGACAGGAACTCGTATGGGCGAATGGGAGCTTATTAAAAAGGAGCGCAGTAAACGTTATACAACGCAATGGAGAGAATTGTTGAAAATTTAAAACAGCATGTTGTAATCCGGCCTTAGTATCCTCTGCAAGAGTTTAAAAGCGGATTAAATGGAACGGTACTTTTAGCAGAAATGATATACTTTTTGTGATGGAGCTCTTAGTTTATTGTAAGAACAGAGGAACTTTTAGTATTTTTTAGCAAGGAGCAGCATTTTTTCCAAATCGGTCATTTTACGCTCGGCCAACACTAATTTTGCATTTCTACGATCATATACTTCTATAGAAAGAGTTGGTTTTTGTTCTAAAAGTATTCTTCTGGCATTTATTATACGTTCTCTTAGGGTAGGTAACCTACTTTCTATTAAAACTACACGTTCCTGAAGTCTTTGGGTATGTGTTTTATTTTTAAGCTTAGCCTGTCGGGCTCTTTCCTGTCCAAACGCGCGACCTTCTAATCCGTATTTATGTTTTCCATAGGCGTTGCCTTTCCCGTTATTAGATTTTTTTTTGTTCTTTTTATTGTAGTCGTCGTTGCTTTTATAAACACCGTCGTCATCGTTACGATCTTTCTGGAACTTGTTTTTATTTTTGTTCTCTTTCTGTTTTTTTACAACTTCTTGTTTGGATTTGGAGTTCTCGTTCCCATTACCCTTTTGGGATTGAGCAGACAGCGTACATGCTAAAAAAAGGCATATGTATATTGATAGTTTAAGTTTCATCTTTAAAGTTTTATTGCTCGTTAATTTCTTCTAAAAGGGAATCAATTTCGTTGGTGGTTTTTTGGATATTCGTTGTTAAGGAATCCATTTTTTTATTTACCATAGTTAAAGAATCTGCTGTTTTTTCAAAGGCAATCTGTTCTTCTTTAATTTGTTCTTCTTCTTTTTCTTTGTTATTACCACAACTTGCCAGAGCAAGGAGTATAAAACCCAGGAATATTATGTTTTTAAAGTTCATAGTAGTATTGTTAGGTTATATAAATGTACAGATTTGTACTAAGGAGGCAACCTACAATAACATTCTATTAACGTATTGTGTGTGAAGACTGTATTGTTATAGAATAAGTAGTTAATCGTTCTTTTTTGAAATAAGCAAGAAAAGAAATGAGGCTATTAGCCCTACAATTGAGAACATCCCCAAAATCCAGAATACATAATAATGTCCTTGTACTGTTTCAAAATTATCTAAGAAATAGCCTATCACAGGTCCTGCATAAATATCTGGCGTATACCCAATAAAAGAAATAATTCCTACAGCAGTTCCGGTAAGAGTCAATGGTATTTTCCCCTCTTTTAAGACTGCAAAATAGAGTACACGTGCTGCATATACGCCGATAGCAGTAATTATAATGGTAAGAAAAAACATAGTATGTGTTCCTGGTTCTAGAATTCCTGAAGCAAACAATACCGCACCTAAGATAGAAAACAGGAACCCTGCCAATAAGTAGATAGAGGGTCTGGCTCTATCGGCTAAAAAGCCAATGGTAACTCCAACAACGGGTCTGATAAATAGGAGGAAAGTACCTGTTTTAGCTGCAGCTACTTCAGAATAACCTAATACTTCCCTTGCATAAAGCGAAAAAATATCGGTAATTTTATATCCGGTATAGGCACACAGAATAATTATCATTAACAGCCAAACGGAGGGTAATTTTAAAACAGATTTTATGTTTGCTTTGGTAATTTTTTCTTTTAAAACTTTTTCTTCTGAAACGTTCGATTTCAGAAAAAATAAGACCAGAATACCAATAAATGCTACCAATGCAGATGAAATATACACCACCATTGTAAAAGCTTCTCTTTGTTGAAATGTGTTTAACGTTACTGTGTTATCTGGAACAAACCAGGCAAACACTGCTACTCCCAGTAAGCCAAATAAGGCACCTACCAAGCCGCGACCGCCATCCAAAAAACCAAAGGCTTTTCCCTGATTAGCGCTGCCTCCCCAAACCCGGGTAGCTTTTATCATTGCTGCCCAAAACAGAAATATAGTAGTAAAGCCCCAAAATCCGTACAAAAAAGTAAGGGTTGTAAAGGATGGCTGGTTTGCATATACCAGTCCGCCAGCAGCAGTAAGTAATAAAGCAGTGCCCATTAATTTTCGAGGTGGAAATTTATCGGCTAACGGCCCCCCAAGAAGGTAAGAGGCTAATGCTACCAATCCATAAATGGAGAAACAATAGCCAATTTCAGTATTGGTTATTGTAAAAACTTCCAGGACTGTAGCTCTAAAAACCCGAGCCAGCACAAAAGGAAGTATAAATACAGCTTCCCCTGCAAGGATAAGCAAGACAATATAGTGGAGGGGTTGTTTGAAAGTTTTCAGAAAAACAATTTTAATACTCAGGAAAGGTACTTGTAAAAATCTCAAACAACAAACCCTGCAATTTTTATAACATTACAAGCGCAGTATAATATACTGCGGTAATAAATAACAGAATTAGTCCTAATGCTAAAAGCAAAATAGAGCGTTTTACATTCCTGAATTTCCAGGCCGCAATTTTTGAAATAATAAAGATTTGTTCTCCCAACTGCTCAAATAGTTTTTTTCCGTCGGTACTAACCTCATAAAATGTTTTTGAAAAGGCTTTTACATCGCCAAACTTGGATATTACATCTCCAAAAAAGAATACGTTTGGAGTAAATTTTCCTTCAATTCTTGGTATAAAACAACGAATACTATAAAAAATAGAAGCAGCGGTGGTTATAAACCAAAGACCAAGTAAGCTGTACAAAATATAATCTCCTTGGTAATCACCTAAAATAGACCCAATACTTTGGTAAATAAAATTTAGTAGTATTCCATAGAAAGAAAGAATTAGTCCTGCTTTAAGTTCACTGGCTTTAATAAGGCTTGTTACGTGGCTCATGCTTCCCCAGTAATGATCCACAAGTTCTTCGGTATGGCGTGATGGCTCAGGATTAACACCTGTATTTTTGGTAAGTTCTGGGTTTAACGGATCTTCCATATACATACATTTTTAAGTTGTAATTTATTCTATTACTTTATATATAGTTAAAGGATTTGCTTTGTTTTTTAGGGTAA
>PANU01000082.1 GCA_002707745.1 Flavobacteriaceae bacterium
ACTTTAAAATTAAAAGAAACATCTGCTGCTGCCTTTCCGGCTTTATCCATAAAATTTGCAATACGCACCTGCAAATCCTCTGAGGTAATTTTAGTCTTGTTCATGGCCCAGATGGTGTCTCGTAATTCGTAAATAGTCTGAGTAGTAAACTCGCTTATAATTCCTAATTTTTGAGTAATCTTTTCATTACTTCCTTCCAGGGCATATTTTAAATTGTCTATGGAAGAGGTCACAAAAGTAAGCTGCGAGCCAATGTTGTCATGCAAGTCTCTTGAAATGCGTAGCCGTTGTTCCTGTAATTTATTTTGAGTTTCAATTTTTGAGAGGGCAGTTTGTAATTCAGCTTCTTTGGTAAGCTGGCGGTTTTTTAACTTTTGCTGGTTATATAGAAGGTACCCTAACAAACCCAGTAAAATCGCTAGGCTAAAACCACCATACATCCATGTATTTTTTTGGCGTACCTCCAGGTCTTTTTCGGCGAGTTGCGCACGTTGTTCGAGGATTTGATTTTCCTTTTTTTCTGTTTGGTATTTCTCCTCAAGTTCATTGGTAACTTTCATTGCATTTTCACCATATACTTCATCCTGAATTCTGGTATAGGCCTGCGTGTAATACTGTGCGCTGTCAAAATTTCTGGTAGCAGAAAAATTTATACTATTCTGTAAATAAAGAGTCGCAAGTTTTTCTTTAATATCTTCCTTTAAATAATATGGCTTCAACTCTTTTAAAAGCTCTCTGGCCGCATTAAAATTGCCTGTTGCGTTCTGTAAACCTGCCATGGTTAACTTTGAGCTAGCGATATCGGCATTCAAATTTGCGTCTTCTCTATATTTTAAGGACAGTGAAAGTGCTTCTTTTGCTTCTTTTATTTTACCTTGAGCCAGATAGATTTCACTTAAGTTATTATAAGCCGAGCCTAAGGTTTCAATAGTATTAATACTTTTTGATATGCTTATACTCTCCATGAGGGTGTTTTGAGCGGCTAAAGTGTCTCTTTGGATAAGTTGTATACTTGCCTTATTTACCATTGCGTTGGCAAGCAGTTTTAATTCGTTATTTTTTCTGAAAAATGTAATATTCTTTTCAAAATAGGACATTGCTTCACTATAATTTTTTTGGTTGAAATGCAACGCCCCAATGTTACTTTGTGCCGAATTTGTCAACACTTTATTTCCTGTAGCTTCGTAGTATTTAAGCGCTTTCAGGTAGTAGCTCATAGCACTGTCTAGCTGGGTTTTTTTATGATATACGGTTCCCATTTTAAAATGTAAAGACGCAATACCATTCTCATCTTTTAATTTTTCTCTAATAGCAAGTGCTTCTTTGTATTTTTGAATGGTAGCATCATAGGCTCCCTGGGTATATTTTACTACGGCAAAATCGCTTATAGCCTGAGCAATTACCGCAGCATCTCCCAACTCCCTTGCCAAATCTAAAGACGCTTTTCCGTACACTTCGGCAGAGTCTGAATTAATCATAGCATAATACCAGGTGAGATCTGCCAACAGCTTGGCCCGTTTTGGTTTATCTGGTTTTGTTGCGAGTACTTCTTTGAGACTATCAACAATCTTAATGGGATTTTGAGCCTGAGTTCCTAGGGTAACTAAGAATACACATAAGATTAATTTCTTCATTTTTTTGCTGAATTATATTAAAAAGACGCCCAAAACAGACGTTTCCCCTGGCATACCCTAAATTGAGGAATGTAACTTATTCTGAAAGTTGCTCTAATTGCTCCCGTACTTCTTTAGGATCCTGACCTTTTTTTGCGAGTTTTAGAGCAAGCGTATTCAGAAAATTTGAATTCTTTTTTATAGCAACCATACCCAGATCTACAAGTAGTCTAAAAACCAACAAAAGTACAGCGGCTGCAAATCCCGCATTTAAAATCACAAAGAAAAAACCTGAAAGTATTACCGCAAACTGTTGTATAAAAATACGAACATAAGGTTTAAAAAACAGTTCCGAAGGTGCATAGTCTTTATACTTATACGTAACCCAAAAATTAGTATAAAAATAACCAAGATTGGTAAGTACTAATGAACCTAACATAAATCCCATTCCGTCAGATTTCAGCAATACTTCAAAATTATGTAATAAAGCAAATCCGCTTTTAATTCCTTCTATTGTGCCTGTAAAAAAGGAAAAGACAAAAATTAATTGTATGCATACAAACATTCCGTAATGGAATAAAAAAAACAGCAGCATTCCATAGCCACTAAATGCACCTGCGTTTCTCGTATCTTTTTTTCCGTGCTTTAACACCAGAAAGAGTTTTACCAGGTGAATAACACCAATGATAATTGTTTCAAAAAAATAACCGAACACAATGGCTTCTGGTGTAACAACCCCAAAAACCAGTAATAACAGAAACAGAATTGCCTGTGCGCCCAACAACAGAGCGGCTGGTTGAATTTGAAATAGATTTTTTAGCAGCATACTAGCTTAATTTAAAATGAGGCTGTTTAAAAAAGTATCAAAATCATGAATTTGTCACATTGAGCCTGTCGAAATGTATTGATTATCAATACTGTTAAAACTTCGACAAGCTCAGTTTGACACTATGAGTACACTTTTTTAAACAGCCCCATCTTCACAATGAAAATAGAACTCCTCAACGCTATTCTCGAAATTTAACAAGGTTAGTTGTTATTTTTTAAGATCGTACGCAAAAATTGAATTAGTATCTGCTTTGTAATATAAAATACCTCCTATATCGTCAACCTGATATTCTGGTTTTTTATCTTTTAAAACAATCTCTTTTTCTTTAGCTCCAGTATCCTTGTTAATCTTAACAAGTCCTACGCCATCGTCCAGTTTGGTTAGCACAAATTGCGCATTTTTGGTAGCTGCTGTAGCTTTAAAACGTTTTAGCATTTCTGCAACCGAAGCTCCACTCGCAGCTGCAAGTCCTCCTGCCAATTCTGCATCCCGGTCTGCTTGCGAATCGTATTTTGCAATTCTATTTCGTACCGAGCTATTTGCTGCAGCCATACTTCCCGCTGCCGAAGCTACTGCGGTAACCCCAGCCAGGATTGCTCCAAAAGCACTTTTCCCAGGAGCTCTGTAGTATTCCTGCCATGTTGGTTTTCCTTCCCAATCCAGCATGGCAAGATTTTGATCGCTGGTTAAAAGAATTCCTCCGTTTCTAACACTTACACTGGTAGGCGCTTCTTTACCATCAAACTTGGTTTTTGCAAAATCGCTTACGTTTCCTGAAGCCGCATCTATAGCATATAATTCTTCGTCTACGCTAATTAAATAACGGTTGTTTTTTTTGTCGAAGGTTGATGAAACAGCACCGGCTCTTTTATACTTAATAGGTTTATCCCAAACCTGTTCTCCTGTTTTCATATTTACAATGTTGGCATCTTCAGAAGTGATATAAATTAATCCCTGGTCAGTTTCAGCCATCGTTAAGATGTTCTCGCCCGTTTTTAAAGGTTTTTTGAAAAGTGTCTTTCCATCATAAGAAACTTTATTGATTCCTCCTTGTTGTATTCCGAAGAGAATGCCGTCGTCCATAATATAAAAGTGCTGTACATAGCCTTTGGTTTTAGGCGCTTTATCCCACATATCTTCACCATCGATAGCACTTAGCATAGCAATCTTGGATTCAGATTTTCCCGCGAGGATGCTTTTGCCTTCGTTATAGGTGTTGCTCACAACAGCAATGCCTTGTGGGAGAATTTCAAAATTGGACACGATACCTTTTACCTTGGCTTCATCTTTCCAAAGTTCTTGACCATTGGTGGAACCAAGTTTATAGATTTTAGTATTGGTTTTGTTTGGATTGGCGACGAAGGCATAGATATCGTTTTCCGACTCGTTTGCTGTCATCCATTGCACGTTTTTCAGCTTGTTCTCCCATTGGGTTTCACCGCTATGTGTTTTGGACAGAACCCCCTGCGAGGTGGGTACCAAAACCCTATCGTTTAGCAACAAAGGTCTGCCAGTAACGGCGAACATTTTCATGGTTACCTTAGTAGGATCTACAAGATTGAACCTGAAGTCTTCATTACCTGTATTCAGGTCGTACATAGCTACTTGGGAAGCGAATTTTTCTTTCGATTTGCGTTGCCCTGCCACAATCAACTTGTTCTGTGGCATATACACCTCGACAATACTGGCCATTTTCCAACCGTTATCATCAGTACTAAAAAGTTTCTTTCCCGACATATAGTCTATTACCGCCTTTTTTGAAGAAATTCCTGCAAAACCACCCTGTGCTACTACAACGTACGGGGCATTGGGCACAAACATTAGTTCTTCAGGTTTTACGCGACCATATTCAGTAAAATTGAACAAAAGGTCGTTGCTACCCGGTTTAATCCCCACTAAACCGTCATTGGTAGCAACTACCATAGTTCCTCCTTGCGTCAAGGTCATTTCATTAATTTTGGCACCAGTATCGTACCTGTAATCTGGTGTTTCGGCTTTTTGCGCCATGGCCACGTTTCCTAGTAAAAGGACACATAATATTGTCTTAATAGTTGTTGAAATTTTCATATTAAAAGGTTTTTACAAATTGATAGTGTAAAGGTGCAACTTGCTTTATGGCAATTCAATAGGGCAATTGACGTATTGTTGGTAGTGAGTGCTGGGTAGTGAGTAGTATGTAGTGAATCATATCATTGCTGAAATAAAAAACCGGAAGCAAGACCTTAGTCCCCGCTCCCGGCTCCACGTAAAAACCTCAAAACACTTGAGATTTTCTTTATGTGATGTATTATTGGTTGGTTACTTCAATGTTAAATTCGCCATTTGTAACCTCTACTGTATCACTAGGGTTATTTAGATTAGCTGCCGAAAAGTTAAAAGTTCCTTGTGCAGTATTTCCATCAAAACTGGAAAGGTTTAACTCTCCCGAACTTGCCGTATAGATAACAACCGTAGAAGGATCTGGATTACTTGGGTCAGGCAAGTAACTATAGGTACCAATATTTAACAAACTAATATCGTACGTACCCGCTCCGTCAAATCCAGTTATAATTATTTGCAGATTTTCTGAGTCTGCAGTACCGCCTGAAATTGCAAAGGCCTGGTTGTCTCCAGAACCCGATAATAAAGCTGTTACACCCAAGGTAGCAGTATAATTTGCCCCGTCTACTTTTGCTGTTAACGTCCCTTCACCAGCTTGAGGATCGTCCCCACCGTCATCATCTTTTTTACATGCCACTACTGTTAAGCTCATTAATAGGATGAGCAATCCCTTTTTAAAAGTTTTCATAATTTAAGGTTTTTAAGTTTATGGCACAAAGATGCGGGATGCGAGCAGGGCAATCAATAGGGCAAATGACGTATTCTTTTTTAACGGATAGACTTTAGTGAGTTGTGAGTCGTGAGTGGTGAGTGGTGAGTGGTGAGTGGTGAGTCGAAATATGCTTGTATGTATCTTAAAACTTTACAAAAGGCAACTCTTTTTGCACCTTTTCAATTTTTTGTTGCAGGTTTTGCTGAAATTTTAAGTGTGTGTTACTGTTAGGGTTAAAAGCCCGGTGCTTCAATCCCTTTTGAATGCTGTCAATTTCATTTTGAAGTTGTTCTGTTTCCGAAGCAATCCACACCAGCTTAAACTTCTCCCAGATATATGTTATAGCCGTAGGATTGGGATGGATCATATCTTCTTCATAAAACCTGTAATCCCGAAGCTCATCCATCATAAGTTCGTAAGATGGAAAATAATGTGATTGTGAATTGTTGAAATGGTGAAACCCTGCAATAAGATGCGACTTGCTTAGCATGTTCTCCACAAAACCGTCTTTAAAATGCCGCACTGGCGAAACTGTGGTAATACTAATTGCTAGAGGATTTACTTCTGAAATTAATTGTGCCGTTCGTTCTAGACTTGCTGAGACTTCCCCGACTGACAGCAATTCCTTTGAAAAATTTTTCTGCGGAATTTTATGACAATTGGCAACCACACAATCCAAGTCCATATGCCGATATACCCATGCGGTTCCGTACGTAAAAATGATATGTGATGCTTCTGAAAGATAAGCTGAAAATTGCTCCAACCGGCTATTCAGCAGTGCTACCAACCCCTCTTTTGTATCTGAAGTAACTGTAGAATGTGCCTCAAAACTAAACCACTGCCCATTCCGTTCCAGGACATCGGCTTCGGTAAAAAACTGATTCGTAACTGCGCGTTTAACAAGGCACTCAATCGCCAGAGGATGAAATACAATGCCAAACGGATTCTGCATTTTTTGAAACTTAAAATACTCCAGCTTTCCTCCCATATGTTCCGCAAAACAAGAGCCCAATACTAACACCTTAGAGGTATAATCTATTGGGTTGTTTTTGGCTTTAAGTGGTATGGTTGTTTGTAATTTCATTTCAGTATTCAGTGGCAATGACAATAGCAGGGCAGGGCAGTTAAAACTGCAAACTGCTATTGTTACTAAGTCCGTATGTTCAGCTACTTTATATAATCCTTAACGGCCTCCAACGCCTGCTCCACCCCATCAGGATTTTTTCCTCCGGCCGTGGCAAAAAATGGTTGTCCACCACCACCGCCTTGGATGTGTTTTCCTAACTCCCTAACAATTTGTCCGGCGTTTAAGTTTTTTTCAGCAACCAAGTCCTTTGAAATATAACAGGTTAATAAGGCTTTACCATCTTTTTTGGAACCGAATAAAATAAACAAATTGTCCAGTTCGCCTCCTAATTCGAATGCCAGGTCTTTTAATCCCCCAGCATCCAGATCTACCTCTTTTGCTAAAAAATTAATCCCGTTTATAACCTCAACCTCGCCTTTAAGGTCGCCTTTTATATTTTTGGCCTTATCCTTCAACAGTTCTTCTAGTTGTTTTTGGAGGTTGTTGTTTTCTTCCTGTAATTTTTCAATTGAAGAAGCAGGATCTTTTGTATTGTTCAATAATTTCTGTACTTCTTTAAAGGCTTTGCTTCGGTCTTCAAAATACGTTTTGGCAGCATCGCCGGTAATGGCTTCAATACGCCTAATTCCGCTTGCCACAGCCCCTTCAGAAGTAATAATAAAGTGCCATACATCACTGGTGTTTTGCACATGTGTTCCGCCACACAATTCCATCGATTTCCCAAATTTTATGGCCCGTACTGCATCGCCATATTTCTCACCAAACAACGCAATGGCACCTTCATTAATTGCTTGCTGATAAGGAATATTACGTTTTTCTACTAGAGCAATGCCTTCTCTGATCCTGGCATTTACAAAATCTTCTACTTCTCTTAATTGTTCTTCCGAAACTTTACTGAAATGTGAAAAATCGAATCGCAAACTCCCACTGTGCACCATACTCCCTTTTTGCTCCACGTGATCCCCTAAAATATTCCGAAGTGCCTGATGCAGCAAATGTGTTGCCGTATGGTTAGAGGCTGTTCTATTACGTTGCTTGGTATCTACCACAGCTTTAAAAGTACCTTCGGTGTTACGGGGTAAATTTTTTGCAAAATGAACAATAAGATTATTTTCTTTTTTAGTGTCTACAATATAAACCACCTCGCCATTGGGTGCTTCCAGGTAGCCTTTGTCGCCTACTTGCCCACCACCTTCCGGATAAAATGGTGTTAGATTAAAAACCAGCTGGTATAGCTCGCCTTCCTTTTTACTTTCAGTTTTTCGGTACCTGGTTATTTTCACATTGGTTTCTAATGTGTCGTAACCTACAAATTCTTCTTCCGTATCATCATCTAAGGTTACCCAATCTCCAGTGGCTACTTTGGTAGCTTCCCTGGCTTTGTCCTGTTGTTTTTTCAGTTTAGCTTCAAACTCCGTATGGTTGTAGGTATACCCACGCTCCCTTAAAATAAGCTCTGTAAGATCTTCCGGAAAACCATACGTATCTTTCAGTTCAAAAACTTTAGCACCCGATATTTCTTTTTCTTTTGCCGTACTAATTATGTTTTCAAGAAGTACCATTCCATCTGAAAGCGTTCGCAAAAAGGATTTTTCCTCTTCTTTAATCACATTTGTAATTAAATTTTTCTCTTTCTTTAATTCTGGGAACGCCTCGCCCATTTGTTTGGTAAGCGTTTCAACTAATTTGAAGATAAATGGCTCTCTGGTGTTTAAAAACGTAAATCCGTAGCGAATAGCACGTCTTAAAATCCGTCTTATTACATACCCTGCCCCGGTATTGCTAGGCAACTGTCCGTCTGCAATGCTAAAAGCCACAGCACGCACGTGATCTGAAATTACACGAATTGCAATAGCCACCTTTTCTCCGGATTCACTATTGGTATTGTCGTATGTGCTATTGGTAATGGCTTCCACCTCACGTATAAGAGGTGTAAACACATCGGTATCGTAATTACTTTGTTTGCCTTGTAATACCATTGCCAAACGTTCAAAACCCATTCCGGTATCAACGTGTTTTGCGGGAAGTTTTTCGAGACTGCCATCGGCTTTTCGGTTAAATTGCATAAACACCAGATTCCAGATCTCCACTACCTGCGGATGGTCCTGATTTACAAGGCTGGCGCCCGGGACTTTCGCCTTTTCTTCGGCAGAACGAATATCTACGTGGATTTCAGAACATGGGCCACACGGTCCCTGCTCACCCATTTCCCAGAAATTATCTTTTTTATTTCCGTTTAAAATACGGTCTTCGGCAACAAATTGTTTCCATAAGTTGTACGCTTCGGTATCGCGTTCTAGGTTATCTTGAGCATCTCCTTCAAAAATGGTTACGTAGAGTATATCTTTGTCTATCCCGTACACTTCGGTCAATAACTCCCAAGCCCAGGAAATTGCTTCTTTCTTGAAATAACCACCCGCAGAGCGTGCAGGGTCTCCAAAACTCCAGTTTCCTAACATTTCAAACATAGTGTGGTGATAAGTATCCATCCCCACTTCTTCCAGGTCGTTGTGTTTTCCGCTTACGCGCAGGCATTTTTGTGTATCGGTAATTCTGGGATTTTTAACTTCTTTATTCCCCAAAAAATATTCTTTAAACGGTACCATCCCTGCGTTGGTAAACATTAAAGTTGGGTCATTTTTAATGACCATTGGGGACGAAGGAACGATTTTGTGTTCTTTCGATTTAAAAAACTGTAAGAATTTTGAGCGTATTTCGCTGGAGTTCATCGGTATCTGGTTATAGTAAACCACGTACATTTTGGCACGTGAAAACAATTTATATCTTTGTAGGACGTTTCGTAAATGGTAACGTACCCATCACCGCAAAAATAGGATTTTTTTAGCGTATGTCTAAGGTTAAATATTACTACGATAGCGAGACCCTCTCCTATCGAAAAATAGAAAAGAAAAAAGGCCGCAAGCTCAGCATCTTTTTACTAAGTTTAGTAGGGATGTTATTGAGTGGTTTTTTATTGCTTTTAGTGTATTTAAACCTTCCTTATGTAGAAACTCCCAAAGAAAAAACCCTGAAGCGTGAGTTAACCAACATGCAATTACAATACGATTTGTTAAACCGCAAAATGGATCAGGCAGAAAATGTATTGAATGAAATAGCAGATCGCGACAACAACCTATACCGTGTGTATTTTGAGGCAAATCCAATTCCGGACGAACAGCGAAAAGCTGGTTTTGGTGGGGTAAACCGTTATAGAGACTTAGAAGGCTTTGACAACTCAAAATTGATTAAAACTGCCCATAACAGATTAGATATTTTAACGAAGCAAATTGTAGTGCAGTCACGCTCTCTGGACGAAATTGCTGCGCTGGCCGAAGAAAAAGAGAAACTCCTTGCTGCTATTCCAGCCATACAACCCGTAAACAACGAAGACCTCACCCGAATGGCATCCGGGTTTGGATACAGAACCGACCCCTTTACCAAAGTAAGGAAAAAGCATTGGGGAATGGATTTTACGGCTCCTCGCGGAACGCCCGTATACGCCAGCGGCGATGGGAAGGTAACCCGGTCAGACAATAGTGCATCTGGTTACGGAAACCACATTCGTATAGATCACGGGTATGGTTACGAAAGTTTATACGCACACCTTTACAAGTACAATGTACGCGCGGGGCAAACCGTGAAGCGGGGCGATTTAATTGGTTTTGTGGGAAGCACGGGGCGTAGTGAAGCACCCCATCTACATTACGAAGTATTTAAAGACAATGAGCGTATTAATCCAATTAATTTTTACTACGGAAACCTGAGCCCCGAAGAATTTGCCGAACTCCTAAAAAAATCCCAACAGGAAAATCAGTCGCTCGATTAAGCCTTGTTAACTGGAGCTGTTTAATGTCAGTTTTTTAGAATTTAAATTTATTCTAAAACACCAATTTTAAACAATACCACATACCCTTTCTATATTTTCATTAACTTCGTATAGCAATACAACACTATGCACGTAGACCTTCCAGAAAAATTATATTATAGTATAGGCGAAGTAGCCAAAGCTTTTGAGGTAAACACATCGCTCATCCGTTTTTGGGAAAAAGAGTTTGATGTACTAAAGCCTAAGAAAAATGCTAAAGGCAACCGGAAATTTACCCCTACCGATATTAAAAATCTAGAATTAATTTTTCATTTGGTAAAAGAACGCGGATTTACATTAGAAGGTGCTAAAATTCATTTAAAGGAGAACAAGCAAGAAACATTACAAAATTTTGAAATTATTCGGAAACTTGAAACTGTTAAAGCCGAATTATTAAAAATAAAAGACCAACTATAAAATAAAAAATTATGAAAAAATGGCTGCCCATCATTATTATTCTTGGTATCGTGCTCTTAATTGGCGGTTATCTTGCCAGTCTTAACAATCGTCTGGTACCATTGGATGAAAGCGTTTCGGCACAATGGGGAAATGTAGAAAGTGCCTACCAGCGCCGTGCAGATCTTATTCCAAACATAGTAAATACCGCAAAAGGCTATGCAGAATTTGAGCAAAACACCCTTATAAAAGTAACCGAAGCGAGAAGTAAAGCAACATCCATCCAAATAGACCCAAGCAATATTACTCCTGCGCAATTACAACAGTTTCAACAGGCACAGCAAGGTCTAACCTCTGCACTTTCTAGATTATTAGCTGTTTTTGAACGCTATCCGGATTTAAAAGCAAATGAAAATTTTAAAGAACTTATAAACGAGTTGGAACGTACCGAAAACCGGATTAATGTAGAACGCAATCGCTTTAATGATGCCGCAAGAGCATTAAATGTTGAAATAAAACAATTCCCTGCCAAAATGTTTGCAGGCTTTCTGGGGTTTGATGAAAGAGCCTATTTTAAAGCAGATGAAGGCGCTCAGAACGCACCCGAAGTTGATTTCGACTTTGAAAATTAAAGAACCCAGTTTATAAACTTAATAGCCTGAACCTCCAGAAAACAAATTATAACGAATGCCCTTTGACAGGAGCAGAGCACACAAAAAATACGTAATAAGATGTCCAAAGTAGAAGATTTTTTAACCCGTGATGAAGAAATAGCCATAGTAGAAGCTATTAGAACTGCTGAAAAAAACACCTCGGGAGAAATACGCGTACACCTGGAAACACACAGTAATGAAGATGCTTTTGACCGTGCTGCGGAAGTGTTTGACTTTCTACACATGAACAACACCAAATTAAGCAACGGTGTGCTTATATATATTGCTGTGGAAGACCGAACGCTCGTAATTATGGGGGATAAAGGAATAAACGATAAAGTTCCACCACATTTCTGGGAAAGCACCAATGAAGCCATTATAAAAGAATTCAAAAAAGGAAATATGAAACAAGGCTTGGTAGATGGCATCCTTCAAGCAGGAGAACAGCTAAAAAAACATTTTCCACACAATAAAAAGGACATCAACGAATTGCCTGATGAAATTTCAATAGGGTAGTTTAGTAGTCAATAATAATTTCTTGAAACAGTACTTTAAATATTCTCTTTTCCTAAGCGTACTAGTTATAGTACTGTCTACTAACACTTCATTTGCGCAATTTACAATTCCTCCAAAACCTGTTAAGCAGTCTCAACAAACTTCCATTTACGACGGAGCAAAATTATTTACTACTGCTCAAACAAATGCATTAGAGCAAAAATTAAATGGCTATGCAGATAGCACCTCCACACAAGTGGTAATTGCAACAGTTCAAAATTTAAAAGGAGACGATATTTCCCTTACAGGAGCCAAATGGGCACAGGAATGGGGTGTGGGGCAAGCTGAAAAAGATAATGGTATTTTTATACTGGTTTCCAAAGAAGACCGGCAAATAGATATAAATACCGGCTACGGAATTGAATACCGAATGACCGATCGAATGACCGAACGCATTATAAACCGCATTATCATTCCGCAATTTAAACAGAATAATTATTACGCAGGTCTGGACCAGGGAACCGATGCTATTTTTCAAGCTCTTGCTGGAGAGTTTGAGGAAACGCGTGATTTTAATGAGGGGATTTCGCTGCTAAAAGTTATTATTATTTTTATCATTTTTATCGTTTTAATGATCATTTTACGCCGTCGTAAAAAAGGAGGCGGCAACAATGGAAGCAGTGGTGGCAGTAGCCTACTGGATGTAATTATCCTGAGTAATATGGGACGCACTGGTGGTTTTGGAAGCAGTGGTGGCTTTGGGGGGTTTGGTAGCGGAGGTGGTTTTGGAGGTGGCTTTGGAGGCGGAGGCTTTGGAGGCGGCGGTGCTTCGGGAAGCTGGTAATTTAAAGTACTATGTACTAAGGACGCTATACAACTATTTTTTAGCAAGTTAGAATTAAGCCGTTATTGGCGGTGGTTGTTTTATAAAATTTGTAATTTTTTCTACAAATTTTATAAAACTTTGCGCATAGAAATTGAAAGTTGGTAATTTAAAGCACGATTTATAAACAATAAAGTATAAAATAAGTTTTAAGGCTGAAATTGGCGGTGTTTTTTAAATAAGAAAAATTAAAAACATCAACTTAGAAAATTCCTAATAATTACCTACCCATCAAAACTGAAACATCCCTCCGTTTCCTATTTCCCCCTTTTTCCCGAGACTATTAAATTTCCAGCTAAAACTAAGCATAAAATAACGCTCCAAGACCAGACTTTGTGAATCCTGAATATAATTAGCTGTAGCAGTACGGCGGGTATTATTATTTTGTCCAAGTAAATCGTATACTTTTAAAGTAAGTGTACCCTGATCCTTTAGCACTGAATACGCAAGGGTACTATTCCAAAAAACAACACTACGCTGAAAACCTGCTGCCACATCTGGATTGTAACTATAGTTAATGTCATTACGCCATTCCAGCTTTTCTGGTAAAAACGTAGCTGTTTCCAGTCCGGCACTGTGACGCGTAAATTTTCGGTCGTCAAAACTATCCAGGTCATAGGTAGTATTTGTAAAGCTTACGCGGTAATTTGGGGTTAATTCAAATACTTTTTTCCAGGTAAATGTAAATCGTATGTCGGGTGTATAGGTAATGCTGCTTGCTGCATATTCTACCTCGTTATTAAAGTTTATGTTTCGGTTGGTGCTCACCGCCATAGAACCACGGAGTTTTACTTCCCTAATGGTATCCAGTTTTACTTTTTTACTGTAGTTTCCACTTCCGTAGAAATAATAATTACCATCCACATTGGTATAGGTGGTTGTTCTTACCAGATTTTCATCTACTAGGGTTTGAGGTACTACCTGGTTTTGGGTGAAATTTGCATTGGTCCAAAACCCAAATCCTGTTCCATTCTGAAAATCGAAAGCATTGTACCCAGCATATAAAGAATGTTCATTGGCAGGTTCCAGATTGGGGTTCCCTGTAACAATGTTTAACGGATCGCTTACATCCTGAAAGGGTTGCAGTTGTTGTACGTCTGGCGGCCTATTGCTTACCCTGTAATTAGCAAACAACGAGGCCTTAGGGTTAAACCTGTAATTAAGATACGCACTAAACTCTACTGCTTCAAAATCCTGCTCAAAGGAGGTAAGTGGACGTAGGGCATCGTTATTTTCCAAGGTCTTGAAAACATAGGATGCACTCATACTTGCGTTTATCTTTTCAGTAGTATATTGTAACCCCAACGACGGGGTAGTTCGTCTGTTTATATATTTAAAATTGGTACTGAGCGCCAAGTTGAAATCTGAAAACTGTTGGGTAGTTTCATTAAAATCGAATGTGCTTTCGGTACTGTTTCGTACATCTTCACGATGGGTAAATCGCGGGGTTAAGAATAATTTTTTTGCCAGTAAGGGCATTCTGTAACTTACCGAAGCGTTATAACTATTCAATGTAAATTTTTCCTCAGTAAATTGATTTCTATTTAATACTGAAGGAGTATCCCCAAAAACTTCAGTGTTTGATTCTAAGAATTGTTCGGCATCGTTATTTTCAAATTCTGTATCGATATTTAAGCTTACAGAGGCTCCTTTATCGCCAAGTTTTTTAGTGATGTCTAACGCGTTTCTAAAATTTCGATTTATATTTTCAGAGAAACGAGTAGCATCTGCCTGGTTTGTAATGGTGCCATCCTCGTTTCTGGAGACCTCGTTATTGGTAGCTTTTCGGTTCCCCGTTCCGTAGGTAAATGAAGGACGCAGGTTTATTAAAAAGGTAGAATCTGGTTTAATATCCAGTCGTACGTTGGTGTTATTGGTATTATTTTCGGTAAACGACTCAGAATTTGAATTGGTAAAAAAGCGGCGGTCTGGCAGTATATTTTCACGCTGGGTACTGTTTCTATCTTCACTATTACTGCCTGCATAAAAATGATCGGCAGAGATTTCTATTTTTTCTCCATACGAATCGGCATAGTTAGCTCCTGCGTTTTTTGATCTTACAATTCCTTCCCCTCCGCCAAAGCGCCTTCCATCTATCCCAAAAGAGCCATCACTACTTGTAAAAATACTGCGGCCACCACCAAACATTTTACGTATTTCACCGAAACTAAATCCGGCCGAGTTTATATTATTTCCGCCAGCAAGTACACTTATGCGCTGGTCATTGTCAAAACGATTAAAAAAACCTGCAAACTCATACCGTTCATCTGTTCCACCGCCTGCGGCTATTCTACCAAAAACACCTTTGTTATTTTCTTCTTTTATAGTAAGGTTTATGGTTTTGTTTTGTCCGTCGCTGGCTTCTCCTGCGAATGCTTCGGCATCTGTCTTGGTGTCGGTTACCTGTACTTTTTCAATTATTTCCTTTGTTAGGTTTCGGGTAGTTATCGTGGGATCGTCCCCAAAAAAAGGTTTCCCGTTTACTAAAATTTTATTTACAGGCTTACCATTTACAGTAATCTGTCCTTCTTCATCCACTTCTACACCGGGGAGTTTTTTAAGCAAGTCTTCTACATTGGCATCTTTCTTTGTCTTAAACGATTTTACATTAAACTCCAGGGTATCTTTTTTAATGGTAATGGGTGCTCTGGATTTTATTACTACTTCGTCCAGGAGGTTGGAGTTGGTTTTCATTTGTATGATACCCAGATCTATTTCTTCGGAAGTTAAGGTTATATCCTTCTGAAATGTTTCAAAACCCACATAGGAAATATAAACTTTCAGATCTTTTACCGCCACACGCTCCTGAACGCTAAAAAATCCGTCCTGGTCTGTAATAGTGTAGGTAACTAATGTGCTGTCTTTAGCACGTTCTACATACACGGTAGCAGATTCCAGCGGTAATTGTGTGTCCTGGTCTATGAGAGTGCCGGTAATTTTGAAAGGTTGCAACTGGGAAAAACTGGTAAGGCTACATAAAAATAGCAGCACATGTAAGCAATGCTTCATGTAATGGGTGTTAGTTGATTGATGTATTTAACATAACGAAATACTAACACCAATGTTTCATTTTAAGATTTTCTTAACAGTTTTGTTGCAAAAACACTGGACTTACTTTTTTCTGATATAAATAGTAACAGGCACCCCTGTAAAATCGAATTCTTTTCGCAATTTATTTTCTATAAACCGCTTGTAAGGTTCTTTTACATACTGCGGCAGGTTTGCAAAAAATGCAAATGCAGGATAGGGAGTTGGCAACTGGGTACAGTATTTAATCTTTACATATTTTCCTTTGTATTGCGGTGGCGGATACGCCTGAATGATGGGTAACATAGTTTCATTTAACACCGATGTTTTTATCTTTTTTGTACGGTTTTTATACACCTCAACAGCAGTCTCAATAGCTTTGTATATACGTTGCTTGGTTAAAGCACTTATAAAAACAATGGGGACATCTGTATAAGGTTCTATTTGTTCGCGCACGTATGCTTCCATGTCTTTTGTGCTTTGGTTATCTTTTTCAACCAGATCCCATTTATTTACTAAAATCACTACTCCTTTATTGTTACGCTCGGCCAACCAAAAAATACTTTGTACCTGTCCGTCAAATCCACGGGTAGCATCAAAAACCAATAAAATAACATCGCAATGTTCAATGGCGCGTACGCTTCGCATTACCGAGTAAAATTCAAGATCTTCTTTTACTTTGCTTTTCTTTCTGATTCCTGCGGTATCCACAAGATTAAATTCAAATCCAAAACGGTTGTATTTGGTATCTATACTATCGCG
>PANU01000083.1 GCA_002707745.1 Flavobacteriaceae bacterium
CGGAGTTTTTTGAGCTGAAACAGTACTGTAAATTTAATAATTGTTTACACATTGAAGAACCGCAATGTGCCATAAAGGAAGGGCTGGAAAATGACGAGCTCGCATGGTCCCGCTATAAAAGTTACCTTCAGATTTTAGAAGGCGAAGAAGAACATTTCAGAAAAGATATTTACGAAAAATAATAGTGGTAAAATACGAAGTACAAATAGCGAGGTACGAGTTTTAGAAAATAGAAAATAGAAGATAGAGGAAAGACAATATTTTAAAAATTCTAACAGGTTCCTTCCCTTGAAAAGGGAAGGTCGTTCAGCTTCGCTGAATCGGAAGGGTTACCCTAGCGGAGCGCTTGATACAGCGAGTCTAGAGGCTCTTAAAACCTTTATGAAAAGCCAAAAAACCCAACACTAAGCAATGAGAATCATTATCCAACGTGTAAAAAAAGCTTCGGTAACCGTTTCAGAAAACGTAATTTCTGAAATAGGTCAAGGCTACCTGATCTTTTTGGGTATTGAGGCAGAAGACACCCAGGAAGATATTAATTGGCTCTGCGGAAAAGTTGCCCGTCTTCGAATTTTTAGTGACCAAAATGATGCCATGAACCTCTCTCTTTTAGATGTTGGAGGCGATGTTATTGTAGTAAGCCAGTTTACACTCCATGCCAGTACCAAAAAAGGCAATCGTCCCAGTTTTATAAAAGCTGCAAGACCCGAAGTTGCTATCCCGCTGTACGATGGCTTTATTAAACAATTAGAAAAGGAATTGGGTAAAAAAGTACAGACGGGTACGTTTGGTGCTATGATGGATGTGGCACTGGTAAATGATGGTCCGGTAACTATATATATAGATTCAAAAGTTAAAGAATAACTTTTTGTTGGGATAAGTTAAAGAATAATTTATATTGCCCAACTTCAGCAGATTACTTATGTTTTTCCGAAGTTTATTACTCTTTTTTTTAATTTTAAATTCTTCAGTTTTTGGTCAATACGCCGTAAAGGATATTCCGAAAAACTTGAAAAATGGTGTAAGTGCTGTTGTGCGTAATCAAGAAAGTATTATTACGTTGGATGCTTATAATAGCATGACGTATCAGTATAAGAAAGCGGTAACTGTTTTTAATCGTAATGGAGATAATGTGGCGAATACCTCAGTGAGGTATGATAACGAGAGGTCTTTCAAAATACTTGAAGTAAAAGTCTTTGATGGAAACGGGGAAGAAATTAAGAAATTTAAAAAACGTGATTTTATAGATGTAAGCGCTTCAGGAAATAATTTGTATACTGATGATAGGGTTTTGTATGTAGAATATACGCCAAGATCGTATCCGTACACACTAGAGTTTGTCTTCGAGTATAAAACATCTTCTACTGCTTTTATGCCTGCATGGAATCCAGTGCAAAATTATGAAGTAGCAACTCAAAAATCGAGTTATACCTTGCACAATCCTCACCAGGTGCCGCTTGCTGTAAAGAAGTATAATTTCGAAAATTTCAATATTTCGGTTACCGAAACTCCCTTAATGTATCAATACAAAATTAAGAATTTAAAACCCTTTAAGCAAGAAGTGTTTAGTCCGTATTATACCGAGTTTGTTCCCAGGGTAAAAATAGCTTTGCAAAAATTTCAGTTGGTTAATCAAAGCGCCAATGTTAAAAATTGGGAGGAATTTGGTCGTTGGCAACGTGATAAATTATTAAAGGGAAGAGGAAAGCTTTCGGAAGCTACCAAAGCCAGAATTTCAAAGGTAGTTGTTGGTGTTGAAGACCCTAAAGAAAAGGCACGGCTTATTTATGAATATATGCAAAGCAAAACCCGTTATATAAGTATACAAGCAGGTATTGGTGGTTGGCAACCAACTCCAGCGGCTGAAGTAGATGAGTTAAGTTATGGGGATTGCAAAGGGTTGACCAATTACACCATGGCGCTTCTGGAATCGCAGGGGATTGAATCGTATTATACTCTTATTTATGCAGGACCAGAAAATGCGCCAGTAGATAAAGATTTTGTAGCCTCCCAGTTTAATCACGCTATATTAACTGTTCCTTTTGAGGATGAAACTGTTTTTTTGGAATGCACCAGCCAAGAGAAACCTTTTGGCTATATGGGGAGTTTTACGGACAATAGAAATGTCCTTATGGTGACTCCTAGCGGAGGCGTGCTTACAAAAACGACTAGCTATAAAACTGAAGATAACATTCGGGAATTAAAAGCCAATGTCGTAATTGATGCAGATTTTAACATTTCGGGTGCTCTTAGCCAAGTTTCTAAAGGAGTTCCATATGAAGAGAAATTTAAATTAAATCAAATTAAAAATGATGATCTTGAACTGTACTACAAGCAGTTGTGGGGACATCTAGCCAATCTTTCAACCTCAAATCGGAATTTTGATAATAATAAACGAAGTGTTGCTTTTACAGAAATCTTAAATTTTGAAACTACAAATTATGCTTCAACGGCAGGCGATAGAATTTTAGTAAACCCTAATATTTTTAATCGTTATAACGAAGTGTTTCAAATTGAAAAAGATAGAACACTCCCGTTAGTGTTGCAGAGAGGAGTTACCTATAAAGACCAAATTGAGATTTTGCTTCCCGAGGGATATACTGTGGAAGCTGTCTTTGAACCTATTGAAATAAAGTCGAAATTTGGCAGCTATAAAGCATCGGTTCAAGATAAGAATCTTTCATCTATAATTTACAAGAGAGAATTGATACTTAATTCTGGAACTTTTCCAAAAGAAGAATTTAATAAGTACGTCAAGTTCATTCAACTCCTTGTAAAGAAAGATAAATCCAAAATCGTACTCTCAAAAAAATAAATTAGTTACTATGAAATTAAATTATCTATTTATTGGTTTGCTATGCATTTCGGCAACCCTTACCGCCCAAAACTTTAAATACGGAAAAGTCTCTAAAGAAGAACTAGCCGAAAAGCAAAACACCAGCTACCCTGAGGCAGATGCTACAGTGCTGTATCGTGATTATAAAGTTAAATTTGACTATACACAAGGGCAGGGTTTTACGCAAAACGTAACGGTTCATGAGCGCGTTAAAATTTATACCAAACAAGGTTTCGATTGGGCAACCAGAAATTATATTGTGTATGATAATGGAAGTGATAGAGAGATTTTTGATGTAAAAGGTGTGACCTATAATTTGGTAAATGGAGCTATAAAAAAAGAAAAACTTCAAAACAGCGCCCAATTTGAGGAACGCCTCAATAAATACAGGGTAAATAATAAATTCACTATGCCAGCGATACAGGAAGGAAGTGTGATTGAATATGAATACACCATAACATCTCCATTTTCTAGAATTTCAGATATAAACCTGCAGTACACCATTCCAATTAATAAAGAATTGGTTGAATTGAGAGTACCAGAATACTATGTATACAATATTCAGTCCAACCCAAAGGCTAGTGTAGCCTATTCGTTTAATCAGGATTCCAAGGAAAGGGAAATCACCATTCGTGGGAAAAGTGGATTGGGAACTGCAAATTACAATAGCGGATTTAGGGGCGCAAGAGGGAATAACGGCACTTTTAAAGGAAAAGAATATTCTTACAAAGAAAATATTTATTTGCTAGAAGAGAGTAATGTGCCGCCTTTAAAAAGAGAAGTGTATATAGATAACCTTCAAAATTATCAAGCGCGTTCTATTTGGGAATTAGCTTTAATAAACGATCCAGGTGGTGTTCCTGAAAGATTTGCAACTACCTGGGAAGCCGTTTCCAAGAGCTTGTATGAAAGTGACGATTTTGTAAATGAAATTAATAAAAGTGATTATTATCAATCCGATCTGGCCAGTGCCATCTCTGGAGTAACTTCAGAAGAAGAAAAAATGGCAATGATTTTAAATTTTGTGAAATCGAAAGTAAGATGGAACACCTACATAGGGTATTTTCCCGAAAAAGGAGTAAAAAAAGCGTACAAAGAAGGAACAGGTAACACGGCAGATATTAACCTGATGCTGGTTTCAATGCTACAGAATTCAGGTATTAATGCCTATCCGGTTCTGGTAAGTACCAGGGAAAACGGAATTCCTGTATATCCAACGCGAGAAGGTTTTAATTATGTAATTGCTGCCGCAGTTGTAAATGGAACCATGTATGTATTGGATGCAACGCACCCGTATGGAAATGTAAATATGCTGCCAGAGCGTGCTATGAACTGGCAGGGCAGACTCATACGCCCGGATGGCACCTCGGACTGGGTAGGGTTATATCCAGGTTATATATCTCAAAAACTCACCTATGTTCAGGCAGAAATAGATAAAGAAGCTGTAGCTGTAAATGTGCGGGAACGTAAGGGAGGTCATTTTGCAAGAGCCTATCGTAATAAATTTGTAGCCAGCACGACCAAAAGCCAGATAGATGACATAGATACAGGAAACGAAATGGTTGAAATTTCAGAATTTGAAGCAACAGATCTGGAAAGCTTAAATGAAAATATGAGTATTAGCTACACTGCAAACAGTACCTCGCTGGTGGAAGAGATTGGTGGCGATCTGTACATTTCTCCTATGCTGTTCTTCGCTCAGACCGAAAATCCCTTTAAAAGCGATTCCCGGGAATACCCCATCTTTTTTGAATACCCTAAATCTCACAAATACAATATTTCCCTGAAAATACCCGAAGGATATCAAGTAAAATCGTTGCCACAAAGCATAAAAGCCAATTTAGCCAATGACACAGGTGGCTATTCTTTTTTAATTAAAGAAGGACCAGGGATAGTGCAATTAGCCGTATCTTTAGATATTAATACCCCCATCATTTTACCGCAGGATTATGAATATGTAAAAGGCATGTTCTCACAAATTACTGAAAAGGAAAAGGAGAAAATTGTATTGACAAAAATCTAAGAAATATGAACATACAAGACGCCCAAAAAGCAGTTGACGTGTGGATCAAGGAACACGGTGTACGATACTTTAACGAGCTCACCAACATGGCACAGCTCACCGAAGAAGTGGGAGAAGTAGCCCGTATTATTGCCCGCCGTTATGGTGAACAAAGCGAAAAAGAAAGTGATAAAAACAAAGACCTGGGCGAAGAACTGGCCGATGTGGTTTTTGTAGTACTGTGCCTTGCTAATCAGACAGGCGTAGACCTGCAAACTGCTTTTGACGCCAAAATGAAACTTAAAACCAAACGAGACCACGACCGCCATCATAACAATAAAAAATTGCAGTAATGTTTAAAAGGGTTGTAAATTATAAAGGTTTTTGGAAGGGTGTTTTGTTACATTCATGTGCGTTTTTGGTAATACAGTTACTGGTCTTTTGGGTAGGTGCTAATTTTTCTACAGATTTTTTCAGGGATTGGTCTTTAAAAATTTATGTATTCCTGTTATTGGCATCTGGAATTGCTGGGTTTGGATTGGCATATTCAATATTCTGGAGAAAACTTAAAGAACAAGATTACAGAGATAAAAGATGAACGTAGCCCTTTCAAAATCTTCGGAAGAAGTGCGGGAAGCATCTCTGCAAATCACTGGTTCTAAAAGCGAAACCAACCGTTTGCTAATTTTGCAAGCCCTTTATCCGGCTATCACTATTAAAAATGCTTCTAAAAGCGACGATAGCGACGTACTTCAAAAAGCATTAAACAGGTTTCATAACTCGGTAGATGTCCATCACGCAGGAACAGCCATGCGTTTTTTAACAGCATACTTTTCAGCACAAGAAGGAACTAACGTACTAATAACAGGCAGTGAGCGGATGCAACAGCGTCCCATAGGTATCCTGGTAGAGGCACTACGCACGCTGGGAGCAGAAATTACCTACACCAAAAAGAAAGGCTACCCACCTTTAAAAATTAAAGGAAAAAGACTTCAAAAATATAAAGTAACTTTAAAAGCAGACGTAAGTAGCCAGTTTATTTCTGCCTTGTTGCTTGTAGCGCCTTCGCTCCCCAACGGATTGGAATTAAGCCTAAAAGGCACTATTACCTCCCGCCCGTATATTGAAATGACACTGTCCCTGTTAAAACAACTGGGCGTTCGGGTTCAGTTTAAAGACAATATCATTACTGTGCAGCCCCTTTCAGCAGTACAAACATCAACTGTCACGGTAGAAAGCGATTGGAGTTCGGCATCCTATTTCTATAGTATGGTAGCACTTTCGGAGCATACAACGGTGCAACTTTCAAACTATAAAGCTGAAAGTTTACAGGGGGACAGCGCGTTAGTTAAATTATATAACGCACTGGGGGTGCAAACTATTTTTAATGCTGAAACCAATAGCATCATCCTTAAAAAAAAGGATATGGATCTGCCTTCCCTTTACAAAGCAGATCTCTCCAACACCCCGGATATTGCACAAACCATTGCTGTCACATGCTTCGGTATGGGAATTGGGTGTGAGTTAACAGGCTTGCATACCTTAAAAATTAAAGAAACCGATCGCCTGGCAGCGCTTAAAACTGAATTGCAAAAACTAGGGGCTGTGGTTAAAATTTCAGAAGAAAGTATTGCTATAGCTCCTTCCGCAGCAATGCAAGAACATGTTTCCATAGATACCTATAACGACCATCGAATGGCTATGGCGTTTGCTCCTTTGGCGCTTAAAATACCATTACAAATTAACGATGCCGAAGTTGTTTCCAAATCGTTTCCTACTTTTTGGGAAGCGATGCAGGCTGTAGGTATTTCAGTGCAAGAAACCAACCATTTGAAAGCATAACCTGAGCGCAGTCCGAGAGAAAAACAATTAATTACAAAAGATAATCCCTCATTTACTTGACAACCCCTATGTTGAGGTTGTATATTTGCAACTTTTTGTAACAAAATTGTACCGCTATGGGAATGAAATTATCAAACTTCAACTTTAACCTTCCACAAGAGCTTTTGGCCGAATATCCTGCTCCTAATCGTGATGAGGCCAGATTAATGGTCTTAAACAGAAAAGAGCAAACTATAGAGCATAAAATGTTCAAGGATTTAATAGATTATTTTGAAGAAGATGATGTATTAGTATTAAACAATACCAAGGTATTCCCAGCACGTTTGTTTGGTAACAAAGAAAAAACAGGGGCGCGTATTGAAGTGTTTTTATTACGCGAGTTAAATCCGGAAACCCGTTTGTGGGATGTACTGGTAGACCCTGCACGTAAAATACGTATTGGTAATAAATTGTATTTTGGTGATGACGAATCTCTGGTAGCTGAAGTAATAGACAATACCACCAGTCGCGGTCGTACGCTTCGTTTTTTGTTTGATGGTTCTTACCAGGAGTTCAGAAATAAATTAACTGAGCTGGGAGAAACTCCGCTTCCAAAATACATTAAGAGAGAGGTAGAGCCGGAAGATGCAGAGCGCTACCAGACTATTTTTGCGAAAAAAGAAGGTGCTGTAGCTGCGCCAACGGCAGGACTTCACTTCTCAAAACATTTGCTGAAACGTTTGGAGATTAAAGGAGTTAATTTTGCCGAAGTTACGCTACACGTAGGGCTGGGAACTTTTAGCCCGGTAGAGGTAGAAGACCTTTCAAAACATAAAATGGACAGTGAGGAAATTGCAATTACCAAAGAGACCGTTTCTATCATAAACGAAGGTATTGCAAAAAAGAGACGTGTGTGTGCCGTTGGTACCACCGTAATGCGTGCGTTGGAAAGTTCAGTTTCTTCGAATGCAACTTTAAACGATTATGAGGGCTGGACCAATAAATTTATTTTTCCTCCATACGATTTTAGCATTGCAAATATGATGGTGACCAATTTTCATACACCAAAGTCTACTTTGTTAATGATGGTTTCGGCTTTTGCCGGACATGATTTTATGAAAAAAGCCTACGCTGAAGCCATTAAAGAAAAATATCGCTTTTATACGTACGGAGACGCTATGCTAATTATTTAAGCAATTAAAAAACATACTGTAAATCCCGGCCTTTGGTCGGGATTTTTTTGTTTTCAACTTTTTTATTTTATCATGTATATTTTTTCTAGTATATTAGATGTACTTTAAAGCTAACCCACTGCATTTCAACATGAAAAAACAACTACTCATTGTGTTTTGCTTCTTATTTTCACTGGCTTCTTTTGCGCAGGCACAAGACATTGCAGTACCAGTGAGTTGGTCTCAGAACCTTGTTTCTAATGTTGCACCTATTACATTGCCTCCACTGGATTTAACAGCTATAAAGACCGAAGATGCCATAAACGATCTAGATAAATCACTTCCGTATAGATATGGTATTGAAAGGACGCTTTCAGTAAATATTAAAGAAGATGGGAAGCTTACGCAACTGGATAATGGTGATAAAGTGTGGCAAATAGCCATAGCCTCTCCAGACGCCATTACTATGAGTATTAATTTTAGTGATTTTTACCTTCCTGCAAACACCAGGCTGCAAATTTTTAATGCTGAAAAAACCGACTTGTCAAAACCTTATACCCAATTAGATAACCGCACCAATAACACCCTGGGATCATGGTTTGTAACCGGAGGAGAAATCTGGATAGAATATTTTGAACCTGCAAATGTTTACAGCGCCTTTAGTATTGAAATTGGAAGTATTATTCATGGATACCGAATGGAAGCAATAACGCAATTTGTTGATAATACAACTAGAGGACTTAACGATTCTGGCGACTGTAATTATGATGTAAATTGCCCGATTGGCGAAGATTTTGACCCCTTAAAAGACGATGTAAAAAAAGCTGTAGCACTATTAAATTTGGGAAATGGCTATCTCTGTTCTTCGGTGTTACTAAACACAGTAGAAAACGATAAAACCCCCTATTTACTTACTGCAAATCATTGTCTGGAAAACAGCGACCCGGCATTATGGTCTGCACGCTTTAATTGGATGAGCCCAAGTCCCATTTGTGGTACAGGAGAAAATACAGCTCAAATTGAAAACAACTTTACCTTGAGTGGGGTGGAAGTTCGTGCCAGAAATACACAAACCGATTTTGCCCTGGTAGAGTTGGTAAATCCCGTTCCAGACAGTTGGGACATTACATTTGCCGGTTGGGATGCAACAGACGAAAACCCGGATTTTGAAGTTGGAATTCACCACCCCAATGGGGATATTATGAAAATTTGCCGTGACAATTCCGGCGCAGTAAAAGAAAATGCAAATGGGGTAGACGTTTGGTTAATTGGAGGTGTTTCTATTGGTACAGGAAATGGCTGGGAACTTGGAACAACCGAAAGTGGCTCGTCCGGGAGTCCTTTGTTTAATGAACAAGGAAAAGTAATTGGTCAACTGTACGCAGGGCAGGCATTTTGCAATGGTACTGAAAACAATAACGATTATGATATTTACGGACGGTTTGGTGTTTCCTGGGATACTGGAACTACTCCGGAAACCAGATTGATAGACTGGCTGGATCCTTCTGGTACTGGAGTTACCCAAGTTGAAACCCTTAAAAATTTACTGAATGTACCTGACAATGAATTTATAGGGGACCTTAAAATATATCCAAATCCAGCAAGTAACCACGTAATGGTTATGAATAGTAAGTACCCAAACCTTACCTACCAAATGTACGATGTGCTGGGTAAAATGGTATCTCTGGGTGCTCTTCAGAATACTACAAATACCATTTCTGTAGCCCAAATGAAAGACGGTGTTTACTTTTTACACCTGGTAGATCCCGATAGTGGCGATTCTATTACCAAAAAAATAATAGTGAGGCATTTTTAAAAGAACTTTAAAGGCTTTTCCTGGTTTGTATTTCTTTTCTTCTCATTTGTAGTACTTTTGCAGGGCAATGAGCAAAGAAAAAAAAGACATCCGTTCGCTTACCAAAGAACAACTTAGAGAATTTTTTAGTTCCATTGGGGACAAACCTTTTCGGGGTAACCAGGTGTACGAATGGTTATGGAGCAAGGGTAGCCATACTTTTGAAGATATGACCAATATTTCAAAAGAAACGCGACAGCTCCTGGAAGAGAACTTTGTTATAAACCATATTGAGGTAGACAGCCTGCAAAAAAGTAACGATGGTACTATAAAAAATGCAGTAAAGCTTCATGACGGACTTATTGTAGAATCTGTTTTAATTCCTACAAACAAACGTACAACAGCCTGTGTTTCTTCTCAGGTAGGATGTAGTTTGGACTGTAAGTTTTGTGCAACAGCCAGGTTAAAAAGAATGCGAAACCTAAATCCGGACGAAATCTACGACCAGGTGGTTGCTATAGACCGGGAAAGCAGATTGTACCATGGACACCCCTTGTCCAATATTGTGTTTATGGGAATGGGCGAACCACTAATGAATTACAAAAATGTTTTGGCCTCCATAGAGAAAATAACGTCGGAAGAAGGCCTGGGAATGTCTCCCAAGCGAATCACCCTTTCCACTTCTGGTGTGCCAAAAATGATCAAGAAACTTGCCGATGATGAGGTGAAGTTCCATCTGGCAGTTTCCTTGCACAGTGCTATTCAGGAAAAAAGGGAGCAAATTATGCCATTTGCCAAAAATTTCACCTTAGAAGATTTAAAAGAATCGTTGGAATACTGGTACGAAAAAACAAACCGCAGGATCACCTACGAATATGTGGTTTGGAAAGGATTAAACGACACCAAAGAAGATATAGAAGCCTTAATCCGTTTTTGTTCCTACGTACCTTGTAAAGTAAATATCATTGAATATAACCCCATAGACGACGGAGAGTTTCAACAAGCCGCAGATGAGGCAGTAGACAACTATTTAGCTGCCTTGGAAAGAAACCGAATCCCGGCAACTGTTAGACGTAGCAGAGGAAAAGATATAGATGCCGCTTGTGGGCAATTGGCCAATAAGCAATAGAAAAGCATCGTTGGTAGTTTAGTGTTTAAGTGTCAATAAACCTTCATCGTGTTAGATTGAGCGCAGTCGAAATCTAATTAGTAATGCCAATAATCCTCTGTATAGCATCGTTCCGGTTGGAGTTAAAAAATAATAGTACTGCAAAAAAAAGAGCGACCCACAGGTCGCTCTTTAGTTTTATAAAGCAGCTAATTATTTTTTAGCAAACTTGATAGTTTTTGTTGCTCCGTCAATAGAAACTTTAGCAACGTAAACACCAGTGCTAAGAGCAGCAAGGTTTACAGTTCCGTTGGTTCCATTTAACTTTTGGTCTGCAACTTGCTGTCCAAGAATAGTGTAAACAGCTACACTTTCCATTACGTTAGCAGCAGATAAGTTTAAGCGCTCGTTGCTTACAAAGTAATCGAAGTTAGCAAAAAGTTGGTCTTCTACTCCAGCTGTAGCTCCTTCGTCTCCAGCAATGATACCAGTATTAGGAGTTGCTTCAAAAGCATAGTCTAATACTTGAAAGTTTTCACTGTCTGCAACATCTACACGTACCCAAGCATAGTGAGTAGTTCCTCCACCTGCTGTAAATTGAATACCTGAGAAACTTGGACCTGTTCCACAAAACTGGCTTCCATTGTAACCTGGGCCAGCACACATAGAGCCAAATGAAGCAAACATCAAGCTACCATCAATTGAAGCACCTTCTGCAAGATTTGAAGCATATACGTAAGCGTTTCCAGCATCAAACTGAGCAACTCCATTAGCACCAGCATTTGCCTGTACTAATTCGTAGTTACCATTGTTAGATTGCAAAATAGTTACATCGTCTGTTCCGTCTCCGTCAAAGTCAATAGCAAAGCTATCGCCCAATCCACCAACGAAATCTGGATCTACATCTGTGTAAACTACTTGTCCTGTTGCGTCTGCAACTCCAGCGATGGCTACTGAAAGAGCACCGTATTTAGCAAGTTTTTTTCCAAAATTCTTTTTTGTAATTTTTGTCATAATTTTAGGTTTTAAAAGTTAACTTTTGTTTTTTTACCGAATGTGACTAGTATGTCAGTAAAACTAGGTTATAAATATAAAGGTTTATAGCAATACAAAACAAAAAAAACTATAAATGAAAAAAAAATCAAGGGAAATAGATTTTTCAAACATGCCAATTACGAGTTCATTGGGGCATTTAGCTTATGGTGATTTAGCGTTTAAAGCATGGAGAAAAATTAAAGTAAATTCAAACAGAGAAAAGATTGAAGAGAACGGAAATGAAGAAAAAAAATAAAGTACTATTAATAGGATGGGATGCTGCTGATTGGAAAATTATTGGTCCATTAATGGCAAAGGGGCATATGCCTTCCTTGCAGAAATTAATTAAAAATGGTGTTTATGGTAATATGAGTACTATGAACCCTCCATTTAGCCCAATGTTATGGAGTTCAGTAGCAACTGGTAAAACACCAGATAAACATGGTGTTATGGGGTTTATAGAAGTGGCGCCAGATAAACAAAAATTAAGACCTGTAACAACGCACTCCAGAAAAGCAAAAGCAATTTGGAACATCCTACACAATCAAGGTCTTAAAAGTAACTTAGTTGGTTGGTGGCCTAGTTTTCCAGCCGAGCCTATTAATGGAGTTGTAGTTTCTGATAAATTTCAAAAAGTAGCCTCAGACCCAACAAAAGTAAAGGAAATGATTCCTAATACAATCCATCCTGAAAGCTATGTAGATAAATTAAAGGACTTACGGATGTATAGTTGGGAGGTAACTCATGAGCATTTTCTACCTTTTATACCTCAAGCAGAGAGAATAGATCAAACAGGTGCTAATAATGGTCTTGTTCCCTTCTCTAATATATTAACTCAAAATGTTTCATTACATAATGCGGCTACCTATTTACTTCGGGAAACAGAATGGGACTTTATGGGTATCTATTACGATATGATAGATCATTTTTGTCATGGTTTTATGAAATACCACCCACCAAAATTAAGTGGAGTTACTCAAGAAAAATATGAAATTTATAATGATGTTGTAAATAGTGCCTACAGATTTCAGGATATGATGCTTGGTAGAACGTTACAACTAGTAGATGATGATACGACCGTGATAGTTATGTCAGATCACGGTTTCGAATCTGGTAACAGACGCATTTTAAAAATGCCTAAAGTTGCAGCAGCACCTGCGTTGGATCATAGTCAGTTTGGAATTTTTGTTGCTTCTGGACCAAACATTAAAAAGAATGAAAAAATATTCGGACTTGGTTTAATAGATGTTGCTCCAACAATATTGCATCAATTTGGTTTGCCAGTTGGAAAAGACATGGATGGTAAAGTAGTATTAGATTTATTTGAAAAACCTACAAAACCAAAATTTATTGAAAGTTGGGAAAATGTAGATGGAGACTTTGGTGAACTTGAAAAAGAAGAAGTGAATGAAGCTTTTTCAGACGATGAAACATTAGAACAACTCATTGAACTTGGGTATATAGAACGCCCGGATGAAGATCTCGCAACATCTATATTTAAAACTAAATTGGATCTTAAGCACAATAAAGCTAGAGTTTATTTAGGTAAAAAGGATTATGACACTGCAAAAAAAATATTAATAGATTTATTAGAAACAGACGGGGTAGAAGATTATACACCATATTACATAGACTTAATGACGGTGTGTATAGGACAAAAAAACTATGATGAAGCTGAGAAATATTTAAATCTCTTCAAAAAAGCAAAAACAGATGTACGTTATAATATCTATTTTGTTGAAGCCGATATCTATAAAGGAAAAAAACAATATGTAAAGGCACTCGAAGTTTTAGAAAAAGCGAAAGAGAGAAGACCGAATGCCGAAGTGTTTTTTCGTATTGGAAGCCTCTATCTATTAATGATGGATCCCAAGAGCGCGAAGGCTTCTTTTGAAAAAGCTATTGAAATTGAGCCTGATAAAGCTAAATTTCATAGGGGATTGGCAGATGCCTATTACGAGCTTGGAGAGTACGAAGATGCAGCAGATCATGCATTTACAAGTATAGAGCTGGTAAAGTATTTTCCTGCAGCTCATTACATTTTAGGGAAATCATTGGAAAAACTTGGGGACTTAGAAAACGCAAAAATTGCTTATGCAACCGCCAATAAACTTAGACCTAAAGAATTTCATAGAGCTGCAAAAGCAGTAGAGAATGTGGAGAAAAAAATGAATGTTCCCGCGGAGTTAAGAGATAAGATCAATTTTGGACACCAAAAAAACCAAATAGTTGTTGTGTCTGGTTTACCTCGATCGGGAACTTCCGTTATGATGCAAATGCTAGATAAGGGAGGTACTAAAGTTTTAGTAGACGGAAAAAGAAAAGCCGACGAATCCAATCCAAAAGGATATTTAGAGTATGAACCAGTAATGAGATTACATAAAGATAATTCTTGGCTAGGAGAGGCTCAAAATAAAACTGTAAAAATAGTAGCACCCCTTCTTGGCTATTTGGATCCTAAATATCGTTATAAAATCATTTTTATGAAACGTGACATAGATGAAGTTGTTAAGTCACAAAGAAAAATGGTAGGTAAAAATCCTGACATTATTCCACTAAAATTGCATAATGCTTTTGTAACACAACTTAAAAACGTTGAATCCTGGAAAGATAAAGAACCAGGGGTAGAGCTTATCTATGTAGATTATAAAGACGTTCTTGAAAAACCTGAAGAAATAGCCGGAAAGGTAGAAGAATTTATAGGCGTAGACCTGGATACCAAAGCCATGGCAAGTTGTGTAGATACTTCGCTGTATAGGAATAGGAAAAAAACTATAAAAACATAGAAATTTTTTATAAATAAGCTATAAAACGGATGTTTCCTTAAGAACGTCCGTTTTTTTTTATGCAGGTAATCTCACCTCACCCTTTTTAACTATTTTTACCAGTCTAGATGAAAATAGTAGCTCAAATAAAAGCCCCCATAGATCATGAGATGGAGCATTTCGAAAAGAAATTTTCCAAGGCCATGGCTACTAAGGTGGCACTGCTCAACAGGATTACACATTACGTAGTTAACCGAAAAGGGAAACAAATGCGGCCTATGTTTATCTTTCTTATTGCCAAAATGTGTAATAAGGGAGAGATGAACGAACGTACCTACCGGGGAGCCTCCGTTATTGAGTTAATCCATACCGCTACCCTGGTGCACGACGACGTGGTGGACGACAGCAACCGCCGTCGCGGATTTTTCTCGCTAAATGCATTGTGGAAAAACAAAATAGCAGTTTTAGTGGGCGATTTCCTGCTGTCTAAAGGGTTATTGCTGTGTATAGATAATGACGATTTCGACTTGCTGAAGATTATTTCAGTTGCCGTTCGCGAAATGAGCGAAGGCGAACTCCTTCAAATTGAAAAAGCCAGGAAACTGGATATTACAGAAGAAATCTATTTTGAAATTATTCGTCAAAAAACCGCCACCCTTATCGCTGCGTGTTGTGCCATGGGAGCCAAATCTGTGCACGCCCCCGATACCGAAGTGGAAAATCTTCGCAAGTTTGGAGAACTCATTGGATTGGCGTTTCAAATTAAAGACGACTTGTTCGATTATGGCGAAGAAAAAATAGGCAAACCCACAGGCATCGATATTAAAGAGCAAAAAATGACCCTTCCTTTAATATATACGCTTAATAATGCTTCTGCAAAAGATAAAAAGTGGCTTATTAATTCAGTAAAAAACCACAACAGGGATAAAAAAAGAGTAAAAGAAGTTATTGCGTTTGTAAAAGAGAATGGCGGCTTGGATTATGCAGTTACAAAAATGAAAGCCTACCAGGCCCAGGCGCTTCAGCTTTTAGCACCCTATCCCAAATCTCCTTATAAAGATTCTTTGGAGTTAATGGTGAATTATGTGATCGACAGGAAGAAATAGGTTTTTGTGAATTGGTGAGTTGGTTAATTAGTGAATTAGTAGGTATGCTGTATCATGTTTTAAATTTAGTTTATAGGATTTGTGCGGTGGCCCCTTTAGAGCTTGCCCCGTTGCAGGACGGGTGACTTAGGGTGTGCGGTGGCAGTAACCGAGTAACTGAGTAACCCAGTAACCAGTAGCAGCCTGCAGGAGCCAATAATCTGTACCCAGCATATATTTTTAGCATATAGCATATAGCATATAGCATATTCAATCTGGAATCTGGAATCTGGAGCTTAAATTTTTGAAATTTTCTTTTACGTCAGGCAACCTTTTTCAAAAACATCACGTCTATTAAAATAGAAGCAACCAGCGAAGCATTGTATGAAGTTAATTTCTTTACATAAAAAGTACGACAGGCTCATTGCCAAAGCCAAGAAGGGAAACCGGAAGGCACAGCACGAGCTCTTTCAGCTGTTTTCGCCCAAAATGATGGGGGTTTGCAGACAATATGTAAAGAACAACGATCTGGCCGAAGAAGTAATGCTCACAGGATTTTTAAAAGTGTTTACGCATTTGAGTTCGTATGAAGGCTCAGGAAGTTTTGAAGGATGGATACGGCGGATTATGGTTCATGAAGCCATAAGTGAACTTCGGAAACAGAAAAAACTGTTTTTTCAGGATGAATCGATAATCGAGAATTCTTTAGGACATGCAACAGCGTTTCCTTCAGAATTGGAAGTAGAAGATATCCAGAAATTGATTGATACCTTGCCCGAAGGATATAAAACAGTTTTTGTTCTGTATGCAGTGGAGGGCTACAAACACAGTGAAATTGCCGAACTACTACAAATTTCTGAAGGCACCTCAAAATCGCAATTAAGCAAAGCCCGCAAAATGCTTCAAAATTTAGTGTCAATACAAAATAATACAAGCTATGGAACCCAATAAATTTGAAGAAAATATCCGTACAAAGCTAGAGGAGCGCGAGTTGCAACCTTCGCCTGAAGCCTGGAACAAATTAGAAGCACAGTTAGGCACGCCACAATCCAGCAATAAAACGGTTTGGTACGCTATTGCCGCAAGCCTGGCAGCCATTCTGGTGGTAGGATCTTTTTTGCTGAAAGACGATGCTACGGGCACTAACCAAATTGTTGAGCAAACGGTTTCTTCGGAAACTTTAAAAAGCACAGAAATAACTTCTTCCGAAGAAAAAATACCTGCCGAGCCTTCAATTGTTAAAGAAAAAACGGAAGTTAAAGTAAAAGAAACGCCCATACAATTGCTGCCAAAGAATTACGAAACCACTGTAGCAACCAATGCTGGGAAACGTGAAGAGAAAACAGAGGATAGCAACATAATTGTTGAAAAAACAGAAACTGCCAGTACACAAACAAACAAAAGTAGTAATCAGGTACAAGCAATAGAAAAAATTAAAAGCGAAGACTTTATAGCTTTAAAAGTAGACGAAGTAGTTGCCAGCGTAACAACTATGAAAACCAAAAAAAATGAGGTAACCCCTCAGGATGTGGAAGCTTTATTGTTAAAGGCTCAAAGAGATATTACAAATCAGCGTATACTGCAGCAATCCACAACAACTATAGACCCGGCCAGTCTGTTAAACGATGTGGAAAGCGAGCTGGAACGTAGCTTTAGAGATAAAGTTTTTGATGCCCTTGGCGAAGGTTTCAACATTATACGTACCGCCGTGGTAGACAGGAACAACTAAAGTTTTATAGCTGCCAATGTCTGACATAGCGCCAGCCCGAACGATTCATTCTGGCGGGCAGTCGAAGCCTTTCAATACCTAATAAAAATCAAATCAATTTAACCCTGCCCTGAGTATATGCGAGGGGCCATTCATCAATCACCTAATCAGGAACCTGAGCGTAGTTTAAGGGTCTTGATCAGGAACTTAAAAACACGAACAATTATGAAAACAATTAACGTATGTACCGCGCTGGTTTTATGGATACTGGCCACATGTTTGAGCATTGCTCAAGAAGAGTTAACCGCTTTGGAAGTCTTGCAAAAAGCAAGAACCGAAGTTGTAAACCAGGAAAAAGACGCCTTAAAAGAGGAGGTGGAAATCATTAACAAACAATTGGAAACCGGCACCATTACCCAGGCCGAAGCAGATAATTTAAAACAACAAGCTGCCGAAAAACGCGCATTGAATATTGAGAATAGAGTTGCGATAATCGATAATAAGATTGCTTTACTTGAAAGAAATGGAACATTAAATGAGAATAGCGGAAAGAATATTTTTGTAGTGGGAATTGGAGAAAATGAAACAAATGGCAGAAAGTGGTTAGGTGTGCAATTTGAACAAAAGGATAATTTTCAGAGAAAATATGATCGTAGAACTACTTCTCAGCTGGTCTTTTCTTTTGGACTTAACAACGCTTTAATTGAAGGAGAATCCTTGGAAGATTCCCCTTATAAAATTGCAGGTAGCCGATATGCAGAGCTAGGATTAGTATGGAGCACGCGGGTTTTTAAGGAGAGCAATTGGTTGCGTTTTAGGTATGGATTGTCGTTTCAGTTTAACGGTTTAAAACCTACCGACAACCGTTATTTTGTGGATACGGGAGCACAAACCGAACTTCAGGATTTTGGCCTTGACCTGGACAAATCTAAATTTAGAATGGATCATTTGGTAATTCCTATTCATTTTGAAATTGGACCTTCCCGTAAAATCGAAAAGGAAGATTACTTTAGATATACTACGAACAAAAGTTTTAAAATAGGCTTTGGGGGCTATGCGGGAGTTAACCTTAGTACACGCCAGAAATTAAAGTTTGAAGATGAAGGCGAAGATGTAAAACAAAAATTGAAGGCGGGCTATAACACAAACAACTTTATTTACGGTCTGTCCGGATATATAGGCTATGGGGATATTTCTTTATATGCTAAATATGAC
>PANU01000084.1 GCA_002707745.1 Flavobacteriaceae bacterium
GGTGCATTCCTAACTGGATGAGGTTTTCAAACAGTTCAGTAGTGTTGGTCATATTAAAATTACCGGCAATAATGAGGTTGCGGTGCATCCAATTATTAGTACGTAAAAAGGGGTGAACGGTTTCTACACTATTCCCGCCAAAAGTTCCGTAGCGAACGTGTCCTAAAAACAACTCTCCAATATAGGGTATGTGGCGCTTTTGTGCTGCTACATCGTCTATTAAACCAGGCTTGGTTTTAAACTCTTCGTTGATTCTTGCATTAATTTGTCCAAAAATATCCTGAATGGGTTGTGCCTGATTGGAACGGATTCGGCTAATATACCTATCTCCAGGGTGCACATCTAGCTTAATACTTGCAAAACCAGCACCATCTTGACCTCTGTTGTGCTGCTTTTCCATCATTAAGTACATTTTATTTACCCCGTAAAAAGCAGTACCATATTTTTCTTTGTAATACTCTAATGGCTTTAGAAGTCTTACTAAGGCAATTCCACATTCGTGTTTTAGTGCGTCACTCATATTTATTTTCCAGGTAGATGGAAATCTATTTACTGAAAGCGTATGTCCCAACCCTAAAGGGACCGCTTTTCGGTTTTATTTAAATTAATTTTAAAGGTCTTTAGGGAAGATGCCTTTAAAATTTATAAATTTTTTCCAACAAAAGACGCCCCGAAAATTCAGGGCGTGTTGTTATGTTAAAGCAATATCATATTGTGTTAAGCTCTTGAATTCTTGCAAGCGCTTGTTCACTTCATCTCTGTTTAAATTCTGCATTCGCTCTGTGCCAAATTTTTCTACACAAAAAGAAGCTAGGCAAGAGCCATGGATCACAGCCCGTTTCATGTTTTCAAAAGTATAGTCACCTGTTTTTGCCAGATATCCTGTAAAACCTCCCGCAAATGTATCTCCTGCACCTGTTGGGTCAAAAACTTCGGCCAAAGGCAATGCGGGGGCAAAAAACATATTGTCTTTATGAAAAATTAAGGCACCGTGCTCCCCTTTTTTAATAACCACGTATTGTGGGCCCATTGTAAAAATTTTCTTGGCAGCATTTACCAAGGAATATTCTCCGGAAAGTTGTCGAGCTTCTTCGTCATTAATGGTAATTACATCTACTTTGGCAATTACTTTTTTAAGGTCTTCCAGGGCTACATCCATCCAAAAATTCATGGTATCTAAAACCACCATTTTAGGATTGTTCATTTGGTCTATCACTCCCATTTGTACTATTGGGTGTAGGTTTCCCAGCATTACAACTTCGGCATCTTTATAGGCATCTGGTACAACAGGTGAAAATGTTTCCAGCACGTTAAGTTCTGTAACAAGGGTGTCTCGGCTGTTCATATCGTTATGGTAGCGACCGCTCCAGAAGAAAGTTTTACCGTCTTTTACAATTTTTAATCCTTCTACATTCATTCCATTGTTTTGAAGCATGTTGATGTATTCCTGCGGAAAATCACCCCCAACAACCGAAACAATGGCACCATCTGCATTAAATTGCGAGGCAGCGAGACCAATATAGGTAGCAGCTCCTCCCAGGATTTTATCTGTTTTCCCGAAAGGGGTTTCAATAGCATCGAACGCAACGGTTCCTACAATTACAAGTTTACTCATAAAAAGGATTCAAAATGAAGGTGCAAAGATACGATTTTCATTACAAAAAAGAGAAGGTTACTTATGGCTGACTAAAAAGTAAGAGCAAGACTACTTCCGTCCAAAATCGGCAGGGATTTCTCCCCATGCTTTAGTCTCCCATTTTACTACTTTTGTATTGTAAGTATTGTTTTTTAACCAGTGTTCGGCTCGTGTAACGAGTTCAAAAATTCTGGCATTTTTTGATGTTTTTTTAAGCTTTGTGTTACACTTTTTCTTTTTAACCCATCCCATTGCAATTCGGGAATCACTATAAATAATGCGATCGCTGTTTTGTTGTTTTAAATATGCAATCCCGTGAACTAATGCCAGAAATTCGCCTACGTTGTTGGTACCTTGTAAAAAAGGTCCTTGGTGAAATAGTTGTTTCTTAGTTTGTGTGTCTACTCCACGGTATTCCATTTTACCTGGATTGCCAGAAGAGGCTGCGTCTACTGCTATACTGTAAAGGTTAGGGTCTCCTATTTTAGCCAGCTCCTCTTTAGTGAGGGATTTCTTTTTAGTGCTTTTGCCTTTATAGTCGGCATACTCTTTATTATACGCTTTCTTGGCTTCGGCAAAAGTGGGAAACGATTTGTACTGCGCCCCGCTTACCCCTTTAATAGATAATTGGCACTCCTTCCAACTGCCAAAGATCCCGGCAGGATTGCCGTACCATACTACATAAAATTTTTCTTTCTTTTTAGCCATTGTAATTGTCCCCTCCCTAGCCCTCCCCGAAGGGAGGGAACAGAGGTTATCTGTTTAATCTGTTAACAAAGCCCCTCCACTGGAGGGGTTTGGGGAGGACAAAACCTCCTCGATCACCTTTGGCAACCATTCATATTCCAATAGATGCACTTTTTGTGCAACGGTTTCGGCAGTGTCATCCGGTAAAATGTTTGTTTTTTTCTGAAGGATAATCGCCCCTTCATCATAATTTTTATTTACAAAATGAATGGTAATTCCTGTTTCAGTTTCTTTATTAGCCACTATTGCTTCGTGAACATGATGACCGTACATTCCTTTTCCACCATATTTTGGAAGCAGCGCAGGATGGATGTTTATAACTTTATCCGGAAACTCATGGAGAATAATCTCAGGAAATTTCAGTAAAAAACCTGCCAATACAATAAGGTCTGGTTTTTCCTTTTTTAGTAGTTGCACTATTCCGTTTTCTGAAAGTAGTTCCGTTTTAGTAAAAGCTAATGCCTTTGTTTTTAGTGCATGAGCCCGGTCTAACACTTTGGCATTCTTATTGTTTGAGAGTACGAGAACAACCTCAGCAACGTTAGATTGCTTGAAGTATTGAATAATATTTTGGGTATTGGTACCACCGCCCGAAGCAAAAATTACAATCCTCTTTTCTTTCTTGGTTTCTTTGGTTTTCACTGAAGTAAACAAATAAATTATTCACAAAAGTAGGCAATAGGGTTTTACTTCGCCCAAAATTTGTTAATTTGGTAAGCACATTTTACACTATAAGTGGTTATTTCAATTAAAATATTTTATTTTTGCCACTTAATTAAATTTTAAAACAGAATATTATGTCAGACATTGCATCAAGAGTAAAAGCAATTATTGTAGACAAATTAGGCGTTGACGAGAACGAAGTTGTTAAAGAAGCAAGCTTCACAAACGACCTAGGGGCAGACAGCCTTGACACCGTTGAGTTGATTATGGAATTCGAAAAGGAGTTCGATATCCAGATCCCAGACGATCAAGCCGAAAACATTGCGACCGTTGGTCAGGCAATTTCATATATAGAGGAAGCTAAGTAAAAAAACAGCCCTTATATGGAGTTAAAGCGAGTTGTAGTTACCGGTTTAGGAGCCCTTACACCCATTGGAAACACGATCTCAGAATACTGGGATGGTCTTAAAAGTGGCAAAAGCGGATGCGCCCCTATAACATATTTTGATGCTGAAAAGTTCAAAACACAATTTGCTTGCGAACTCAAGAATTTTGATCAAGAAGCTCATTTTGACAGGAAAGAAGCCAGAAGATTAGACCGGTTTGCACAATATGCATTGGTCTCATCAGACGAAGCCATTGAAGATGCCGGGATTAACCTTGACGAAGTTGATAAATTTCGTGTTGGGGTAATCTGGGGTGCTGGAATTGGTGGCTTGGAGACTTTTCAGAATGAAGTTATAAATTTTGCAGAAGGGGATGGAACGCCACGTTTCAACCCCTTCTTTATTCCTAAAATGATAGCAGATATTGCCCCAGGGAATATCTCTATTAAACACGGGTTTATGGGACCAAATTATACGACGGTCTCTGCCTGTGCTTCTTCTGCAAATGCTATGATAGATGCTTTAAACTACATACGTTTAGGTCATTGTGATGTTATAGTAACAGGAGGTAGTGAAGCTGCTGTAACATTAGCAGGTATGGGTGGCTTTAATGCCATGCACGCACTATCTACCAGAAACGACAGCCCCGAAACAGCATCCAGACCCTTTGATGCAACCCGAGATGGTTTTGTATTGGGTGAAGGAGCAGGTGCTTTAATTCTGGAAGAATACGAACATGCCAAAGCACGTGGCGCAAAAATTTATGCCGAAGTGGTAGGTGGTGGAATGTCTAGTGATGCGTATCATATGACTGCCCCACACCCAGATGGCATTGGCGTAGAACGTGTAATGCTTAACTGTTTACGCGATGCGGGTATGAGCCCAAATCAGGTAGACCATATAAATACCCACGGTACCTCTACACCTCTGGGCGATGTGGCCGAACTAAAAGCAATTACCAATGTATTTGGTGAACACGCAAAAAATATTAATATTAATTCTACCAAATCCATGACCGGACATTTACTGGGTGCAGCTGGTGCTATTGAAGCTATTGCCTCTATTTTAGCAATGGAACATGGCGTTGTCCCACCAACTATTAACCACACCACGGTAGATGAAAATATTGATGCGTCCCTAAACTTAACCCTGAATAAAGCCGAAAAACGCGATATAAAAGTGGCCATGAGTAATACCTTTGGCTTTGGCGGGCATAATGCCTGCGTTTTGTTCAAGAAATTAGACGCTTAACTTTATTAAATGGCGCTAGTACCAAAAATATTTAATTCCCGTTCTGGTCAAGAAGGGGAATTTTTTTATGCCATAAAGAAAATTCTGGGTTTTAAACCTAAAGACATTTCTATTTATGAAATTGCATTTACCCATCGTTCCCTAAATGAAAAAAACAGTAAAGGGATTCCACAAAATTATGAGCGATTAGAGTTTTTAGGAGATGCTATGCTTGGATCGGTAATTGCAGCACACCTCTTTAAAAAAGTACCCTCTGGAGATGAAGGTTATTTAACCAAAATGCGCTCCAAGGTTGTGAGCAGAGAACATTTAAACGAATTAGGACGCGACCTTCAGCTTATAAAGCTCCTCAAAACCAATATCCCAACCAAGCAGTTTGGAGGTAACATTCACGGAAATATTTTTGAAGCCCTGGTGGGTGCTATTTATCTGGATCGTGGCTTTAAATATTGCGAAAAGTTTATCCATAAACGCGTTATAAAACCCTATGTGGATATTGAAAGGTTAGAAGGAAAAATAATTAGCTATAAAAGCCTTTTTATAGAGTGGTGCCAAAAGCATAAAAAACCCTTTAAGTATATTGTTTATGACGATACCGGTAATGATGAACTAAAACATTTTGCCGTAAAATTGCTATTAGAAAACAATACTGTTGGCAAAGCACGAGCCACCTCAAAGAAAAAAGCCGAAGAACGGGCTTCAAAAAGAGCTTACTACAAACTGCAAGTAGCCATAGAAAAAGATTTAAACTAATCTTCACACATAGTAGCAAAAGGTTCGCTATTTTAGTGTTTTATCATTTCAAGCATAATTTCCATACACTTTTGGTGATTTGGAAATGCAATATTTTATGGCAAACCACAAGCTTATCCTGGACGACGATTTGGACGACGATTTTTCGATCATCGCCATACATTGTAGTGAAGAAGCCTACAAAATGGCTTATTTGCTTAATAAACACGTACATTTACGTTTGCAACGTAGAAGGCGGGATCTGGATTTTTCAACACAGGGACTTGAAATTACCTTTCCATTATTCGATTATGAAGATGAAAACCAGTATACAACCTACTATTTGGTTGCCAATAAGTGTAAAACCGTAATTGCACATACTGTGGCCAGTGGAGGACTTTTTGGAGACGAAATTCACGAAGAAGTGGTGACTAAATACTTACTTCCTGAATTCAAAAAAGTAGATTTTTTCCTAAAAATTGCTTCAGAATATGATACAAAACCCATCCGCAAGTTACTAATGCAATTAAACGAAATAGATCAGGTAATTTCAGCTTTTATAGTAGAAGTTTCCGAAGTAAAATCTAGAGAAAATTTAATATTTGACTAATGCCAAAACAAAAACGAACCAAAATAGTAGCCACCCTTGGCCCAGCAACTTCAGATAAAAAGATACTAAGGGCTATGATTGAAGAAGGGGTGGATGTATTCAGAATAAATTTTTCGCATGCCAATTATGACGATGTAAAAGAACGTATACAAATGATTCGTTCTCTGGGGGACGAAATGAACACCACCACAGCAATTTTAGGAGATCTACAAGGTCCAAAACTGCGTGTTGGAATGATGAAAGAAGAAGTAGTGGTGCAACCGGGCGATACTATTAAGTTTTGTACAGGAAAAGAATTTGAAGGTACTGCCAAGAAAGTGTATATGAACTACGATAATTTTCCAAAAGATGTAAATGCCGGAGAACGCATTTTACTGGATGACGGAAAACTTATTTTTGAAGTGCTGGAAACTAATAATAATAATGAAGTAAAAGCAGCGGTAATACAAGGAGGTCCCCTGCGCTCCCGAAAAGGGGTTAACCTGCCCAATACCAATATTTCATTACCGGCTTTAACCGTGAAAGATAAAGAAGATGCCATTTTTGCGATTAACCAGCAGGTAGACTGGATAGCGCTTTCCTTTGTGCGCCATGCCGAAGATTTAAAAGAATTACAAGCTCTAATTGAAGCACATAGCGAATATAAAATTCCTATTATCGCCAAGATTGAAAAGCCTGAAGCCGTCCAGAATATAGATAAAATAGTGGCCTATTGCGATGGCCTGATGGTAGCCCGTGGCGATTTAGGGGTTGAAGTACCGGCGCAGGAAGTTCCGCTTATCCAAAAGGAACTGGTTTTAACCGCCAAGAGAGCAAGAATTCCTGTAATAATTGCCACCCAGATGATGGAAACCATGATTACTTCTCTCACCCCAACAAGGGCAGAGGTAAACGACGTCGCCAACAGTGTGATGGATGGCGCCGATGCGGTAATGCTCTCTGGAGAAACATCGGTGGGGCAATACCCGGTTGATGTAATTAAAACAATGACCAAAATTTGTAAAAGTGTAGAAAATTCAAGTCTAATCAACGTACCCCACGAGCCACCACATATTCGTACCAACCGGTATATTACAAAGTCGGTGTGTTACCACGCAGCGAGTATGGCGAATGAAATTTCAGCAAAAGCCATTTGTACCTTAACCAATAGTGGCTATACGGCCTTTCAAATTTCAGCCTGGCGACCCAGTGCACATATTCTGGTATATACCAGCAATCGTAGGATTTTATCACGGTTAAACCTGTTGTGGGGTGTAAAATCGTTTTATTACGACAAGTTTGTAAGTACAGACGAAACTGTGGACGACGTAAACCGAATTGCCCACGAACACGGTTTTGTTGAAAAAGGAGACTACCTTATTAATTTGGCAGCCATGCCTATTGTTGATAAAGGAATGGTAAACACCTTACGGGTGAGCCAGGTGAAGTAGTTATTGCTTTACAAAGGATTTGTTTACAGAACCACTATCAAACCTAGCTTTTAAAATATAAAATCCCGAAGCAAGTGTTGAAATGTCTATGGTATTGTTGAAACTTGACTGCAATAACAATTGCCCTTCAACCGAATAAATTTTAACTTCTTTGGGGGTTAAATCGTTGGGAACATCAATTTGTATTTGTTGTGAGGCAGGATTAGGATACATACTGAAATTTTTTAGCTCATTTTCAGCAATACCCAACACGCAATTTTCAGAATAACTTATTTGAGGGTCTACAATCCAATTGTTGTAGGGAGCATCGCCATTATGGGCCGCAGTTCCATCATCTACCTGAATGCAAAATAAATTTTCGTTGAGGTTAGCGCGCATCTCGGTTAATAATGTGTTTGTACCATTTTTTAAATTTAAAGAACTTATACCCGTAAACCCAACATCAAGCTCTTTAAGATTAGAATTGTTGGAAAGGTCTAATTCACTTAAGTTATTGCTGTAACCAGAAAAAGCGGTGTTTTCGGCCCCACCAATGTACAAAAAAGTTAGGTCTATATTGTTAGAAAAATCCAATGTTGTAAAACCGCAATATCTTCCGTGAAAATATTCCAGAAGTGGGATATTTGAAAAATCTATGCTGCTAAGAGAAGGCATAAACGCAGTATCAAGTTGTAATAAATTTGGGGTGCCACTTAAATTCAATGTATGTATACTGTTAAAGGGTTCAATGTCTTTCATTGGGTTTCCACATTTTAAAGTGGTTAATGCTGGGTGGTTGCTAAAATCAAGACTTGTTAAATAATTATGGGAAATATCTACATACTCTAGTTGCTTGTTATTAGAAATATCTATACTAGAAAGAGAGCAAAAAGGGATGTTTAATATTCGTAAAGCTGTATTGTTAGTTATGTTCAGAGCATCCAAATTGATGCACGTTGGACATTCCAAAACTTCCAAGTTTACGAAATCTTCAAGACCAGTAAGGTCACTTACATTTGTTCCAGAAACATCCACTTCTGTTACGATAACAACGTCGCTCGTAAGGATTTGACCGTTAATGGTACCATCACTATCAATACCCTCCGTAATGAGGTAATTTTCAAAATTTTCATCTGGTATTAAAGTTACTTGGGCGATTGTGTGGAACCCAAATAACACTATTGTCAATAAAAGTAGTTTTTTCATAATATATAGAAATTATAACGGGGACCATTTAATAACTTAAAGATACAAAAAAAACCTGTCAGCTCTTTAGGAGATGACAGGTTTGGGTTTTAAAACTTTAACCTTTGGGGTGGTTGCTAATCTACTACCGTAGTATACTCTAGCTTCATTAAATCTCCCTCTTTGGTAATAGTAACCCCACTCCCAAAGCCTTCGGCAGCTTGGCTATAGGTGATTTTTTGTAGTTGGTTGTCCTTTCTTTCAATTAGCAAATCGCTAGCAAATAATTGATCGGGTTTGTTACTGTTTTTGATAGTCTCGGTGTCCTTTCCTTTAGGGCTCGGGAAGTTGAATGCCATTGGAATATCGTACAATTTTTGCGCTATGTAGAAGGCTTCATGCCATTGGGTTGTTGGTAATAATACTGTTTCGGTATTGGTAGGCTTGCTGGCGGTTCCACCTGTAGTTTCCGTATACGAAGCTTTTGGGAAGGTGGCTTTTAAATCCTGCACATACATGTTGGCATTGGCACCCCGTTCTGGCGGGAAAAATCTGGACAAAAACCCGTTAAAGGCATATCCTGTTTTGTTATTGTATTCCACTTCGTTCATGCCGCCGTCTATTCCCCCCACGGTCATCGTATTATTTTTTTCGTTAGTAAGTACTTTCAACTTGGTGCCGTAAGGCATGACAGCTAGTTTGTCACTATTTAAATTGTTAAACTCACGGAGCGTTAATCCGCTAGGGGCAGTAACGTATAAATACCCAGTTTCAGGGGTAGGGGTGGTATCTGCAACGGCCAGATCCTGTTTGTCTGGAGTGGCTTCAGTTGTTTGGGTTTCATTTTTGCAAGCCATAAAAAGGGTTGCAATGGTTAGGGCTACAATGGTACATGCTACTTTTTTCATAATAAAGAGATTTAAATTAGTATTTAGATTCAAAAAAGTAGTTTTTTACATAGTAATTTCTTTTCATTTAACTCCCTTAGGGAGGGTTGAGGAAGAGACTAAAAGTCTAATTTTAACTGCACATCTATTGTTTTTTCTGAAATTTTCTCCTTTTTTTTAGGGTTTTCATTATTCAGATTAGACATGCTTATACCTAATAAACGTACTGAGTCCTTCATTTCGTCTTGGTATAACAAATCTTTAACGTTATCCAGGATTAATTCTTTAGAAGCAATGTAAAGCGGTAGGGTTTTACTGCGGGTTTGCAGGGTAAAATCCCGGTATTTGATTTTTAGGGTAATAGTTCGCCCAGCGACCTTGCTTTTTTTTAGGCGTTTGGCTACTTCTTCGGCAATATGCTCCAGGCGTTCCAGCATAAAGATTTCCGAAGAAATATTTTCGTTAAAAGTGCGTTCGGCAGCTAACGATTTACGGGTGCGCTCGGTTTTTACCTTGCTGGTATGGATACCACGAACAATATTATAATAATACCCGCCACTTTTTCCAAAGTTTTCCTCTAAATATTCCAGCGATTTCTTTTTAAGGTCGGCTCCTGTATAAATCCCGTGGCGATACATTTTCTCTTTCATCACTTTACCAACCCCGTAAAACTTCTTAATATCCAGTTGCTCCAGAAAGTCCAGAACTTCTTCAGGCGGTACAGTTTTTTGTCCGTTAGGCTTATTGATGTCACTTGCTACTTTGGCAATAAATTTATTAATGCTTATACCTGCTGAAGCATTTAATCCAGTAGTTTCTTTTATCTTCTCGCGTATTTCCTGTGCGATCATGGTTGCACTTGGGTTCCCCCTTTTGTTTTCAGTAACATCTAGGTAAGCTTCATCAAGGGAAAGCGGCTCTACGAGATCGGTATATTCAAAAAATACCTTTTTTATTTTTTCTGAAATTTCCCGATACCGTTCAAAATTTGTGCGCACAAAGATGAGGTCCGGACATAATTTTTTTGCCAGGGCACCACTCATAGCAGAACGAACCCCATATTTTCGAGCCTCATAGCTCGCTGCACTCACTACGCCTCGCGTGCCACCTCCTCCTACTGCAATGGCTTTGCCCACGAGAGAAGGGTCGTCCAACTGCTCCACCGAAGCGTAAAAGGCATCCATGTCTACGTGAATTATTTTCCTAATGGGAAGTGCGGGTTCCATCTTGTAAATTTAATACCTTTATTGGCAACTTTTTTAAACCAGCCTTTCGGCGAGCTTATCGTGATAAAATAATTAATACTATGCGTAACTTGTTGAAATTTTAAATACGAAACATGCCCAAAACAGCCATTGTATTAGGAGCCACCGGATTAGTAGGAGGAAAATTAGTGCATCTCTTGCTAAAAGACAACCAGTTTGAAAAAGTAAAATTATATAGCCGAAATTCTTGTGAAATTTCACATCCTAAAATAGAAGAACACTTAGGTGATTTACTACAAATAGAACAGTTTGCTACCACATTTACGGGCGATGTGGTTTTCTGCTGTATTGGAACTACCAAAGCTAAAACTCCAGATAAGGAAAAATACAGAAAGATTGACTATGGAATTCCCGTAAGTGCTGCTAAGCTTGCAAAAACCAATGGCATTCCAACTTTTGAAGTCATATCGGCAATGGGCGCCAACCCTAAGAGCAGTACTTTTTATAATAAAACAAAAGGAGAAATGGAGCGGGATGTGTTGGCTCAGGGAATAAAAAGTACCTATATTTTTCAGCCATCATTAATAGGTGGTGATAGAAACGAAAAGCGATTAGGAGAGCGCATAGCGCAGTTTTTTATGGGAATTTTCAGCTTTTTAATACCAAAAAAGTATAAGACTATTGAACCGGAAACCATTGCTTTAGCTATGATACACCTTGCTGAAAATGGCTATAAAAAGGAGCGGATTCCTTCAGATGAAATAAAAGAATTAGTGGCGGGATGAATTTAAATCACCACTTTAAACCGATTGGGAACTAGAATATGCAGGAAATAGAACGGAAATTTTTAGTAAAATCAGATACTTATAAAACCGAAGCCTTTTCAAAAAAACGCATCGTACAGGGTTTTCTAAATACACATCCCGAACGCACTGTGCGGGTGAGAATTAAGGATAACTCAGCTTTTTTAACCGTTAAAGGAAAATCCAATAAAGCAGGAACCATACGCATGGAGTGGGAAAAAGAAATAACCGTAAAAGATGCAGAGGCCTTGCTCGCTCTTTGTGAAGAAGGCAAAATAGATAAAGTGCGCTATGAAGTAAGTGTAAGAAACCATATTTTTGAAATAGATGAGTTCTTTGGAAACAACAAAGGATTAACTATTGCCGAAATTGAACTTTCAGAAGAAAACGAGAAGTTTAAAAAACCCGCTTGGCTCGGGAAAGAAGTAACTGGAGAAGTAAAATATTATAACTCGGCATTAAGTAAGAACCCTTTTAAAAACTGGTAAAAAACAATTTCAACAAGTAATAAGCACCCCATGAAAAATATAATTGTATTGGTATTGGCAGCGCTCTTATTTATAGCCTGCAAACCTGAAATTCAAAAAGAATATATCCTGGAACCCTGCCCGGAAGATGAAAAACCATCTGTTGCAGCATTAAAAGCGCAACTCACCCAAGATGGATTCCAAATTTTTGACTACATAGATCCAGACTCTGGCGATACTGTGGTAATGCAACAATATTATATGGCTTTCCTGAAAGCAGGCCCCAACCGAAGTCAAAATAAAGCCGAAGCAGATAGCCTTCAAACACTACACCTGGAACATTTAGGAGGTATGTATGCAAACGGATATGCAGATATATCAGGACCTTTTGGGGACGCTGGTGAAATAAGAGGCGTTACTATTTATAACGTTCCCACTTTACAAATGGCCGACAGCCTTGCCAATATGGATCCCATGGTAAAAGCGGGTCGTTTGGTTATAGAAATACATCCGTGGTGGGCTGCCAAAGGATTTCCATTGCGATAACCTTCATTTTATAAACACATATTTCCTGCCGAGTCTCTCCGGTTTTTAATGCCAGAAAATTAGGGGTTTATGCTTGCCTAATGTAACAAAATACTATAATTTTTAGATAAGGCTAAAAATAAAAACTATACAATTCAAAAAATAGTTTTACCTTTGCCGTATGTTTTCATTAGCAGAAGAGAATTATTTAAAGGCCATTTACCATCTTGAGAGTAAGACTCAGGGTGCCGTAAGTACCAATGCCATTGCAGATGCAATGGCCACCAAACCGTCATCGGTTACCGATATGGTTCAGAAATTGGCAGACAAAAAAGTGCTGTCTTATATAAAATATAAAGGAACTTCTTTAACAGATAAAGGCAAAAAAACGGCTGCCAACGTAATTAGAAAGCATCGTTTGTGGGAGGTTTTTTTAGTTGAAAAGCTAAATTTTCACTGGGACGAAGTTCATGATATTGCAGAGCAATTGGAACACGTACACAGCACAGAACTTATAGCCAGACTCGATAAATTTTTGGGTTTTCCAGATTTCGATCCCCACGGCGATCCCATTCCGGATAAGCACGGAAACATAAAGCCTACTGAGAAAAAGTTGCTATCCGAACTCAACAAAAATCAAAAAGGGGTTTGTGTGGGGGTAAAAGAGAGTAATAGCGATTTCCTTCAGTACCTAGACAAAAAGCATATTACAATTGGTACTAAAATTTCAGTCTTAGGAAAAGAATTTTTTGATGGCTCTATGGTCATTCAGGTGGGGCGGGATCAGTTTTTTATTTCAAAAAAAATAGCAGAAAATCTTTACATGCAAACCAACTAGCGTTATGAAAAAAATACTAAGTGTACTTATCTTGTTTTCTTGTGGAATCCTTTATGCACAAGAGGAAAGCACAACTACTGAAGCTATGGTTACCGATAGACCCGACGCTACAGAATCGCCCTTAACCGTCCCAAAAGGTAGTTTACAGGTTGAAACAGGGGGCTTTTATACTTCATTTGAAGAAGATAACTTTAAAACTGAAACCTACGGCTATAACACAACGCTGTTGCGTTATGGAATTTTTGACAATTTTGAATTCCGCTTAGGATGGAATTTCGAAGAAACACGTTTTAGCTTTAACGGGCAGGAAGCAAATGATGTGTTAAGCGGATTTACACCATTATTAGCAGGGATGAAGGTTGAAATAGCCGACGAGGATGGTTGGAAACCGCAAATTGGCCTGTTGGGACATTTGTATCTTCCCTTTTCTGCAGGGAGCGATTATAGACCCGAAACTACAGGGGCCGACTTTAGATTTTCATTCTCACATTCTTTGAGCGAAAAATCTGGTCTTTCCTATAATATTGGAGCTGCATGGGGTAACGACTCACCAGAATTAGCGTATATCTACACCCTTTCGTATGGCTATGCCATTGCTCCCAAAGTAGGGCTGTATGCCGAAGTGTACGGAGATTTTCCTGAAGATAGCCGTGCCAATCACTTGTGGGATGCCGGGATTACGTATTTGTTAAAACCGAACCTTCAGCTTGACGCGACCGTTGGAAGTAGTTTTACGAAAGGACAAGATATTTTGTA
>PANU01000085.1 GCA_002707745.1 Flavobacteriaceae bacterium
GGTCATACAGCGTCAGCTACTAGTATTAATGGTGGTGTGACACAACAAAGCTTAGATGTTATACCACAAACTTTAAGCGTGAATACTTTTATATACTTAGGTAATTAATATCACTTACATTTTATATTATTTTTGCTGTTTTGCACCATAGTTTAGCAGAGAATTAGGCAAAAATAAGTTTCTTTGGTTGTAAATAGTATAGAACTATTAAGAGTAATTATTTTCTTCTGTATATTAAAATACAAGCGATATTCTTTACTTGCTTGCCATTGTCAATTGTGGTCATAACTACTATTTAACGTATGCACCTATCGCTAAATTAAATAACCCTAAATACTATTAATCCTTTTAATAAGAGTATCTTTTATAATGAAAAACATTAAGGTTTTATATCCCTATTTGTAAAGTATGTACTTCTTTTTTGGATATAAATCTATTGAAGAATTTAAAATAGAAATGCTTAATCAAAAAGTAGCTTCATGTCTCTTATCCAATTGTCCACTTTTTTATTGCAAGTCCAGTTTTTCACTTTTGAGTTACCAATAATTATAATTCAGAATTAAATTACCAATTTAGCCATATTCTTTTGGACAGAGAAGGCTTACCTAGTCATATACGGTTTAATCCATTTATAATGGTATTTTTTCACCCTATACTACTGGATTTAAAAGAATGTCATTTAAATTACCGTTGTAAAAACTCAAATCATTCCTTTGACTATCCAATAGTAAGCGTTTCCTTTTCTCCAAAAGAGTAAAATTTAGATTGAGGCGCTTTGCATAAAAAGGGCTTCTAGGTCGCCCTATTTATAAAAGCTTTACTCAATCTAAATTTTAAATTGTTATTCCGAAAAGGAAACGCGTACAGCTCTATGGGAAGTAAATAGAAAGAAAAAAGAAGTTAGGTGATCGTTTTAGTTAGCACGAAAATATTGCCGAAGACACGATTTCTTCACTTTTAAAAAGGGAAGACGCCCCAGATATAATAAGTAAATGGTTTTTCTTTCTATCTATTTTAGCTGGTCCATTTCTCACCAAAATTAATGATACTCTTTACAAACTTCATCAGTCTTGAACCTGTCAGAAAATTCTAAGAGGTTTTGACTCAAAAAAATACTAATACCATACTTGTTTTTGTTGTTCTTAAAGTTATGATTTCAAATACATATATCTATATTTTTTTTGTTTGGCAATCATTGTAAAGTATATGTTTTTTATTTCTAAATACTGAAATGTAGTAACTCAGTGTTGCTTAGCATTTAATTCTAAACAATCTTTAAGAAAAAGATTCTGCTTTAAGATTTTGGACTTACCCATACTTAAATCAGTTTTAACGATAAATAGGTTAAGTAATTAAATGGGCAGGATATTCTATTTTCTGGATTTACTAAAACTTATTTTTTTGCTATTTATAATATTCAATAGATAAAGCTTCTTGTTTGTAAAGTAGGTTTTGATAATTGAAGTATGACAATCTCTTTTAGAATGTATAGAGACATAAAAAAACCTTCCTAATAGATTCTTATACTATCAAATTTTTGATAGAGTTTAGCCTGATTAAAGTTTAATTGAAACTAAAAAACTACAAAACTTTTATTGTAATTTAGTTTATTAGTCTTAAGTTTGTGCTTTATTAATTGAAAAATAATTTATTATTAAAATGGAAAATGTGATTGTATGGTTTCTCCTTGCCACAAGCATTGCTTTTGCTCAGGAACCCGTTGAACTGGATCTTACGGAGGCAGTTTCTTATGCCTTAGAACACAAGGCAGATGCTGAAAAAGCACGTCTTGATGTTGATAATGCTGATGCACAAATCGCAGAAGTCAGGGCTAATGCTTTGCCCAATCTATCGGCCAATGCGGGTACTACCTATAATGCCTTATTACAGGAAAATATATTGCCTGGCGAAATTTTCGGTGCACCCGGAGAAAGTATAGCGGTAGCTTTTGGTAGGAAATGGAATTCTACTGCCAATGTGCAGCTTTCTCAAACTATATTTAATCAGGCTGTTTTTGTGGGGCTTAAAGCTGCAAGATCAACGAAAGAGTTTTATCAGCTTAATGCAAAACTTACCAATGAAGAGATTATTGAAAAAGTTGCGACTGCCTATTATCAGGTCTATCAATCTCAACAGACGCTGGAGAACCTACAGAGCAATTTAGAGCTCACGGAACAAACGCTAAAAATTGTGAAAGGTTTATACGACAATGGATTGGCAAAAAAGATAGATTATGACCGTAGTATAGTTGCTCTTAATAATTTAAAAAGTAACCGTCAACAGGCAATCAATGCTGTGGACTTGAGTGAAAACGCGCTTAAGTTTATGATTGGAATGGCCATTGACCAGGAAATTACATTGCCGGAACAAAGTTTTCAGCCCACTTTTTTACCCGGGATAGAGTTTGGAATATCAGACAGAACAGAACTCGAGTTACTTGATAAACAAATAGAGCTTTTAGAATGGAAGAAAAAATCTACAGTGGCTGAATATTATCCTTCTGCATCCCTTTCAGCTAATTATGGATGGTTAGGGCAAGGAGACGAAGTTCCTTTATGGAATGGAGAAGATAAGGGAGTTTTTTGGTCAGACCTTGCTTCTGTGAGCGTAAATATCAGTATCCCTATTTTCAATGGTGGTGCCACCAGTGCAAGGGTAAGACAAAATCAAATAGAAATTGACAAAGCTCAGGAAGATTTACAGGAAACAAAACTGTCGCTGCAACTTGCGTATGAAAATGCAACCGCACAATTGGAAAACAGCTTTCTTACCATTGATACCCAAGAAGAAAACGTAGCACTTGCACAGGAAGTGCTTGAAGATATCCAGAGCAATTATGAACTGGGCTTGGCTTCCCTCAACGATATGTTAGACGCCGAAAGAGAACTTTCCACAGCGAAAAATAATCTTACAAATGCTCAACTGGAATATAAATTAGCCGAAGTGGCACTATTAAAATCCCAAGGAAAATTAGAAACATTAAAAGAAAACAACCTTTAAGATGAAAAAAAAGACAATCATAACAATAGTTGCTTTAGTAGGTATTGCCGTAGTATTCTTCCTAATCCTCCAAAACAACAAAACAAATAACGAGGAAGAATTAAGTATAGTTGCCAGAGAAAATACAGAGGTAGCGGTTAATACCACCGTTGTGCAAAGTGAAAAAATAGATGGAATGTTTACTGTGAATGGTACTTTTCGACCTGATACAAGAGCACAAATTTCCGCAGAAATGGGAGGGCAAATAGCAACCATTCATGTTAAGGAAGGAGATGAAGTCAAGAAAGGGCAGGTAGTGGCTAAACTTACGGGAGACAAAACGAATGTTAACCTTGTTAATGCTAAAGCGACACTAGACAATGCCATTTCAAATCTTAACAGGTACGAGGCAGCTTTCAAAACAGGAGGGGTGACCGAAACTCAGCTTGATCAGGCACGCTTACAGGTAGAAAATGCCCGTGCCCAGCATCAATCTGCTCAATTAAATTTTGGAGACACCAATGTGAAGTCCAAAATCAGCGGGATCGTAAATGAAAAAATGGTTGAAGTAGGAATGATAGTGGCACCTGGAAATCCTATTGTTGAAGTGGTTGATATTTCTTCACTCGACCTTAAAGTAGAGGTTGATGAAGCTTTGGTAAGTCAGTTGAAAGTAAATGATTCAGTTCAGATTGTTCCCAGTGTCACTAAAGATACTATTACTGGTAGCATTACATTTATCGCCCCTGCATCTAATGGAGCGCTGAAGTTTCCGGTGGAGATTACTGTGGATAATTCAGAAAATACTTTACGTGCCGGAATGTATGCCACGGCAATATTTAATCAGAAAGGACAAAACGACGTTTTGGTAATTCCCAGAGAAGCCTTCGTGGGGAGTGTAAATGATAATCAGGTTTTTATTGTAAGAGATAAAACCGCCTATCTCACTAAAATACGCACCGGAATAAACTATGGTGGAAAAGTACAGGTGATAGATGGGCTTAGTGAAGGAGATGTAGTAGTGACCAGTGGGCAAATTAACCTTACAGATGCTACTGCTGTAGAAGTAATTAATGAAACATCAGATAAGCAATGAAATTAGCAGAAATATCTATAAAAAGGCCGAGTTTAGTTATTGTAATGCTCGCATTACTTATTATTGGTGGTCTTTTCAGCTATAGTCAGCTCAACTATGAGCTGATTCCGAAATTTGAAGTAAAGGTAGTGACCATAATGACACCGTATCCCGGCGCGTCACCTGCCGAAGTTGAGAATACAGTAAGTAGAAAAATAGAAGATGCTGTCTCTTCGCTAGAGAATATTGATAAAATACAAACAAGTTCTTTTGAAAGTTTATCGGTAGTAACTATTGAGTTTAATAACGAAGCCGATGTAGATTTTTTACTAAATGAAGCTCAAAGAAAGATAAACTCCATTCGATCTGATCTTCCGGAGGACATTGATGAACCTTCACTCTCTCAGGTATCGATTTCCGATATGCCTATAATGAGTTTAGGAATTACAGCAAACCTCTCTGAAAATGAACTTTATGATCTTATAGATCAAAAAATTCAACCCGCCTTCTCACGTCTTACGGGAGTTGCGCAGGTAAACCTTGTGGGAGGTCAAGAAAGGGAGATAAGGGTAAATCTCGATCCAAAAAAACTTCAGGGGTATGGGCTTACCGTGCCAATTGTGCAGCAAATAATAACGGCTTCAAATATGGATTTTCCCACAGGAAACCTAACCACCAGGGAAAATACCACTCTAATCCGTTTGGCTGGAAAAATTCAATCTGTAGAAGTATTGAGAAATCTTGTGATTGCTTCACAAGATGGGCAGAATATAAGACTTTCTGATGTAGCTGAAATTCAGGATACTCAAAAGAAAGTTGAAAAGATCGCGCGTATTAACCGCAGCAATACCATTCTTCTCCAAATTCAGAAGCAGACTGATGCAAATGCGGTGGCCGTTAGTGAACTTGTTCAGGAAGAAATGGCAGAAATTGAGCAGCAATATGATGAGCAGGGAGTTAACATAGAAATAGCAAATGATACTTCTGAATTTACTCTTGAAGCCGCAAATTCAGTTATAAAGGACCTTTTTATCGCCATAGGTTTGGTAGCATTTGTAATGCTATTCTTTCTGCACAGTTATAGAAACGCACTTATTGTAATGGTGGCAATCCCCACCTCGTTGATCGCGACCTTTATTGGAATGTGGCTTCTGGGCTATAGCCTTAACCTTATGAGCTTACTTGCTCTTTCACTCGTTGTTGGTATTCTAGTAGATGATGCTATTGTGGTGATTGAAAACATTCACCGCCATATGGAAATGGGCAAAAACAAAGTACGTGCAGCGTATGATGGGGCTTCAGAAATTGGGTTTACCGTAACTGCGATCACACTTGTTATTGTAGTGGTATTTTTACCAATCGCCCTTAGTTCAGGCCTTGTCTCTGATATCATTCGACAATTCTGTGTGACTGTGGTGATAGCTACTTTACTATCTTTATTAGTATCGTTTACCGTTGTGCCGTGGTTGTTTTCTAGGTTTGGAAAGCTTGAACTTATAAGCGCCAAGTCTTTCTTGGGGAAAATCATCCATAAATTTGAAGAAGGCTTGACGTGGTTTACAGATGAAATAACCAAAATCCTGAAATGGTCTTTAGATAATAAGGTAAAAACATTTTTTGTTGTATTCGCCTTATTTGTGAGTTCTATTGCTTTAATAGGTATGGGATACATCGGATCTGCCTTCTTTCCTTCAACAGATAGAGGGGAATTTCTAATACAGTTAGAGATTGATAAAGATGCTTCCATTGAGGAAACTAATTTCATAACTCAAAAAGCTGAAAATTATCTTTCCCAAATCCCAGAAGTTGACCGTGTTATAACCACTGTGGGTCAAACCAGTAGTGGGGGAGCCGGAGGTACTCAAGCTACCAGTTATAAGTCAGAAATATCAGTTACGTTAGTTGACCAGTCTGAAAGAGCTGAGAAAACCAATGTAATGGCTGCTAAAATCAAAAGAAATATAGAAAAGAAATTGGTAGCAGCAGATGTAACAACGGTTTCCGTAGGGCTGGTAGGAGCTGAAGCAGCACCTTTGCAAATGACCATTACAGGAAATACCTTTGAAGAAGCCCTGGAATATGCTGAAGCTGCCGAGAAAATACTTAGAAGTGTGGATGGTGCCACCGAAATTGAAACCAGTGTAGAGGAAGGAAACCCTGAAATTTCAGTAAATGTGGATCGGGATAAAATGGCTTCATTAGGTTTAAATGTTGCCACAGTGGGGCAAACCCTTCGTACAGCCTTTAGTGGAAATACAGATAATAAATTCCGTACAGGTAACAATGAATATGACATCAATATTATTTTTGATGAAGCATCCAGAAATGATATAGAAGATGTTCAAAATATTCAGTTTACCAATAATAATGGAGACGTGATAAACCTAACTCAGTTTGCCGATATTAGCTATGAATCAGGTCCTTCTAAATTGGAACGATTTGATAGGTCTCCCTCTGTGGCTGTAACAGCCCAGACGGTGGGTAAAACGCTAGGTGAAGTAGCTCAGGAATGGGAAGATAAACTAGAAAGCGTCGAAAGACCTAAAGGTGTAAATTGGGTCTGGGGAGGAAATATGGAAAACCAAAGTGAAGGTTTTGGAACCTTGGGAGCAGCTCTTTTGGCTGCAATTATGCTAGTGTATATGATCATGGTGGTGCTATATGATGACTTTGTTAAGCCGTTTATTGTATTGTTCTCCATTCCGCTTTCTTTCATTGGAGCTTTATGGGCGCTGGCACTAACTAATAATGCCCTGAATATATTCACCATTTTGGGAATTATTATGCTTATTGGTTTGGTGGCAAAAAATGCAATTCTACTGGTAGATTTTGCTAATCATCGACTGGCTCAAGGAGAAACGATAAGAAAGGCTTTGATACAGGCAAACCATGCAAGGCTTCGCCCCATTTTGATGACTACCATAGCTATGGTTTTCGGTATGCTACCTATTGCATTGGCATCGGGTGCCGCTGCCGAAATGAACAACGGCCTGGCCATCGTTATTATTGGAGGACTATTATCTTCATTATTTTTAACTTTGGTTATTGTTCCGGTGGTATATTTGATCTTTGTTCGTCTCGAAGAGAAATTCTCTTCTAAGGAGAAAAATGATTATGAAGAATTGATGACTGCCGATTATGAGCATATTAATCCAAAGAGTGAGTTGGAATTTTAGTAACTTAAGAAATAGCAGGTTTAATATACTGTCTTTAAAAAAAAATAATTTTGTGTTTATGGAGAATGATAAAAATATAATCGAAAAAGTTTCAAAGCTTTTTTTAGAATATGGGGCGAAAGCTGTTACGATGGACGATATTGCAAAAGCTTTGCGTGTTTCAAAAAAAACGCTTTATGAGAAGTATAAAAGTAAGGAGGTCCTCATTGAGGAAACTTTGGTGTATGGAATAGAAAAAGTACTCCAAAAGATGAAAGATCTGGATAATAAAATTGATAATGCGGTAGAACGAATGTTTGCGCGGGATGAAGATATTGAGAAAATGTCACAGACCAATAATTCTATTCATTTAAAGCAACTTATGAAATATTATCCTGAAATATTCAATAGGCATATGTTTTATTTTTCTGAAAGACTTTCAGAAATACTGGTACATAACATTGAGAGAGGCAGAAAACAGGGTCTGTACAGAGAAGATTTTGATGAGCAATTCTATGCAAAACTTTTTTTTCATTTAGCAATGTCTATTGATGGCTCTCCGTATTTTAAAACTGAAGATCTTAGTAGAAGGGAATATCAGCAAAAAACGTTGAGATTTTATATGAATTCCATTACCACAGAAAAAGGAAAAGAAGTTATGAAAAATTTGCCATTATAGAATTTTGAATAGTTACATTCAAAATTTATTCTAATAAATATGATTGATACCTGAGATTCATATCAAGATACCTTTATATATAATTATTGTAATAGGAGTGGTCTTGTTACTTTTATTAATCACCAGATTTCTCAATAAATGGCTTGTTAGAAAAATAGGTTCGCAATATCTAAATGAGGAAAACACTACAATCAAACTTATTAGTCATATATTAAAAATCTTATGGATTGTCTTAAGTATTTCCTGCATTTTCTACCTGATAATCATTTTTTTTAGTGCACCTTTTAATAAGTCCATTAATATAAAAGCTTTACTCAATCGTAAATTTTATATTGTTATTCCGAAAAGGAAACGCGTACAGCTCTATGGGAAGTAAATGGAAACAAAAGGAAGCTCGGCGTTCGTTTTGCTTGGCAAGAAAATATTGCCAAAACAATATTCCTTCATTTTTTTAAAAGGGAAGACCCTCCAGATATAATAAGTAAATGGTTTTTACTTATTTTAATCGTAGTATTTTCTTTCAAAATTTATGATGCTTTTAAACCCATTCCATACAAGAAAAAGTTCCATTTTAGTCCGCGAGCGAAGTGAAAAATGAGAAAACACAGGATAACGAATAGCATCCCTCTTGCGTTTTTAATTAATCCTGTGTAGTTTATTACTTTGCCATAAATTTGTAGCAAACGGCCTGAACCTCCCCAAAAATAAATCCGTTTTGCATCAAATTTTTGTGAAAAACCGATCTTACTATATCAAACTTACCGGAATTTCATAATACTAGTCTAAGTATGGGTAATGAATCACATCATTTACTTTTGGTTTTGATAGGGTTTATAACTTGATTTATTAAAAAATATAAAATTTGTTTAAGAAATACTCACGTTCATGTAACATGAACAATTGTTAAAGATGAACATAAAGTAGTAATATTTAGATACGTTCATTATATTTGAATGTTCATGTTACATGAACACAATTTAAAAATTGAACAGATGGACGCTTATATGAAAAGTAAAGACTTTCTTGATGCTCTGGATATAGGGCTTTTAATTAAACAAAGTACTAAAAATAATGAACTTGCTGAAACTCAATTCACTGTTAATGGAGAAGCAATATCTGTTGTAACCAAAAGAGATACGCGCCCACAACATATTTCTTTAATAGAGCGTCTAGCAACTAATATAGATAATTTTTTATTGGTGTCAGATTATATAACACCTAATGCAAAAAAAGAATTAAAAAAGCGAAGTATAAACTATGTTGATAGTTTTGGAAATGCTTTTTTAAATTTAAAAGCCACTAAAGTATACATAGAAAAGGGGGATGCAAAACCAGTTTTCAATCAATATTCAAAAGTATTTACTCAAGCTGGTGGACAAATATTATTTCAACTTTTGCAAGATCCAGAAAAAATAAATGAAACTTATAGGAGATTAGCTGAAATAAGTGAGGTTTCACTTGGGAGTGTAAGTAAATTTATCAATGGCTTACAGGATGAAGGATATATTGTACAATGGAACAATGATAAAAAATATCAGCTCGTTAAACGCGAAGAACTTCTGGAAAAATGGATCATATTGGTAAATGAAAAGATTTTACCGGCTTATAAAATTGGTACTTTCCGTTTTGGAAGTCAGCGAAATTTAGTAATAAAAGAAAATGTTCAGGGATTTGAAACACGCTGGGGGGGAGAACCAGGTGCGGCATCAATAACAAACTATCTTAATCCAACTGTCTATTCATTATTTACCAATAGATCAAAAAAAGATTTAATAAAGAGTCTAAGGCTGATTCCAGATAGCAACGGGGAAATCACAGTATATAACCTTTTTTGGAAGCAGGGATCCGTTAACTATAATTATGATGATGTTGCGGTCCACCCATTACTTATTTACGCAGAGCTAATATATAGTGGTAATGAAAGAAATGTAGAAACAGCACAAATACTTTACAATGAGTACATCGCCCCAAAACTTTAAACAGTATTCGTTTGCCCATCACGAAGAAGTATATATCATTTTAGAAGAAGTTTTTAGTATATATAATATCAAATATTATTTGATTGGTGCAAATGCTCGGGATGTTCAATTATATAAAAAAGGGATTAAGCCAAGTCGTGGAACGGGTGATATTGATTTTGCTATAATGGTCCCGGATATTGAAACTTATGATTCCTTATTTACTGAATTATGTAACCCTGGATTTTTAAAAGCCAAAGAACCGCACCGTTTGTACTATGAGAAGACCAATACAGCGATAGATTTACTGCCTTATGGAGAGATTGAAGAGGCATATACCGTAAATTTTGTTGAAAGAAATCTCATTTTGTCAGTTTTAGGATTTAGAGAAGTAGGGGATAGTGCCGAAATATTTCCATTACCAAATTCGGGTTCAATAATTCCGGTTACACCAGTAGAAGGGATCTTTATCCTGAAGCTGGTCTCATGGAGTGAAAAGCCGGCTCATAGAATAAAGGATCTTGAAGATATTTCATATTTATTGAAACATGCTTGGGATTTATACGAAGAGGATGCCTATGATGATCATCTGGATCTTTTTGACGATGATGATTTTGAAGTGATAAAAGTTTCGGCTAGAATTATTGGAAGGAAGATGCGTCCAATTTTGGATGAAAACCTAACATTAAAAGAAACCATAGTTTCTATTTTGAAGAATAGTATTCAGGATAAAGATATAGCGGAAAACCCAGAAGTCACATTAGCACAGGAAATGAATAAAACAATTGATAAGATTCAAGAAATTTTGCATAAAATCCTTATCGGAATACACGATTAAGGGAATAGAATTTTATTTTTTTTTACTATTTTAAAAACTTTTACTTTGCTTGAAACCAATCAAATTGTATCTTTACGTTAGATTGAAAGTCAATTAATTACAATTTCTATCGTTTAAAATGGTAGTTATTCGGTTACTTTGAACAGTTGAAATCCCGAAACAGCTAATAAAACTAAAGCTACGGGGAATGGTTTGAATCCCTCCGCGGTCACTTCACTCAAGAAACCGTACTCCATGTGAGTACGGTTTTGTTTTTTTGGCGTAAGTAGGTTTTAAAATGTTTCTGTGATTACATTTGATATGAAACTCTTTTGCTGCTGGTATTTAAAAATTATATATAGCAGATGTTAACTCAATACTTTGATGTGTCTACACTAACTTTATGGTAAAGGTTATATATTCATAATTACTTTTATAAGAGTATCTTTTTATGTAATCCAGAGTTTAAAAACTTAAATATCTATTGTATTTAATCTGTTTGTTTTTCTACTTCTTTTTAGAGATTTTTTATGTTTTTTAGCATAGGTATTACGGTATAAGTCTAATTTGTTGTAAGTTATAAATATAATTTTCGACAGAAATGTGTGCATTGCAGAATATTTTGAAGAATTTAACGTTACGTATGAAGAGTGCATCCATTTTTAACATACATTTGCACGATTTTATGATAGTTGTCTAGCTATCAATGCTTTAAAACCCTATATTATATATATGAAATACAGCTTCAGATTCCCCACACTACTTATCTTTTTATTTACATCAATTATATCTTTTGCTCAGGATCTTCCTATAAAAATTCAGGGCGATATTAATGCAATTGATGAACTTTACTGCTCAGAACTACAAGCAGAACTAGAAGATGAAATTTACAAACATAAAAACTGGAAACGCTTAATAGACAACAAAATGATGTCTATTGGAATTGTAGATTTAAGCGATATAAATGACATTCAGTATGCAGGTCTAAACGATGACCACATGATGTATGCTGCAAGTTTGCCAAAAATTGCAGTTTTATTAGCTTCTATGGACGCTATTGATAAAGGAGAATTGGCTAACTCTAAAGCAATTCAAAATGATATGCGCTTAATGATTAGCAAATCTAACAATCAGGCAACCACCCGTATGATTGATCGCGTTGGGTATGAAAAAATTGAATCTGTTTTGCGCTCACCAAAACACAAGTTATACGATGAAGAAGTTGGAGGAGGACTTTGGGTAGGGAAGCGCTATGCAGCCGGAGGAAGACGTTACCCCGAACCGTTAAAGGGATTAAGCCATGCTGCCACTACACGTCAGGTTTGTAGTTTTTACTATCAACTTGCCATGGGCAATCTGGTAAACGAAACGCGCTCCAGACAAATGCTTAATATTATGGAAAACCCAGAACTGCACCATAAATTTGTAAATACTTTAGATCGTGTAGCTCCTGAAGCGAGAGTATTCAGAAAATCGGGATCGTGGAGAAACTATCACTCAGATTCAGTTTTGGTATGGGGTCCAGATCGTAAGTATATTTTAGTAGCTTTAATAGATAACGATTTAGGTGAACAAATAATCAGAGATTTAGTAGTTCCTTTAGAAAATGTTATGAAAAAATCACGAACTTTATAGGGTACTAATACGTTAACCCTAAAATGCTCGCATACCTTTTTAAAAAAACTTTCGATATAAGAGATGGGGAAATCCGCATCTCTTTTTTTATGCAGTTATATATCTTTCTGCTTATCACTGTTCTTTTAATGGTAAAACCCACTGTAAATGCGTTGTTCCTTTCAAAACTTGGAGCAGCGCATTTACCGTATGGATATATGTTGGTCGCGGTAGTAGCAGTCTTGGTTTCCTATTTTTATAATAAAGGGGTTAAACAATTTTCGCTTCGGAAAATTACAACCGGCACCTTACTATTTTTCAGTCTTATGTTTGCGTTGCTAAGTGTGTTAATGTACACAAACAGCATCAATGATTGGGTCCTGTATGTATATTATTTAAGTGTTTCTATTTTTGCTGTGTTGGTTACATCACAATTTTGGATTATTGCAAATATGGTCTACAATGCACGTGAAGCAAAGCGTTTGTTTGGTTTTATTGGAGCAGGTGCCATAGCTGGAGGAATATTTGGTGGATATTTAACTACTATTTTAGCATCTAATTTCGGAAACAGAGTGGTTATTTTAGTGGCAGCACTACTTATTGTGTGTTGTATTCCTATTCTTCAAACCGTCTGGAAACTTCGTGTAGAAAAATTAAACACCTACATTCGGAAACAACGAAAAGGTACCATGCAAAGTTCGTATGTTTCACCATTCAACCTTATTGTAAATTCCAAGCACTTGTCCTATCTGGCAGCTATTGTTGGTGTTGGTGTTGTCATGGCAAAGCTAGTAGATTTTCAGTTTAGTGATTTTGCAAATAAAGCTATCCCGGATAGTGACGAACTAGCCTCCTTTTTTGGTTTTTGGTTCTCCTCCTTTAATGTAATTGCATTATTAATTCAACTATTTCTTACCAATCGTTTGCTGGCTTGGTTAGGGGTAACCACCAATTTGCTCATTTTACCGTTAGGAATTGCAATAGGCTGCCTGTTGTTTTTAACATTTCCGGAACTATGGGTGCTTATTATTATAAAAGGAATGGATGGTAGTTTTAAGCAATCTATTAATAAAGCAGGGATAGAACTTTCCATATTACCCATCCCTTCACACATAAAAAACGAAGCAAAA